>JBCDAA010000066.1:0-28283 GCA_039186435.1 Myxococcota bacterium | reverse complement strand
GGCGTCGCGACGGGCATCGGACCGGTCGGCTGACGGGAGGGCTTGAGATCGGAAGGCATCGCCGGCAACGGTCCGGGAACCGATGCCGGAGCCGACGGAGGCAAGCCGATCGGCTCACTCGGAACACGGGTCGCTTCCCCACTCAGGAGAGGGACATCCGCGAGCGGCTCCGTTCCGATGGGACCGGGCAAGGGCTCCGTTCCAAGCGGCGCCGTTCCTGGTGGACCTTCAACGGGATCCGAAGGAAAGGAGGGCGCCGGTGCCTTCGCACCCGGACGCGCGGCGTGCGTCGCATCTTCAAAGGAGGCGCGGTCGGGCACATCGGCGATCGATGGAGAGCGCGTTCGCGTTTTCTCCTCGGGTCGCGCGTGGGTGGGCACGTCGTCGAGCGCGTCGAGACCCGAGGGGAGGAGCGCTTGGGTCGCCTCCCCTTCGAGCGGGGGGAGCGGCGAGAGATCCCCGTCGGAGAGCTCTTCCGTGCTCGAAGGCCGCGACGCGAGAGGCGCGAGATCCTCCGCCGAGAGCTCTTCGGTGCTTGAAGGCGCAAGCGGCCCCGATGCGAGGGGCGCGAGATCCTCCGCCGAGAGCTCCTCGGTGGACGAGGGCAGAAGCTTCGAATCGAGCTCTTTGGTCGCCCCCCGCGGAATCGGCGCGGGTGCCTCCTCGAGCATCAGGTCTTCCGACGCGAGCTCCTCTTCCGACGGCGGCACGGCAGGAGACGCGGCAGGAGGAGACGCGGCGGGAGGAGGCGCGACGGGTGGCGCGGGCGGCGCCCCCGGCGCGAACGCCGGCATCCCCATCATCGTGCGCTTTCCTGGACGCTGACGAATGCGACCGGTCGCCGTCGCTTGGGGCGGAAGCGGTGAGGTTGGCGCCAACGCGGAAATGGGCTTTGGCGCGGTGGGCGCTGCCGGCGGAGCGGGCGCCGCAACCGGAGGCTTCGCCACGATCGTGCTCGGCGCCTCAAGCGGCGCGGTGACCGCCTGCATGCCGATCATCGTTCGCTTCTGGCGGGGCGCGGGCTTCGACTCGCCAACGATTCCCGGATCGACTTGAACCGTGGGCTCGTTCGGAAGATCCGGCGGAGTCGCTGGCGGCGCGTGAGCATCCAGGGACATCTCCACCGTCTGCGGCTCATCTTCGCCAAACCAGCGATCGATCGTGTCCATCGGCGGCGACTCCACCTCGTCGAGCTCTTCGAGAAGCTCCCGGGCCTCCTCGTCCGACGCGTCGAGAAGCAACGCCTGCTTGAGCGAACGCGTCGCATCGATCTTGTTCCCGGCGCGAAGGTACGCTTCGCCGAGTAGCCGGTGCGCCGCTCCCGTCGACGGCGAACGCCTCGTCAGGGTCTGCATCTCAATGCGGACTTCGTCGTGGCGGCCGAGCGCCAGAAGCGCCTGCGCGAGCAAAAGGCGAACCTCGACCGAATCGGGCTTCGAAAGCAGCACGCGCCGGCAGGCACGCACGGCCTCCCGGTACTTTCGCTCCGAAATCAGCTGCTTGGCTCGGGCAGCGACATCCTGGACGTTCGTGCCCACGGCCCGCCGAGGGTAGCGGCCTTGGCGCCAAAGCAGAAGCTTCCTTCTGCTATGACTGCGTCGTGAGGGATACCTCGGTCTACGTGCATTTCCCGTGGTGCGCGCGCAAATGTCCCTACTGCGACTTCGTGACGCGGAAGATGGCCCCTGCCGATGTGCCTCATCAGGCGTACGCGGACGCTCTTCTTCGCGAACTTGAGCTGCGTCGTCCCGCCCTTCGAGAGCGCCGCCTCGTCAGCGTCTTTGTCGGCGGAGGCACGCCCTCGCTCTGGGCCGGTTCCGCGTTGGCCCAGGTCCTTCGCGCAATTCGCGATGCGTTCGACCACACGGTGTCCGACCTCGAGGTCACCGCCGAGGCGAACCCGAACTCGCTCACGCGCGCTCAGGTCGATGCGTTTTTGCAGGCCGGAATCAACCGCGTGAGCATTGGGGTGCAGTCCCTTCGGGACGGGCAGCTTCGCTTCCTCGGGCGCCTTCACAACCGTAACGAAGCACTCCGCGCGATCGCGGACGCCACGGAACGCTTCGACCGCACCAGCGCGGACCTCATGTTCGGCATGCCCCATCAAAACGAAGGTTCGGTTCGCGAAGACGTCCGCGACCTCCTCTCCACCGGCGTCGAGCACGTTTCGGCGTATGCCCTCACCATCGAGGCCGGCACGCAGTTCGGCGAACTCCACCGCCTTGGCAAACTCGCAACCTCTTCGGAGGACTCCTACGCAGCGATGTTTCGGGGCGTCGAAGACGAAATGCAAAAGGCCGGTCTCGAGCACTACGAGATCAGTAGCTACGCGCGGCCCGGTGCCCGCGCGCGACACAACGAACACTACTGGCGCGCGGGCGACTACCTCGGACTGGGCACAGCTGCCGTCGGCTGCCTCAGCGACGCCCCCGGTCATGCCGAGCGCTACAAGAACGAAATCCGCGACGAGCGCTACCTCGAATCCGGCGGCGAAAGCGAGCGCGAGGTCCTCGACGGGCCGACGCTCCTTCAAGAGGGATTGATGCTCGGCTTGCGGACGAGCGACGGAGTCGATGTCGAGGCGCTTTCCCAGCGCGCGGGGCTCGACTGGCAGACGTCCCGCAGAGGAAGCGTCGAGCGACTCCTCGCCCGCGGCGCGTTGACGCTCGAGGATGGACGCCTTCGCATCCCGCGGAATCAATGGCTGCTTCTCGACGGAATCATCACCAATCTTTTTTGACGGTCGGCGCCGACCCGAAAACCTTCGATTCCGAAGCGATCTTGCTAGCATCCGCCGGTGGCGTTCGACGAGGTTCGACTCCAGCGAGTGGTGAAGCTCTTCGGGCGCACCCGTGCGCTCGCCGGCGTCGACGCAACGCTCCCGGCCGGCGCAGTCACGGTGATCGAAGGACCGAACGGCTCGGGCAAGAGCACGCTCCTGCACTGCCTCGCCCTGTTGGCGAAACCGACGTCGGGAACGATCGCCTACGGGCCGTGGCGCGCCCGCAAAGACGCCATGAAAATCCGCCGACGTCTCGGGGTGTTGACCCACGCCTCGATGCTCTACCCGGATTTGAGCGGCCGCGAAAACCTTACGTTCTACGCCGACCTTCACGACGCAGAACCGGGCCGCGTCGACGATCTTTGCGAGCGCTTCGGTGCCCAAAGCTTTGCGAAGCGCCCCGTCCGCACCTACTCCCGCGGGCAGCTTCAGCGCATCGCTCTCGCGCGCGCGCTGATCGCAAAGCCCTCACTCCTGCTTCTCGATGAACCTTCCAACGGTCTGGATCGCGCGGGCGTCGACCGCCTTGTTGAGGTCGTTCACGAAGAGCGTGACCGCGGCACGATCGTGGTCCTGATCACCCACGACCCCACCCTCGCGGAACGCGTCGCCGATCGCACGATTCGATTGCGCCGCGGGCGCGTCGTGACGGAGGAAGGCGAATGAGCATCCTTCGGGGCGCGCTGCGCATCGCCGCCAAAGATCTGCGCATCGAAGCGCGCACCAAAGAGATCACTGTCGTGACGACCTTCTTTGCGGTGCTGATCGTGGTTCTCTCGTCGCTCTCCTTCTACCTCGACCGAAACCTGGCGATGAAGGTCGCGCCCGGGGTTCTCTGGGTCTCGATCGCCTTTGCAGGCCTCCTCGCGGTCCTTCGAAGCTGGTCCCGCGAACGGGAACACGACGCGATGCGCGGCTTGCTCCTCAGCCCCATCCCGCGCGCGTCGATCTACTTCGGCAAGACCTTCGGCAACCTCATCTTCCTCACCATCGTGGAGATCGTGGTCCTGCCCCTCGTCGCGGTGTTCTTTCACCTCGAGCTCGAACGCCTTGGCGGCATCGCGCTCATCCTCCTCATGGGCAGCTTTGGTTTTGTGGCCGCAGGCACGCTCTTCGGAGCCCTCAGCGTTCGCAGCAACGCGCGCGATCTCACGCTGAGCATCGTGATCTTTCCGCTGATAACGCCTGCCCTCCTCGGCGGGGTGGTCGCGACCCGTATGCTCCTGGCGGGCGAACCCTGGGCCTTGATCGTCGGCTGGGTGCAGATCCTCGGCGCCTTCGATCTCGTCTTTCTCGGCGCGGGCTGGCTCCTCTTCGACGCCCTTCTATCCGAATAGCCAGCTGGCTATCCTCCGGTCTCAGGTCGCCGCAAAATCCGCCTCGCTGGCCGCCCTCTCTGCGCGGCACGGAGGATGCAAACCCACCGCTCATGCGACGAATGATCATCACCCGGGGCCCGCAGGGTGCCGGCAAGAGCACCACGATTCGGCGCCTTGGCCTCGAGCCTTGGCTCATCAGCGCCGATCGCGTGCGCGAAACCCTCGCCGGTCCGGTGCTTGGGCTGGGGGGACGCTTCGGCGTGTCGCAGGATCACGAGTCCCGCGTTTGGTCGGAGCTCAAGGCGCGACTCAACGAGCGGATGGCGCGCGGCGAACTCCTCGTGATGGACGCCACGCACCCGAACGCCAAGGCCTTCAAGCTCTATCGCGATCTTGCCAAGGTGCATCGCTACCGCCTCGCGTGCCTCGACTTCAGCGGTATCGCGCTGGAGCGCTGTCTCACGCAGAACAAGATGCGGGAACCCCATCGCGTGGTTCCAGAGGGCGTGCTGCGCAAGACCTGGGAGTCCTGCCAGGCGGGCCAGGTCCCGGACGACGTCCTCCGCATTGAGGTGGACGACGACGGCGCGTTTGAAGGTGACCTCCACGCGTTTCTCGACGTTCCGGTCGAGGACCTTTCGTCCTATCGCGAGGTTCTCCACATCGGCGATCTGCAGGGCTGCGTCGCGCCTGTGCACGCGCTTCTCGACGGCGGCTTTCGCGACGACACCTTCTATCTTTTCGTCGGCGATCTCTGTGACCGCGGCCCGGAAAACGACGCCGCGTTCAAGCTGATCTTCGAAAACCTCGCGCGTCCCAACCTGCGCGTTCTCTGGGGCAACCACGAGGATCACCTGCACCGCTGGGCCAAGGGGCTCGAGTGCCGCAGCGACGAGTTCGAGCTGCGGACGCTTCCGCAGCTCGTGGCGGCGGGGATTCGTCCGGAAGATGCGGACGCCCTCTGCGACGCGCTTCACGACGTCGTGCTCTATCGCTACCGGGGCACGCAGGTGATGGTGTGCCACGCCGGGATGTCGACCGTGCCTGAGCGTCCGGCGGGCGTGAGCTCCCATCAGTGGGCGCGCGGCGTCGGTTTCTACGCGTCGCCGATCGACGCGATCTTCGACGAGCGCGCGCCGGCCGGGTGGGTCCAGGTACACGGGCATCGCAACACGCCCGAGCTTCCGATCGAGGCGTCGCCGCGGAGCTTCAACCTCGAAGGCAAGGTCGAGTTTGGCGGGTTTCTTCGGGCGCTTCGCCTGAGCGACAACGGCTTTCATCCCGTGTCGATCAAGAGCACCCGCTACCGCACCATCCAGGAGGTGGTTCGCGCGGGAGCGCTCCGCAACAAGAAGATGTACCCGCACTGGGTCACCGCGGATCTCGGCGAGCCCGCGCTCGACGAAGCGCTCCTCGCGAAGCTGCGGACGCATGAACTCATCTACGAGCGCCCGGCGCCTTCTCGTCCGTGGATCAGCGCCTTCAACTTCACCCGCGACGCGTTCTTCGACGCAAAGTGGGACGAGCTCAACCTCACCGCCCGGGGTCTTTTTGTGGATCCCGAGCGGCTGCGCATCGTGGCGCGCTCCTACGACAAGTTTTTCAACGTTGGCGAGCGGCCGGAGACCGCGCCCGAAGCGCTCGCGAAGCTCGCGTTTCCCGTAAGCGTGTGGGTGAAGGAAAACGGCTTTCTCGGCCTCGCGGGCTACGACGAGCGCACGGACGAAATCGTCTGGGCGAGCAAGTCGAGCCTCGAGAGCGACTTCGCCGGCTGGCTGCGGGAGATCGCCGAGGCGACCATTCCCGCGCGCCTTTTCGACAAGCTCCGTCGCTACCTTCGCGACGCGCAGGCCACCTTTGTCTTCGAGGTGATCGACCCCGAGCGCGATCCGCACATGATCGCGTACGACGAGGCGAAGCTCGTGCTTCTTGACGTGGTGCGTCGCGCGCCGACCTTCGAGCGCATGGCGTACCCGGGTCTTCAGCGCGTCGGGAAGGCCTTCGGTCTCGAGGTGAAGGAGCGCGCCGCGTCCCTTTCGAACCCCAAGGCCCTCGACGGGTTTCTCACGACGGCCGACGCGACGGACTACCTCTGGCAGGGCCGTCCGATCGAGGGCTTTGTCCTCGAGGACGCCGCGGGCTTTCAGTGCAAGGTGAAGCTCGACTACTACCGCTTTTGGAAGCGCGTGCGCGGGCTCAAGGAGCGGATTCGCAAGGTGCGCGGCACGGACAAGCCGCTCGCGCGCGACATTTCCGATCCGCGCATTCACGCGTTTTACGAGTGGGCGATGCGGCAACCCGACGAAGTTCTTGCGAAGGATATCGGCGCGGTGCGGGCGCTCTTTCTCGCGGGTGTCGACACCGCGTGGACGCCGCCGCCCAAGCGCCCGGATGGGCAGGTTCGGGGCTTTGCGCGGGCGCTCGAGGCGCTCGGCGAACGAAGTGAGATCAAGCCATCGACGGCCGAGCAGCTACTTGAGAAGGCGCTCGCAAACGACGAAATGATGGAGCTTCTTCGCGATTCCCCCCTTCGTATTGGGCTGCTCCTGGCTGCGCCACAGAGCGATCAACGGCAAGAGGCCGCGGAACGCTTGGGCGTCGACCTCGACGAGGGCAGCGACCCGACCTAACCCGACGTGACACCGCTGAGCGGTTGCACTTCCTTCGCCGAAGCAGACACGGAGAGCGTCGCGTCGGATACTTGCATCCGTGATCGGCGAAGTTCGGACGTTCGTGGCTCTCTATGGGGTGTGGCTCTGGGCCGCAGTCGGCGTCCTTGCCGCGATCTCCCCGCTCGTCGCCATGCGACTACGGCGCCGGTCGCTGCGACGGCTGCACGAGCTTGCCGATCGGAGCAAAGGACGAGCCGGACGCCTTGTGGCGGACGAGCCGATTGAATCGTTTCACGATCAGACGCCGATGGCCCTCAGCCAGCGGTACACCAACGACACCGAGGTGCGTTTCGCGGACGGCCTTCGCCTCGCGACGATGAACGATACCTTTCGACTCAAAGGACCCTTCCGAATCGAAAGTGGTCATCGCGAAGTGCGCCGGTCCCACATTCGCGACATTCGGCTCGGGCATTTCGTTCGCATCCTCGGAGAGCTGTCCACACCGAGCGAGCCCGCGGCGTATCGGGACGAACTCACGCTTGAGGGTTCGGAATCGGAACCTCTTCGGATCCTCTCCGCGGGCGAGACCGAGTTCCACCCCAAACCGGGCGTTCGTTGCCTCGTCGCGGGAACCGTCTTTCTGCTCGCGAGTTTCGTCGTGGGTGTCGCTGCGGTGGAACTTCATTTCCTCACGGTCGCCGTCGCGATCCCAACGTCACGCGACGACGCCATCGAGGAGATCGCAAATGCGTGTTGCCAACTCATCTGCTCGACCGAACGAAACTGCCCGCACCCGAGATCCATCCGCTCGCGTGTGGCGTACAACGGCACCGACGCGTGCGTAGTGGTTCGGCGGACGGAACCCAATCGCCTCCAGTGCGGACGACCGCCGCCCAGCATTGTCAGTAGCCACCACTTTCACCCGGGTCTCCCCTACATTCCGCCGCCCGAAAACGTAAATTCGGACTGAATCGCGACGGAACGCTCTCGACGAGGAAGGCGGTTCACACCGATACTGGCACTCGATGTTCCTCCTTGGCGGAACTAGCGCGTTTTGGGCGCTCTACGGCGTATGGGCGTGGGTTGTCGTCGCCATCGTTGCGACGCTCGCGCCGGTGTTCGCGATTCGCCTCCGGCGCCGAGCGCTCCGCGAACTTCGCCGGGAGGCGGACGCGGCGGAAGGACACAGCGGACGACTGATCGCGGACGCGCCGGCCTCCTCGTTCCGGGACGAGTCCGATGTCGCCCTTAGCCAAGAGGGCCCGGGCGAGAACGCCACCATTCGCTCGGCCCGCGGGCTCCGCCTCTCCACGAAGACGGAGACGATTCGCCTCGACGGTCCCTACCGCATCGAGGTGGGTCATCGCGACCTCCAGGGCGGCCAGACCATTCGCGACGTCCTCCTCGAAGAGGAGGTCCGCGTGATCGGACCTCTTCTTCCTCCCCGAGATCCGGCCGCCTATCGCGACGAGCTCATTCTTCAAGGTTCGGCGATCGAGCCACTCCGCATCGTCGCGGCACACACCGAACTTCAGATGCGCCCACGCGTTTGGGTGCGCTGCATCGCAAGCGCGGCGCTCTTCCTGCTCACGACGCCCGTGGCTGGCGCCTTCGCGACGCACTTTGATATTCCTGGCTTGGCCGCCGCGATTCCGACCTCGCGGGGAGACGCGCTTTCCAGCACGGCCGAAGCGCTTCGCCAGAGTCTCGGCGCCGGACACTACGAGCTCGCCCCGGGTTATCTCCACGTGATGACCGCGCTGGATCGCCGCTGCGCAGCGCGTCCCACCCTTCGGCGCGCGGAACAGGAGGAGCTTGTCGCTCTTCTCGAGGACTGTCCCGAGGACGCTCCGCCCGTCGCGCTCCGGCCACCTGGGGAGCGCCAGGCACGAATCGAGGTTCCTCCGGCGTCGCACTTTGAGTACCTGCAGCTGGTCAACGGCGACGTCGTCGCCCTTCTCACCGCCGGGAGGGGAGCGAACACGGGCAACGCCACGCAGGCCGCGTGCGTGCGATCCAACGCCTGCACCATCGCACTGGCGGTCGCGAACCCGGGGAGGAGATTCGAGCGGCTCGAATACCTCGACTTCGAATCGGCGAACGTTTGGGCGATGGTTCGGAACAGGGCTCACGCGCCGGGAACCGAGTTGCGCCAGGATGCGGTTCCCGATCGCGACCTCTATCACGTCGCGTTCATCGCCCCGGGGCTGCGCCGCATGCTGCTCGATAAAGGCGCGCTTCACGAACAGTTTGCGCTGGCTTCCGCAGCCTTCGACTGGCTCATGAAGCAAGGCCCCGCCCCCGAGAGCGGTCCCTTTGCCGAGCTTCGCTGGAGGAGCGAGTTCGCGCGAAATGGTCTGACCAAGCCAGCGCAAGGAACCGTCGATGACCGGCGCGACGTTCTGCATTACGACGCGCGACGTGATCGCGAGTTTCACCGGACGAGGCGAAGTTTGATCGAAGCGGTCGCCTTCAGCGCCGGGGCGCAGACCACGCTGGAGTCCGCCCTCAGTCTCGGAAGACCTCGACTGGAGCAGGTTCTTCGACTTCCCCAAGATGCCGCCCACGTCGTCGCGGCATGGCGCCCTGAGCTCGCGACCGAGGCGTGCGAGGAGCTGCAGAATCCAGTGGTCTTTCACCAGCCCAAGCCCTCCCAAATGCTTCACCGAATCGTGACCCTTGCGCAGCTGCGGGAGGTCTTCTGCGGCATCGACGACTCGGCGATCCTGGAGCGCGTGCACCGCGCCGTCCTCGACCCGGAGCACGCTCGCGGGCTCGCCATTCTAGAACTGCGTCGGTGATCACTCGTCGGGCGGAACGCTCGCCTCGCGTCGCTCGTCTTCCTCTTCGATTCGCTTGAGAAGCGCTTCGCGATCGATTTGAAGCGAGTCCATCGAGCGAAGAAGCTCATCGACCACCTCCCGGGGCGGACGCTGGCTTGGACGGTCGCGCTTTCGCGACCCGATATAGGGCCAAAGACCCTGCCGAAGCTCATCCGGCAAGACGTTTTCGAGGTACTCGAGCGCGGTTCCCCGCAGCTCTTCGCTCTCCGCGTTGATGAGCGCCGAAAGCGAGATCCGAAGCGTATCGCGGTCGAGGGCAAGACTCAGAATGTTGAAGACATGCTCCAGGCTGCGATCGCGGCGTTCTCGAAGGATCGCCGCGAACCCGCTCTCATCGTCGTCCGGTAGATCCTGAAGAAGCTGTTGGCTCTCCCACACCTTCTTTCCAACCCGGACTTCACGCGCGGCAGCCGTGAACACCTCCGCGTCCGAAGGCGCGAGGGAGGGATCGCGCGCACAGAGCGCCGACAGCGCCACACCACAGCGGTAGCGCACCTCGAAACGAGGATCCTCGAGCGCCGCCATAAGTCCGTGCACCGCGCGCGGATTCGCCGCGGACGCGATGATCGGCGGAAGAAAACGTCGCGCGGCCAAGTCGATCTCCGAGTTCAGCAACGCGTCGACCATCTGCCCAAGATGTCGGCCGGTGGCGCGACGAAGCACTCGCGCCGCCATTCGCCGCGTCGACGCCTGGGCAAGCTGCGGAACGAGATCGGCGACGTCGCGCGCGTTGACACCCTGACCCAGGTCGCTCGAGGCCTCGAGGTCATCGCCGAGCGCCGCGCGATCGCGCCGGTGTTCGTCGATCGCTTTGAGGAGCTTTTCCCGATCGAGCGCCATCGTCGTTTCGGCGAGAGCCCGACGGGTGGTCGCGTCCGCGGCGAGTTCTTCGTCGAGAAAGAGCGCGCCGGTGCGGAGACTCGCGGCCAGCTGCGACACGTAGCCACGCTGCAAACGCGCGACGAGAATCAGCGCGCCCACCGCAGCGATCACCGCCAGGGCAACGCTCACCCGAATCGCGTTCTCCGTCGTGAGGAGCAGGAGCAAAAGCAGGACGAAACCACTCGCCAGCGCGTCGCCAAGGCGGTTTCCCGCGACGTCGATGAGAAGCTTTGCGGGTCGCTTCTTCGCGGGCGGAACCGGCGTGTAGAGCAGCTCGTAGCCCGAGCGGTATACCGAGTTTTCGAGCACGGTCGAGACGCCACGGAGCGCCACGAGGGACCAAAGGCGCGTGAATGCCGCACTGATCGAACCGAGGAGGATCACCGCCATCGGCATCATCGCGATCATGACACCAATGCCCAGACGCTCGAGTCCGCGGCGCGTTGCAAGGGTCTGCAGCACGAAGGTCGCAACGCCAACGGCCGTGTAATAAAGCGCGAAGAACGACGCGAGGTCTTCGCCTTCCGTGAGCACTCCGTCCGCCTGGGCCTTGAGCGCAAAATCGAGGAGCGCGCCCCCGACCGCTAGGAGCACGACGACGCCCGCGATACGGCGGAGAAACGACGAGGACCGAAGGGCGGAGAGACCGGACGCGCGCGTCGATGGGGTGACGCGCGAGCCTCCCGATACGGTGGCGATCAGCACTGCCGCCACCACGTTCAGCCCCGAGAGAAGAACGAGGAGACGTCCCGGGCCAAAGGTGGAAGCGACGCGTTCCGCCGCGAGACCACCGACAACGCCACCTGCCGTTGCGCCCATCGCAATGCGTCCGATCCAGCGCTTGGCGGCATGCGGATCGAAGCGTTCGTTGACGACCGACCAGAACCCGCTGATCACGGCAGCACCAAAGAACGCGATGTGCAGATAGACCGCGTACGCCACCAGCTCCGGTTCGACCTGCTGGACCGCCGCCTCGACCGCAAAGAGCGCTGCACTCACCAAGAAGAGTCCGGGCACAATTCGCGCCGGGCCGTAGGCCGCCAAAAGACGCGAGAGGACGACGACGCCCCCGAGCGCCAGCCCGGCCGCCGCGAGCATCACTTGCGGGAGCTCGGTCGCGTCAAAGCTCGTAAGGAAGAGCGTGTCTCGGGTCGCCTTTCCGGCGATCTGCTGCGCGATGATGGTGAGCGCACCCAGCGCTGCGATGTTCGCCGCCCGACCGTCCCTCACAGGGGGAGCTTACGCGGCTGCTTCGTCCTTGTCCTTGCTTTCAGCGATCCGCTCCATCAGCTCGAGCATTCCCTTCGAAACGGCGGTCACCATTCGCTTCGCGACATGAAAGTGATCCTCCAAAAGGTCGCTCCACGCTTCGCGATCGACCTTCAGCGCCACAAAGGGCCCTTCCGTCTTCGCGTCGAACCAGCGGGGCTTTCGCGAGAGCGACCCCAGCGAGCCCACCGTGTCTCCCGGACCGAGCCGGATCGCGCCCTTCTCGGTTACGCCGCACACGGTGCCGTGGCGAATGAAGAGAAAATGATCGCTGGGGTCCCCGGCTGCCCAGAGGGGCTGCGCTTCGTCGTAGCGAAGTTCCTGAACGTCCCGGGCGAGATCCGCGAGCGCCTCCACATGCGAGCCCGCGAAGGGAATCGCCTGCCGAAGCGCGGCCATCCGCCCGACCAAATCCATTGGCGGTGGAGGCGGCGGACCGTACTCCCAGGTCGTTTCCTTGAAACCGAATCCCGGTAGCTCCTGTCGCATGGTGAGCATCTCCCCGCAGATCCGCGTGATGACGCCGTGCACCAATTGAAAATGATCCTCAAAGGTGTCCCACCCGTCGTCGGCGCTGAGGCTCAACGCGATCGTGTTGGACAGCGCGATCACGTCGTACCCCTCGGGATCCTCCGCGAGAACACTGATGCCGCCGACCACGCTGCGGTCACTGAGCTGGCGAAGGACACGGCCGTGTTTGCGGATTTCCACCGACCCGCGAAGCACAAAATAGAGATGCGTCGCCGGCTCGCCTTCGTGCATGAGGTAGTCGCCCGGCCGGTAGCGGTGCTCGGTCATGCGCGCCGCGATATTCGCGACGTCAGCGGTGGGAAGATCGGCGTAGCCGGGAAACGCGCGGATGGCGATCAGGCGCTCGATGCGGCCGACGGAGAGGGGGTTGTCACGCTACACTGGGCACTCCATCGGTCAGTGTTTCGAGAGCGCGATCGATCACTTCGCGCACAAATCCCTTTCGCTCAGGCTTCGCGCGACGAAGCTCCGTAGCGAGCTCGGTCAGTCCCATTTCACCGATGTGATAGGCGACGAGAGACCGGGTTGCATCGCTCGGATCGTCGAGAGCCGTGGCAAGGCGCTGCTCGTAGCTACCCGCAAAGAGTTCCATACGCAGGGCCGCGGATGCTGCGGCGAGCCGATCGGGCGCAGGCGCGTCGTCCATCAGTGCGAGAACGGCGTCGCGAACGCTGCCGCGAAGGGCATGCTCCAAAAGCTCTCGCGATGCAGCTTTGGACTTTGCACTCCCCGTTCGAAGACGCTTCCAGAGGAGCGCGTAGTCTTCCGTGCGGTCGAGGAGATCGAGAAAACGAAACGCGCGCTCGAGCGCGTTGACTTCCTTTTCCTTGAGCGACGCCGCGAGCAAATCCGCGCCGAGCCCGTCGATCTCCTTGCGCACCAGGCGGCCCTGAACCGCAACGCGCAGATCCATCATGCGAACCACGCGCTCCAGCGTCGACCGAAGGCTTCGCTCGAAAAGGGCACGATCCAGCGGGACGTCCGGCGCGAGATCGGCAAGCTGCGTCAACCCGCGTAGGATCTTGTAACGCACCGCGCCGTCGCGCTCGCGCGGAAGCTGCTTTTGCAGCACGCGGATCGCGTCCTCCGGACAAAAGCGACTGATGGTCCGCGGGATGTGACGACGCACGCGACGCGGCAGCGCAGGATCGTCAAACGCTGCTGCAAGTCGCTCGAGGACGCTCTCGTCCATCGCCAGCAGGGCCGCCCGTGCCCGGGGACGGAGCGCCGAGTCTCCCAGCATCGGAAGAAGAATCTCGAAGTAGGAGGGATGCGGAACCGAGCTCATCGCCTCGACCGCCTGCATGCGCACCTCTTCTTCGGGCGCCTGCGCGAGGCGGAGCAGCGCCGACGACGCACCTTCGTTCGCCTGGTGGGAGAGAGCGCGCGCGAGCTCCACGCGAACCTCGGGATAGCCAACCGTGAGGCACATCTCGAGCTTTGCCTCGAGCTCGTTCTTCTCCGGGTAGTTGCTGGCGAGCATGCCCACCAGCGCCGTCGCGTGCAGGGCGGGATCCTCGCTCTCCACCGCATCGCGAAGCAGGCGATCATCGGGATCGACCGCAGTGATCGCCCGAAGCGCCGACGAGCGGAGCACTGGATCTCCGTCGCGCATCAGACGCCGCGCGATGGGGATAAAACCGGGGTCACCTTCGCGTGCAAAGATCGCCATCGCTCGCTGCACGACCTCGGGCGAGGGGTGATAGAGGATCAGCTTCGGAATCAGCGAGACCTTGTTGTAGCGCTCGAAAAGCTCGAGAGCGACGAAGACCTCGTCGTCCTGATCGCTGTTGAGCGCGGCGAGCAGCCCCTCGAGCGAGTGCAGGTCGAGCTCCATGAGCTGCCCGGCTCCGTCGATGTGGCCGCCGCGAAGACTGCTGCGAAAGAGCTCGAGGTAGCTCGCGCGCAGACCGATCAGAATGCTGACCCAGACGAGCGAAAGCACAGCGACGATCCAGCCGACGTGCGTCGCTTCGCCACCCGCCGAAAGAAGCGCGAGAATGCCGAGGGACGCGAGCGCCTGACCGCCGCGCTGGCCCACTCCGTCGATGAGCCCCTTGAAGCGATCGCGAAGGTCGCGCGGAAGGGGGAGGTAGAGCACCTCCATCGCGGTGCGATGCAGCGAATGCCGCAGGCTGCCGTCCGCGCCTTTGAGAAGGAGCACCGGGAGGAGCACCGGAAAGAGCGCAAAGCCGGTGGCGCCCACCACCAAGAGAAGAGGGAGCACCAAAAGCGCGCGATTGACGCCGAAGACCCGAAGCAGCCAGCCCGAAAGAAGGAGCTGAACCGCGAGCGCGATGGCGTTGAGCCCGGTGTAGAAGAGCGCGAAGAACGACGCGAGTTCCGCCGGATCGGGGTAGGCCTCAGCGACGACGCTCTTGAACAAGAAGTCCGCGCCGGTCAGCGCGATCGTGCTGAAGAGCACCAGCACCAAAAGACGGCGCAGGTAGGTATGACCGACAAGGGTTCGCAGGCCGTGGGACTTGGCCGGGGCGCTGACGTCTTGCGGCTGAAGACGTTCCTTCTTCCACGCGAAGGGGACGCACGCCGCAAACGCGAGAAGCGCTCCGGCGCCCACGAGAAGAGAATGCGGATCGGCCCCAAACGACAGCACGCGCTCCGCGAGAAACGAACCGAGGAGCGCGCCGACCACGCCGCCGGCCGCAACCGGACCAAAGATCCGTTTGGCCTGGGTGACCGTGACGACGTCGTCGAGCAAGAGCCAGAACTGCACGACCACCACGGTCGCGACGAGGCCGGTCCACACGTAGAGACCGAAGAGCGCTGCCGGTCCTTGAATCTCAGCGATTCCAAGAGCGACATCCACCACCGCGGCGAAACCCAGCGACCCCGCGAGCAGAAGACGTTTGTCTTGGCTGCGCGCAAGCATCTTTTGGTTCACCCGCACAACCAGCGCGGCGAGCCCCGCGATCGCCAAATAGGCGTAGGGGAGCTGGTCGGCGTCGAGCCCGGACAGGAAAAGCGCGTCGCGCGCCGTCTCGGTCAACGCGTGCGCCGCCATCATCGCGAGCAAGCTCACGAAGCTGATGCCGAGATCGCGGCGATCCTCTGCGCGGACGCCTCCCACGCTAGGACTTTCTGCCCCGCCAGAGGGGTTGATTCGGGAACGACACGGTCATGACCTGAAGATGGCTATTCTACAGGTCGCGTGAGACGCCGTCTCTGTTACCTGAGTCGATAGGAAGCGCGCTTCGCTACGCCTTCCGATCGCGCTTCATCTCCTCGAGCTGTTCGAGCGTTTTCGGCCAGTCGCCCTTAAGCAGGCGCGAAAGCCCCCGATCGGCGAGAAGCTTGCCCCCGTTCTGGCAGTGCGCGCAGTAGTTCATCTCGTTGCTTGCGAAGGCCACTCGCTGAATCGGATTTCCGCAAATCGTACAAGGCTCGCCGTACTTTCCGTGGACTTTCATATCCGGCCGAAACGCCGTGATCTTGGTGGGCCATTTCTCGCCGGCCTCCGCGATCAGAACATCGCGCCAGCGCACCAGGGTTTCCTGAAGCGCGGCGTGCAGTCGCGCGATCTCCTCGTCCTTTAGGCGAGTGGTCCAGCGATGGGGCGGGAGCTTGGCGTCGAAGAGCACCTCATCCGAGTAGGCGTTGCCGATGCCGCTGAAGATGCGCGGATCGGTGAGCGCTCGTTTGACGGTGTGATTCTTCGCCTGAAGCCGCGCCTGAAACTCCTTGAGCGGAAGTCCGAGGACGTCGATCCCGCCCGGATCGTGATCGGCGAGGGCATCTTCCCCGCGCAGCACGTGAAGCTTGGCGCGCTTTTTCTTGCTCGCCTCGGTCATCAGAAGCGTGCCCTGGGGAAAGTCGAAGGCGGCGAGACCCAAGCGACCAGGGACCTTCGCGCCTTTCTTCTTCCACTGAAAGCGCCCGCTGATCATCAGATGAAAGACCAGGAAGAGCTCGTCGCCCATGTCGAAGACGATGCGCTTTCCGAGTCGTCGCAACCCAACGACGGTCTTGCCGACGGCCTCCGTCAGCGGCGGTTCAACGGTGCGCAAGAGAAAGGGGCTCGAGAGGCGAGTCGCTTCGAGAGCCTCACCTTCCACCCGTTGACGAAGCGAATGAAGATAGAGCTCGATGTCCGGAAGCTCCGGCATACGCGCATCCTAAACGATCGCTGTGCCATTTGCGGTGAAGGGGCCTGGTGCGCGTTCCCTCGCACGCCGTACGGGATCGGCCTTGCTCGCACCCCTCGAGAGATCCACGCTCCGGCCATGGCGCGTTTTTCGAATCAGGTGGTGTGGATCACAGGCGGCGGCAGCGGAATTGGAAGGGCCCTCGCCCTCGAGCTCGCAAAACAGGGCGCGAGCGTTGCCGTTTCCGGGCGACGCGCCCACAAAATTGAAGCCGTGGCCGCGGAGGTTGACGCCCTTGGAAGCCGAGGTCTCGCCGTTCCCTGCGATGTGACCGACACCGGCGCGGTGCGAGACGCGGTTGCACGGGTCCAGCAGGAGCTCGGCGGCATCGACGTCGTCATCGCCAACGCCGGCTTTGGCGTTGCGGGGTCCTTCGAAAGCCTTTCGCGAAGCGACTGGCAGCGTCAGATGGACGTGAACGTTTTCGGACTCGTCGAAACGGTCCGCGAGTCGCTTCCCGCGGTCAAAGAACGCAAAGGGCGCATCGTCCTGATCGGCAGCGTCGCCGCGTTTCTGCCCATGGCCGGATCGATCGCGTACGCCGCGAGCAAAGCCGCCGTTCACGCGATCGGACAAACGCTTGCTGCGGAACTTCACGGCACCGGGGTCAGCGTCACGACCATTCATCCCGGCTTCGTCGAGAGCGAGATCGGCCAGGTCGACAATCAGGGTCAGCACGATCCCGCCCGGCGCGACAAGCGCCCGCAGCGCTTCATGTGGACCGCCGAAAAAGCCGCCGAGACCTGCGTTCGCGCCATTCACGCACGGAAGCGCGACTTCGTCTTCACCGGACACGGCAGGCTCGCGTCCTTCCTCGGTCGACACACGCCCTCCCTCACGCAGTTCCTTCTGACGCGGGAAGGCGCGAAGAAGTCCGCCTCCAAGGCGGCCAAAGATCTCGTCGGCTGACAGGTTCATTGGAGATCGGGCGCTGCGATTGCGCAGAACCCGCCTGCGCACACGCCGCATGGTGCGGGCCGACCGCAGCACCACAGTCGGTGTCATGACCAAGCCGACCCAGACGCTCCGCAACTTTCCCCTGCACACCATCGAATCCGCACCGGAAGGCGCCAAGGAACCGCTCAACTGGTACCAGGAGAACTTTCAGATGGTGCCGAACCTCTCGGCCGTCTTGGCGGAAGCGCCGGCGCTACTGAAGTCCTACTGGCAGACGCAGCTCAACCTCGTCGCGATGGGCTCGTTGAGCTCCCAGGAAAACAACATCGTTCAGATGAGCGTCGCCCACGCGAACCGCTGTCAGTACTGCGTCGCGGGACACACCGCCTTCGGAAAGAGCGAGTTCTTCAACAACACCGACGAGCAGCTCAACGCGATTCGCAAGGACCTGCCCTTCGAAGAGCCGAAGTACAACGCGCTTCGGGATTTCACCCTCGCGGTGGTTGCGAAACACGGGCGCGTTTCCGATCAGGAGCTCGAGGCCTTCTACGCTGCGGGCTATACGCAGGCGCAGGCCCTCGACGTCGTGACCTGCATCGCCGCGAAGGTCATGAGCAACTACGCCAACCAGATCGTGCTGACGCCCGTCGACGAGCCCTTTGCGGCGTTGACCGAAGGCCTTCCCTACAAGGAAGAACGCGGCGTCAAAGTCGCGTAGCCAGCCTTCCCTTTGAGATGTGCTCTAACGCAGCCTTGCTTCGGCGGGAGCGGTGAGAGCGGGGAGTTCGGCGTCCTCTCCGATCGCTTGAACGACGCGTCGACCGAGCGACCTGGACGGGGTCCACGCCTGAACCTCCCCATTCCGAAGCTGAAGCGCGTACGTACGCTTCCCCTCGCGATCTCGACTGGCGCGTCCTTCGAACGCCAGGAGTTCACCCAAAGCGCCGGACACGAGGGCGCCGACGCAAAAACAGAGGACGTAGCGAGATGAGGCCACGAGATCGGGATCTTTCGTGCGGGTTCGAAGTCGCCACTCGACGAGGTCGTCCGCGATGCGTACCTCGCCTGCGGTCGTGAGTTCCTTCGCTCGCTCCAGGTGATCCCGCACGCTCCCATGCCGCTCCGCTTCGATCGATCGTGCGACATCTACGCCGAGCATCGTCACGTCGAGGCGGACAAAGCGGCTCATCGGCGGCCAGCTCGGCGCGCCCGGCTCGCGAAAACCGAGGAGGTCGACCTGAGATCGAAGCCACGCCTCGCTGTTGCCTTCGGGAAAGCGAAGCTGACCGGCGATGACGCGAAAGCCCATCTACTCCGATTGCGGCGCGGCTTGAACCTCGACGTAGGTGAGCCCCGCGTAGGCGACCCCGAGCATCAGCGCCATGATCAGCGCGAGGATCAGCGGGGTCCAGCCCATGCCCTTTTGGCGCTCCGCGAAACGGTCACGGTAGAAGCGCCCCTGGCTTCGCTCGCGAATCTTCGCCTGCACGCCGCTTAAGAGATCGGGAACCTCGAGATCGACGGGCGCCTCGAACTCCCGCAGTCCGTCCGCTTCGGCGAAATCATCGCCAAGGGAGTGCGCGACGGAGAGCACCTCTTGGAGCTCCGAATACTCGGACGCGAGCTCTGGATCACCGGCGAGCGCGGCGTCGAAGGCGGATTGCTCCTCAGCACTGAGGACGCCGTCGTACGCCTCACTGAAGAGTTCTCGCGCTTCGTCGCTCGTCACGTTTCACCTTCCTTGGGGGCCCGCTGCAGCTCCCGAACTCGTTTGGCGAGCGCCAGGCGAGCCCGATGGAGACGGCTCTTCACCGTACCGGACGCAAGCCCCGTCAGCTTTTGAATCTCTTCGTAGGTGAGATTTTCGATGTCGCGAAGCACCACCAGCTGGCGCTGATCTTCCGGCAGCTCGTGAAGCGCGACGCGAATGAAATGCTCGGTCTCTCGCCCCGTCACCATCTCGTCCGGACGCGGCAGGCGAACGCTCGTGCTCATGGTCGCACTCTCGAGGGAATGCGCGTCGGTCACCTCGTCGAACTCCTGCTTCTGTCCGCGCGCGCGACGGCCGAGGTATTTGATCCGGTTTTTGCAGTGGTTGGTGGCGACTCGGTACATCCAGGTGCTGAGCTTTGAGTCGCCGCGAAAGCCGCCGATGGACTTGAAGACCGTGACGAAGACTTCCTGGGCGAGGTCCTCCGCTTCGGCGCGATCGCCGAGCATGCGAAAGACCAGCCGAAAAATACGCCCCTGGTAGAGCCGGACGAGCTCGTTGAACGCAGCCTCGTCCTGCCTCTTCAGGCGTTCGACCAGCTTCGCTTCTTCACCGTCCGCCATTGGGATGTGGAACCCCGCAGCCGTGGCCGCACGCTCGATTTCGAAAACGTTGGCCGCCGATCCCACGGGGGGTGGACAACGGCGAGCGGTCTCGGTTCCGGGCCGAGGCTACCTCACCCGCGGCGTGTGCGAAAAGCCGCGGGCCGATCGATGCCGGACTACTGAACGTGATAGCGGAACGACATCACCAGGGACGATTCCTTGGTGTCGCTCGCTACGTCCTGACGAAGGGCGATGTCCACGCCCACCTTCTGGTCCACATAGCCGATGCCGAGGGTGAGCTGGTTGAGCTCGCGACCCTGATCCCGCCGAAAGCCCGCGCGAATCGGAACCTGTCCGCCCGCGAGAAACTCGGCGCCGGCACCGACCACGATCTCGGTGTCGTCGAAGGAGGTGATGTCGGCGAAGACGTCCACGCCCAAGGTGAAGGTGTTGGCGATGGTGTAGCTGACGCTGCCGCCGAGGAGCGTCGGCGCGAGCGGGGAGTCGGTTTGAATGAGGTTGTAGCCGAGCGCCGCGATGTGAAGGCCTTCAGCGGCCGTGAGCCGGACCGAGGCGTCCATCGTGAAGGCCCGAAGCGACGTGCCCACGCGCTCTCCGTCCTCGTTTCGCTGCCGGGATCGAAGACGTACATAACGCCCGGAAACACCGATGCCGATCGAGTCGCTCAAGGGCATGCCGAGGGAAAGGCGCGCGTCGTATCCGCGATAGTTTCGGTTCCCGTCGCCGTACACCCCGCGAAAGCTCATTCCCGCAGCGATCTTGTTCGACACCGAGTCCGCAACCGCGCCGCCGAGCGCCCACGCCCCTTCGTTGGGGAGGTACGAGCCGAAGGTCTCGATATGGTACATCCGCGCCAGCGCCATGTTCGCGGCGTTGTAGGCGACGGCTGACGTCCCCATCGCGCTTGCGCGGGCTCCGGCCCCCATCGCGAGTCCACGCGAGGTTTCGTAGGTGTCTTCGCGGGGACGAAAGCCGTCGTCCGGAATCGCGTCCTCCGTCGGAGGGATCTCCTCCTGGGCCTGTGCGGTGGTGAGCATCGCCATACTCACGGCCAGCACATACGTCGCGCGCTTTAGAATTCTCATGTCGCCCCTTCGAAGCGCGAACCTACCAGCGAGGTCCGAGGCTTCCAAAAATCGTGCTGCGTTTCGTCTCGAAGGGACGCGTAAGCGCCGAAAGTGTGGCTCTCCTGACGCGATCTGCGCGCGCGAGGGTCTCGATTTGGATATCCACAGGCTGTGGATTGTGGGGATTGAGAGGGGGACCCTGGGGAGATCACTTGGGGATCTTCATGTGGATCATTTGCGATGCCGCGATCGTTATCCACAGCAATCAATCGCGTCGTGTTTTTCTTCATGATATCAAATGCTTGCGCGACAGTGTCCACAGGCTGCAGCTCACGCTTTCCCCGTGACGACGAAACGTGAGATGTGAATCGTTCGCGATCCCCATCAGTTAGGAAATTGGGAGAAACGTGCCGTAGACGTGACGTTTGCATGCTGCTAGTTTCGCGTTCCCTTCGAACGAGGGGGGAGGTCACGGGGAGGACAAGGGAGCGTTCTAGCGTCCGGAATCGGATTGCTGTCTCTCTTCGAGTCCCTCGCGGCGTTCACTGTTAGCACCTTAGAAATCGCACCCGCCTCCTTGCATTGACCTTGCTTCCCCGCCTTGTGGATAGGTTGGGGGCCGGTGCCCCATTGTCTCGCAATTGCTGAAGAAATTTAGATGACCGAACTGTGGGATCGAGCGCTGGAATCACTCCGAGGTCAACTCTCGACGGAGAACTTCGAGACGTGGCTCGCGCCGGTACGAATCGAAGGCGTGGATGCGGAGACGATCACTCTGCGCATTCCAAACCGGTTCTACGCGGACTGGATCACCAACCACTACCAGGAGCTCTTGCTCGAGGCGTTTGCGGAGAACGTCGAGCCCGCCCCGACGAAGCTTCGCTTTGAGGTGGACGAGTCGCTCCAGGTGCAGGTGAAACCGCAGCCGCGCCTCGCGCCGCGTCCGAAACCCAAATCGCGACGCGCGCCGGATAGCGAAACGATGAGCCGTGGACCGACGCCGATTCGCGTCTCCGACCTCAACCCGAAGTACAGCTTTCACAACTTCGTTGTGGGGCCCTCGAACCAGCTCGCGCATGCGGCCAGCGTCGCGGTCGGTTCCTCGCCGGGGAAACGCTACAATCCGCTCTTCATCTACGGCGGCGTGGGTCTCGGCAAGACGCACCTGATGAACGCGATGGGGCATCGCATCCTGCAGGACAACCCTGCAGCGACGATCCTCTACCTCAGCGCCGAGCGCTTCACGAACGAGTTCATCTGGTCGCTCCAGAACCATCGCATCGATGAGTTTCGGCGGCGCTATCGCGAGAACTGCGATGTCCTCTTGATGGACGACATTCAGTTCCTCGCGGGTCGCGATCAGACGCAGGAAGAGTTCTTCCACACCTTCAACGCGCTCTATCACTCGGACAAGCAGATCGTGGTGACGTCCGATGTGTACCCGCAGCAGATCTCCGAGATGGAGGAACGGCTCATCAGCCGCTTCCAGTCGGGCATGGTCGCGGACATTCAGCCGCCCGAGGTCGACACGCGCGTCGCGATTATCAAGAAGAAGGCGGAAGCCGAGCAGATTCCGCTGACCGACGACGTCGCCCACTTCATCGCGCAGGTGGTGAAGAGCAACGTGCGAGAGCTCGAGGGAACGCTCCTTCGCCTCGCGGTGAAAGCGGAGCTTCTCGGTCGCCCCATCGAGCTCGAGCTCGCGAAGGAATCGCTTCGCGCGGTGCTTCCGCCGCCCGAGCAAGCGGTCACCGTCGAGGACATTCAGCGCGCGGTCTGCACCTACTTTGGGCTTAAACTGATGGACCTGAAGTCGAAGCGTCGGCATCGCGCGGTGAGCTACCCGCGGCAGGTTGCGATGTACCTCTGTCGTCAGCGCCTCGGCACCAGCTACCCGGAACTCGGGGAGCGTTTTGGCGGCAAGGATCACACGACGGTCATCAGCGCCGTCCGCAAGATCACCGGGTTGCTCGAGCACGACGACGAGCAGACCGTCGGCGCCGTCGAAGCGATCGGTCGCCAGCTCGGCTTCACGGCCTGACGCGTTCTAACGCCATCGCTCTGACGCCATCGTTCTAACGCCGAGCGTCGTGCGCCCAAAGCGGGTCGTGTAGCCTGAGGACATGTTCGTCCTTCCGGGCCTCGAGCTCATCACCCCTCTGCTCGCGGATACGTCGATCACCGAAATCATGATCAACGGCCCGCACAATGTGTGGGTCGAGCGTGAGGGCGTGATGTCGCCGGTCGAAAGTCCGTTTCAGCGGGCGGAACAGCTTCACGCGATGATCGACGCGATGCTTCGCGGAACCGGGCGCACGGTGACGACCAGCCAGCCCTTCGTCGACTTTCGCCTCCAGGACGGATCCCGCGTCAACGTGGTGGTGGATCCGATCGCCCTCGAGGGGCCGGTGGTGACGATTCGAAAGTTCACCAAAACCATCAAGTCGATGGCGGACCTCATCGCCAGCGACACGCTGACCTTGCCGATGGCGGAGTTTCTGAAGAGCGCGATTCATCGGCGGTTGAACATCGTCTTTTCGGGAGGCGCCGGAACCGGAAAAACCACGCTTCTTGGAATGTGCAGCCGCTTCATCAGCGAGCGCGAACGCATCGTCGTCATCGAGGACACCGCCGAGCTTGAGCTTCAGCAAAAGCACACCGTGCGCCTCGAATGCCGGCCGCCGAACATGCAGGGGGCCGGCCGCGTCGACCAGGGGCAGCTTCTTCGAAACTCCCTTCGCATGCGCCCCAGCCGAATCATCGTCGGCGAGGTGCGAGGCGACGAGGCTATCGAAATGCTCCAGGCGATGACGAGCGGTCACGACGGCTGCCTTGCGGTCTTGCATGCGAGCTCGCCGGCGCATGCAATTTCACGGCTCGAGATGATGGTGCTCTCGCGCGGTCTCTCACTGCCGCTTTGGGGGATTCAGCGACAGATCGTGAGCGCGCTAAACCTGATCGTGCAGATGGCGATGCACGAGGATGGCAAGCGCCGCGTGACCCACATCAGCGAAGTGGTCGACGTGCACGAAGGACAGGTTCGCCTGCGCGATCTCTTCCTCTATCAGCGCGGTTACGACGACCAGGGCGAGGCGGTCGGTGAGTTTCGCGACACCGACGCGGCGATTGCTCGCTGAGGGTCGAAGCGTCATTTGGAGGGGCGAGGCATGGACCGCCCAAGGGAAGCCGAACGACGTACGAGGGTTCCGTCGGCGCGCCATCCCGCCGGTGATAGGCTTTCGCTTCACGAGTGAAGCGTTAGGAAGGTGCATCGGTGCGACTCTTGGTTGTGGGGCTGGCGGGTTGCCTTCTCGTCGCGTGCGGACCTCGCTTAAGTGTGACCCCGGTCAGCACCACCGCGCTTCGCGCCCCGGAGATCTGCGGTCAGGGGCCCTACGAAATCGAGATCGCCGCCCTCGGTGCACGGTGGGGTGAAGGCGTCGCCTTCCACGCGATCTCGCCGCATCCGCTCGACCTCGAGTACGAGGTGAGGGTCAACGACGATGCGCCGGCGGTGCGCGGAAACCTGCGAGGATTCAAGCGGCCGCAGCAGGTCAACTCCAACGGCAATACTCACTACGAGCTGCGCGTGCCGGCGAACGAAGTCTTCGACAACAGTCGCTGCGTCGCGCGGGAGGCGGAAGCGTCGCTGGTGGAGGTTCCCGCCGGGAGCACCCCAGCCGCTGGGTGGCCTGGACCCCCGGCCGGCGAAACGACAACCGCCGAAACTCCGGGCGGCGAAACTCCGGCCGCCGAAACTCCGGGCGAAACGACAACCGCCGAAACTCCGAGCGCCGAAACGACGGCCGCGGCGCACGCAAACCTCACCCTTCTTCCCGCCGAGTGGGACAACCTTGGCTACGAGCAGATGCAGCAGCGCGGACTCGGCTACATCGAAGGGCCGTACAAGGTGTGGAAGGTCGACCGCCTCGACGAGACCAACGCGCCACCCTTTCAGGAGGGCGATCGAATTCGCATTCGCTTCTGGTCGATGGTTCCCAACCCACTGGAGGGTGTGATCTTCGTGGTTTCGCATCTCGTCAACGGCGCCAACGTTTCCGACGAGGAGTACGAGGCGCACCTCAACGAGGAACACGCGGAGCGAGAACGCGAAGCCCAGGAGCGCGCGGCCCGGGGACCATCACGACGAGAGCGACGACGCGCCGAGCGGCGACAGCGGCGCCAGGAGGAAGCCGCCGCACGTCGGCAGTATTGTGACGCGCATTACGAGGACGAGGACTGTTGGGGGCCGGGCGGGCACGCCGGCTATCTCGTGCGCCTCGAAGAAGAACGCCGTCGCCGCGAAGCGGAGGCTGCCGCGCGTCCCGTGATGCCCGACGGTCCGCCTCCGCCGCCCCAGGCTGAAGATCGGCCGCCGAAGCCGAGTCCGAACTCGCGCTGGGTTCCCGGGTACTGGCATTGGTTTGCCGAACGCTGGGTGTGGATCGCCGGACATTGGGATGTTCCTGCCTCGGATCTTCAAGCGGGAACCACGATCGTCGCGCCGACCGCGCCTCCGCCCGCCCCGCGGGAAACGCCGCCTCCGCCGCCGGCGCCGGGTCTCGTGTGGCAGCCTGGCTTCTGGCAGTGGAACGGCCAGAACTTCGTGTGGATCGCAGGTCGCTGGGCGCTTCCGCAGGACAACAAGGAATGGCAGGCCCCGAGCTGGCAGGTGCGGGGCAACGTGCGCATCTTCGTTCCGGGTCGCTGGCGCGTGCGGCGCTAGCGAACCACCCACCCCAGACTACTCGTGCGCGGTGAGAATCGCGTCGGCGACGGGCGCTGGCGCGTCCACCTGCACGTAGTGATGCGCTCCGTCGATGTCCTGCCGGAGGGCGCGCGGAAAGCGTTCGGTGAAGTCCGCCGCGACGCCCGGGTTGAGAAAGGGATCGTCGGTTCCGAACACCACGCTCACCGGACGATCGAACGCCGCCATCCGCGGAATCGCGGGACCGCGCGCGGCAACCTCCGCGCTCAGCCGCCTCGCCAGTTCGACGAAGGCCGGGCGCATGAAGAACGACTCCGCTTCGAGGACAGGCCGAAGGATCGCGTCTGCCTCCTCGTCGTTCATGAACTCGTCGAGCTGCGCGCGAAGGCCGATGAAGTCCGGCGTTCCGTTGCCCTCGAGCCAAAACGAAAAGTCGTTGAGGGCCTCCTGCGTGAACATGTCGCGGTTCGGTCCGGGGAGCCCCACCTGGCCGAGTCCCGTCGGCGCCACCGCGGTCTCCGTCGGGTGATAGACCGTGTTGAGGATCACGAGCGCCGACACGCGGGACGGGTTGTCGAGGGCCCAGTCGATGCCCGGCCAGCCGCCCGCGTCGTGGACGACGAGGACCCACTCCTCCTCGTCTTCAAAGAGGGCCAGCACCGCTTCAAAATCCGCGCGCATGCCGTCCGTGTCGTAGTCGTGCGTGCGCGCATCCGGCTTGTCGGAGGCGCCCCAGCCGAGAAAGTCGAAGCTGATGACGTCGCGCTCGCTTCGAAGGAGGGGGATCACAAAATCGTAGAGGTGCTGGCTGTCGGGAAAGCCGTGAAGGAGCACCATCGGGGGTCCACTGACGGCGCCGCTCGCCGCAAAGCGCCGAACCGCGATGCGAGCACCGTCACGCTCCGCGAAGAGCACGTCGTGAGGGTTCGCCTCCGCGTAAGCCGTTTCGTAGTCCGCGAGAACCGCCGCTAGCGGATTCTCCAGCGAGGGATCGATCGGCGGCGGGTTGTCGAGGGGGTTGGGCTCCCCGCCGCCGCCTTCGAGATCGAGTCCAGAGCATTCCGCGAGGGCCGCCGTGCAGAACTCCGCCTGGCAGGCAACGCACGCGTCCGACTCCGGGTCGGCGCAGTTCAAAAGGCAGTTGTCGAAGATGCAGCGCACGTTGTCCCCGAAGCAGCCTGCGCATGCGGACGAAAGGCCGGTCGCGTCGACAATGCACCCGTCGACCTGGTCGGGGGTCGCGATGTTGTCGAGGGCGCAGGTTCCAGAAGCGTCGGCAGCGTCGACTCCACTGGCGAAGACGGCCTGGTCGGCCGGCCCTTCGCACTGGCCGGTCGCTCCTACGTCGGCAGAATCGACGCTCGCGTCCACGAGCGCTGCGTCGACGGCGCTCGAATCGTCTCCGCAGGCCATGACGCCCACCAGAAGAAAAACCAGGAAATTTCTGCTATTTTGGCCGAACTTCATCGCTGCCTCTAAATTCGTAGTTGCTACTTAATTGGTAGTTGCTGTCGAATTAGTAGCTCGACAAGGACATGTCCCGGAAAAAGATCGACAAGTTGTGTCCGCTCTCCCGAACCCTCGCGGTCGTGGGGGACTCGTGGACGCTGATCGTCCTCCGCGATCTCATGAACGGCGTCACGCGCTTCAGCGAATTCGCGAGCAAGGAAGGCATCTCACCGACGGTGCTGTCGGCGCGCCTCAAGCATCTCGAGGAGCACGGCGTGATCGAGCGACACCTCTACTCGGAAAGGCCCCCGCGCGCGGAGTATCGACTCACCGACAAAGGACGCGCCCTCGGGCCCATGCTGATCGCCATGCGCGACTGGGGCCGCGACTTCACCTCGTAGCGTCGGCGCGCGGAAAGCCGCACTCGAGCGAACGTGGCCCGCCGTGCAGGTAGGCGACGATGCCGCTCACCTGCCCGCCGTTTACCTGGGCGTGAATCCATGCGGCACCCCTCCCGACGGCGGAGTTGATCGCTTCGACGCAGGACGCATCCGCCGAGAGCGTCAACTCGTGGTTTCCCATGCGAACGCGAAGCGGCGCCGCAGGTGAAGATGCACAGGGAGCGAACTCGCGGGGCAACGTGATGCGCTCGGGCTCGCCCTCAGTCGGAAAGATCCACACTGCGTTTTCCTTTCGCGCAGTGACGATGAAGCGGCCGTCCCGTTCGGCGAGAGCGAGCTCGTAGTCCCGGAGCGCCGCGCCGAAACGGCGAACGATCCGGTGGCTTCCATCCCGGGCGACCGAACTGACCGTCGCCTCCTCACGCGAGAGCGTCAGCAGCCCCCATCGATCATTCGCTGGAAAGGCTGCGGCCACGGCCTCGACGGACGTGCTGTCGAAGAGCGTCGTCGAGGTTCCGCCAGCGGCAACATGAACGATCTCGCAACCGTCCGCGCAGCAATAGGCAAGCAGCGAATCGGGCGTTGCACCAAGGGATGTGCATTGACCCGCATCGGCGATCGCGGCGGAGCGACCGGTCACACTCGGCTCGAGAAGGCTTTGCCACGCGAGCGCGTGGCCGCCTTGCACCGCTTCGCGCCAGACCGCAACACCGTTCGCCCTGGTCGCCGCGGGATGCGCCGTCCTCGGACGCTGCTCGGCGGGATTGCATTGAACGCGGGGCTCCGCGTCTTCGGTGCGGTTCGGCGCCGGCCAGTGAACGTTGGGGTTCGCAAACTCGGCCACCACGGGCGTTCCTTCCGGCCGCGACAGGAAGAGGGGACCAACCTGGCAGCCATCCAAGTCGCACACCACCTTGTCGACGCGGCGCTGACCGAGCGCCGCGAGCGATGCAACATCCATCGCGATCGGATGCCAGCGATCGCGATCGTAGGTCACCCAAATCTCCGACGCGTTCTCGCCCG
>JBCDAA010000065.1:0-28714 GCA_039186435.1 Myxococcota bacterium | reverse complement strand
CTGGATTAAAGTTCCGACGATCGTCCTGACGGCGGCAGCGCTGTGGTGGTTCGATGGAGCGCTTGCGATCGGTGTGGCCGCCGCCGTGATGACTTTGGGAACCGGCATTCTTATGGCGGTGGTGGTGCATCCCAACGCGACGCTCTGGACGAAGACCCGGTGGCGGGGTGACTCGAACTCCGTCGCGCTCACCTTCGACGACGGGCCTGATCCCGCGGCTACGCTTAAGATCGCGGAGATCCTCGCGGACCATAAGATTCGCGCGGCGTTCTTTGTCGTTGGCGAGCGAACCCGCGCCCATCCCGAGATCGTCGCGAAGCTTCACGAGGCGGGGCACCTCGTCTGCAACCACTCGGACACCCACGCGCCACATTTTCACTTTTCGCTCTGGGGAACCGTTCGCCGTGAACTTCGCGCGTGCAACGAAGCCATCGCCAGCGTGATCGGCGCGGAGCCGACCCTCTTTCGATCGCCGCAGGGCATCAAGAACCCTGCGCTCGGCGACGTGCTGCGCGAAATGGACATGACCGCGGTGGGCTGGCAGGTGCGTGGCCTGGATTCGCTGGGCGACGACCCCGATGCGATCGAGCGCCGAATCCTTCGCGGCGTTGCGCCCGGCGGCGTGATCATGCTTCACGACGGCACCGGCCTCGGCGGCCGCAGCGATCGCTCCGCCACCATCGAAGCGCTGCCTCGCATCATCGACGGACTTCGAAGCCGCGGACTTCAGTTTGCGCGGCTCGACGAACTCTTGGGCGTTGAGCCCTACCGCGCCGCGTCGTGACGCTCCCGGTTCGCTTCGTCGAGAGTTCGGAGCTTGATGTCGCCGCCCACGCGGCCCTCCAGCAACGCGTGTTTGGGGACGTCCTCGCCGAAAACGACATTCCCCTCCATCGTCTTGGTCCGGACGTCTTTCGGTGGAAGCTCTCGCCGCCCGAAGGAAACGGGCGCATTGCGATCGTCGAGGACGGCGGGGCGATCATCGCTTCCTGCAGCGCCTATCCACTGGAGCTCGGCGGCGAGAAAGCGTGGCATCTCTGCGACGCGGCGACGGCCCCAGAAGCGCGCGGACAGGGGCACTACGGACGCGTGATGGACACGCTCTGCGCGGAGCTTCCGCGCGGCGAGTGGCTCTTCGCGTTTCCAAACGGACAGTCGCGGCGCGCGTTCGACACCCGAGAGTTTCTCGCGGCGACGACGGTTCCGCTCTGGGTTCGTCCGGCCCGCGGGAAGGTGCCTCCCACGCGAGCTACCTCGATCGATGCGTTCGACGAAACCCACGACGAGTTCGCAACGCGGCTTCCAAATTCGGGCCTCAAGGCCTACCGCAGCGCTGCCTATCTCAACTGGCGCTACGGTCAGCATCCCTACTTTCGCTACCAGTGCTTCGAGCTCCGCCGCGACGATCAGATCGACGGGCTCCTCGTCCTCAACCGCATGGAGGCACGGGGACGCATCTCCCTTTGGGTGATGGAGCTCCTCGCAGTCGATCGTGCAGCGGCCCGCGAGCTTGCTCTCACGGCGCGGGGCATCGCGAAGGAGCAAGGCTGCGACGTCGTTCTTTCGATGTCGAACGTGAAGCTCCCCGGCTCCCTACGTGTACCGCCGTGTTTCTTGCCGAAGAAGCACGTCTTGATGGTTCGCCGCGCCGGAGAACCCACCCCGAAGCGGGACTGGGAGGTTCACACCGGCGACTGGGATACGTTTTAGAGAGGCGATCCGCTGCGGGCCACGCGCGACTGAACGCCGCGCTACTGAACGCCGCGCTACTGAACGCCGCGCTACCGAACGCCGCGCTACCGAAAGCCGCACGACGGCCCCAGACCCCGAGCGATGAGCGTTGGCGCACTCCTTCTGCCCGGCCTGGACGGCGGCAGAACACTCCTCCACCCCTTCGCGCGCGCGCTCTCTCCGAATGCCGAAGTGCTCCCCTATCCCGACGAGCCGCTTGGCTACGACGACCTTGAGCAGCTCGTACGAACACGCCTGGCCCAAACGAGCGCGACCGTCCTCATCGCGGAATCATTTTCCGGACCGCTCGCGATCCGCATCGCCGCAACACCTCCGCCGAGCCTGACGCACGTCGTGCTCGTCGCGACGTTCGCCCGTGCGCCGATGAGTCCCCGAATCGCCCCCCTTCTCAGTCTCGCGTTCGCGGCGCCACCTCCAAAAGCGCTGATTCGCGCGTTGATGGTTGGCCCCGACGCGTCGAACGAACTCGTCGCCCACGTCCAGGCGGCGATTCGGCAAACCGCTCCGCGCACCCTCCGCGCGCGAGCGAAGGAAGCCCTTCGGGTGGACGTACGAAAGGCCATGAACGCCATCCGAATTCCGGCGCTCTACCTCCAGCCCACGCAGGACCGTCTACTCCGCCCGCTTCCGCTGCCGGCGGGTAAGAACTGGAGCCACGTCGCGATCCCCGCGCCGCATCTGCTGCTCCAGACTCGACCCGAGGCGTGCGCGGCGGCGATCCTGCGCTTCGCGAACGTCTAGACCACGCTTCCTCTAAACTGACCGCACGCTCGCTTGTTCTCGACGCCCCTCGCGGCGTTGCTCGTCTTGAAATACCGACAGTATTCCAGCAACTTCGCGCCTTGCGTGGAACGCCGGCGCGATCGCACGGTCAGTTTAGAGTGCGCGCGGCCTAGCCCTCGAAGTAGTGGGGCGGAAGCATCGTTTCGGACGCGCAGGCAGGGCGGAGCAGCGCTTCGCAACCCGCGGAGTAGTTCGCCGTCGTTCGCAGCGGCTCGCCGTCGATCGTCCCCCGAGCGCGCCACCCACCGCCGTCCTGGCGGATCGCTTCCTCGGCAATCCCTTGAGGGTCGCTCGTCCCGCGCGCCACGAGCGCTTCTCCTTCGTAACGAAACCAGTCCCGAACTTCGCCCGTGTTCGCGCCGGTTTCTTCCGGGAGGTCTATGCCTAGACCTCCCCCCACGGGGAGTGAATCCCCGCCGGTCCCCCCTCCAATGACGCTTCGCGCCTCGCTTCGCTCGGAGGTTCGCGCCTCGCGGACGTGGATTCGCTCCACGAGTCGGCTCCCGTCGTAGCGACACACGAAGGCAGACTCCCACTCCGCATCGTTCATCAGGTCGACGCGCACAACGCGACCGGCGTCATCCCGCGAAACACGCCAGCGCCGAACGCTCCCCTCCTCTTGGGGCGTGGCTTCGACCACGCCGTCTTCGCGAACGGAGACAGCGCTTGTCTCGACGTACCCGTCGGCCTCGACTTCGACCGTCAGTTCGCCATCCTCGCCGTAGCGCCAGCGCACCTGCTCGCTCGGTCCGTCGGAAACCTCCTCAAAGGACACCCAGCGGCCGGCTCCATCGCGGATGTACGAACGCTCCGTTCCGTACTCGCTCCCTTCGAACGAGAACTCCACGGTGCAGGGCGTCGTCGCCGGGGGAGTGGATTCTGCCCCTGCCGACGCCTCTCCCACGGGGGGCGCTGGGGACCCGCAAGCGACGAGGAAAACGAAGGCAATCGCTGCTGAAACGTGCACGTCTGAAAACTACCAGAAGGTGGGACGCCCACGACACGGCCGAGATGTGTTCTAGTCCCGCCATGAAGATCCTCCTCGGCGTCGTGCTCGGCATCGTCGGCCTCATCACCTTCTTCGTCCTCAAAGGAAAGCGCGACCGTCAGATCGCACAGCGCGAGAAGGGCGAGATCGTCGGCCAGTGGAAGGTCTATTACGACGTCAAAGAAAAGCGCATCGGCCTCGTCGCGAGCTTCGGCGAGGAGCACCTCCTTCGCTACCTCATCTTTCGTCTCCACGATCTCTTCAGCTACAAAGCGGGTCTTCGCGGACAACAGGAGCAGCTCGCGCAAGCGATGCGCGCCGCGATCGCTGGGCAGGCCAACTGGACGCTGCTCTTTCCGCCCCCCAAGGAAGACTGCTTTCACGCGCACGACGCGCCGAACGGAACGCTCTTCAAGTTCTTCGACGGAACCCTCTACGAGGGTGCGGTCACACAGCCGCGTTTTCTCGGCGGCGACGCCATCGCGAAGCAGGAGGGGCTCGTCGGCGAGTGCATTGCCCTTGCGGGGTACCTCCTCGAGCGACAGCCCGAGGCCGTCAAACGATCCGTCGAAACGCTGGTCGCCCGGCAACTTGCGGAAGGCGACGCACGCGGCGCGTTCTTTTGGAGGCGCGCGGTCGCTTCGCTGAACGCCTAGGACGCCAGGCGCATGTCACAGTGGCATTCTAGAAACGCGCTATGACCCACGAAGCGACATGCGCCTGCGGGCATCTCCGCGTTCATGTAGAGGGCGACCTTCCCGGCACGTCCATTTGTCACTGCCGCCAATGCCAAAAGCGAACCGGCAGCGCATTCGGGGTCCAGGTCAAAATCCCCAACGAACGCGTGCGAATCGAAGGCACGTTCAAGGTGTTCGAGCGGCGCGGCGAAGGTGTCGTCACCCTTCACTTTTGTCCCGAGTGCGGGTCGACGGTCTATTGGCGGCTCGACGGCATGCCCGACGTTGTCGTGATCGCCGCCGGAGCGTTTGCAGGATCGACCGTTCCTCCGCCGCCGGTGTTTTCCGTCTACGAAGATCGAATGCACCCGTGGGTGCATCTCCCGGACTCCGTCGAAACGCATTGGGACTGACGCGCAACGCGCTACGCTCCCCGCATGGCGAGAATTCTTATCGTTCTCCTCGCGACTGCGTGCGGTAGCGACGGGCGGGTTTGCACCGACGGAGGCGCTCGCTCCGACGGAGGCGCTGGCGCCGATGGCGCAATCTCTCGCGACACCAGCCCCCGGGACGTCGGATCGCGCGATACGAACGACGTTTGTGAGACCGTCCGCGCCGTAGCGGAGCCCGTCGCTGCAACGCTCCTCTTTCAGGTCGACACCAGCAACAGCATGAATTGTCTGGCGTCGAACCCGGCCTGTCTGACGGGGGACCCCACCCCCGCACCGGACGACTCGCGATGGGATGTCTTCACCCGAGAGCTCGAAGGCGCCCTCGCGGATCTCCCCGGCGACACGCGCGTCGGTCTGATGCGCTTCCCGCAGGCGGAGCGAGCCTGCACCGACGACATCCTCACCGCGGAGGTCCGCCCGATCGGCGAGAGCCGCAGCGAACTCCTCGCAACCATCGGCAGCATCACGCCGGATGGACTCGGAACCCCGACTCACGACGGAGTGGCGTTTGGCCTCACGCGACTCGCCAGCCTCGGTGCCGAGCGGCCCTTTCTGGTGCTCGCCACGGACGGGAACTCGAGCGTGTGCCTGGGCTGCGACGCGGACTGCGGATTCGATTCGCCCGAGCCTCTTGCCCGGGACGCGGACGACCTCGTCACGCGCGTTCGAGGCGCGGCGGAAAGCGGCATACCGACCTTCGTAATCGGGGTGCCCGGGTCCCAAGGGTTTCGCGATGTGCTGTCGCGGATCGCCTCGGCGGCCGGAACCGGACGTGCGGGATGCGCCGACCTCGGTCCGGTCTATTGCCACTACGACCTCACCGATCCCGGCCTCGACTTTGGCGGGGCGCTTCGGGGCGCGCTCGCCGAGATCGGCGACGCGGTGCTCTCCTGCGAGTACGACATTCCGGACAACCCCGAGGGCGCTTTCGATCCGATGCGCGTGAACGTGCAAATCGAGAGTGGCGGCGACGAGGAAACGATTCCGCGCGACCCGAGCCGCGCCACGGGATGGGACTACACAAGCGACGGCAATCGGATTGAGCTCTTTGGACCCGCGTGCGAACGCGTCCGAAACGCCGACGCCATCGACATCCTCTTTGGATGTCCGACCCTGCTTATCTGAGCTTGAGATGGCGACGAAAGAGCGTCGCCTCGGGCACGTGGGGCTGCAGCGCGATCGAGCCGAGGTCCGCGCGAACGATTTCCCCCGCGCTCACGACCGCGTGGAGCGAGCGGACTACGAAGAGGTGATCGTCGAGCAGGGACGGAAGCCCGCTTTCCTCGAGAAGCCGCCGGAGCGCAGCGACCGCAGGCTCGTGGGCGCGCCGATCGCGCACGAACGCACGGTCAAACTGCTCCCAGCTTCGGCCCAGGGCGATCAAACGCTCGGGCGCCGGAAGCTCGCCGTGGCGCGGACGGAACACGCCGTCGACAAGGCCAGGTTCGTGATCCGCGATCGCACGAACGCCACAGGTCTCACAGAGGGCGTCGAAGCACCGCTGCGCGTCGGCGAAACGACCCGCGCGAAGACTCTCGACCAGAGGCGTCACTCGCCAAGCGTCGCACGAAATCGTGCACGAGGAACCAAGCGGTCTTAAGAGGACGGGGTGAACGACAATCCTGAGTCCCGCCGAGGCGGGAACTCGCAAGCTACGCACCTTCGAGACACGACGATTTCCACAGACCAGCCGCTTCTGGTCGTGACCGGCGCAGGTGTGAGTGCGGCCAGCGGCATCCCTCTTTTTCGTGGCACCGACCCTGATGCGGTGTGGAATCAAAATGTGCTCGAGCGGGGAACGTTTCGCTACTTTCGCGACGACCCGGCCGCCTCCTGGAGCTGGTATCTCGGCCGCTTTGAGAGTCTCCGAGACGCGTCCCCCAATCCTGCGCACCATGCGCTCGCTGCGATGGAAGATGCCTGGCATGCGGATTTTCTCCTCGTGACGCAGAACGTGGATGGCCTCCACCGCGAGGCCGGAAGCCGCGCCCTTGTCGAAGTTCACGGACGCGCCGATCGCGTTCGCTGCGCAAACGACGGCTGCGAAAACGCGGCGCCTCGAGGTTCGCTCCCGCGAGACGAAGGTCTCTTTGCGCGCTTTCGAGAAGACCCGTCCGTCGCCAATCTACCGTGCTGCCCCCGCTGCGGAGACTTCCTTCGTCCGCATGTGCTCTGGTTCGACGAACGCTACGACGAGCATCGTGACTACGCGATCGACACTGTCTTGCGCGCGGCGAAGAAGGCGCGCGCCGTGCTCTTCGCTGGGACCTCGTTTTCCGTTGGCGTGACCGCGATGGTGCTGGAGACTGCGCTCCGGCGAGGCGCCGAGGTTCTCTCGGTCGACCCCTCAGGACGCTCACCGCACCCGCGGGTTCGGGTGATCGCTTCGCCGGCCGAAGAAGCCTTCCCCGCGATGGTGCAACCCCTCCGCGCTGCCTAGATCGCTCAGACCGCAAGCGGTCGCAAGAACGATCGATAGGCGTCGCCGCGCGGGAGGTCGAAAACGAGTTCGAGTTCGCGCCGCGTCGCCTCGGTCGGCTCTCCGGTGTCCGCGCGGCGGCCGGATTTCAACCGGGTTTCCCAGCGCGCGCCGATGCCACTCTTCTCCCACGCGGGCAACTCGTTGAAGTTGATTCCGTGCTGAAAGAGGAGTTCGTTTCGGTCGCGCACGGACGCCCCTTGCAGCATTGCCGTGGCTTCCTCTTCCGAGCGACCAAGACCCCGAAGAAGCCAGTAGCAGTGTCCGCTGAGCGCGTTTCGGTGCGCATCGCTCTGCCGCCAGAGAAAGTAGTCGACCACATCGTCCACCCCGGGAAGCTGCGAAATCCGCGCATCAAAGGCACCTCGAATCCCGAGGGCGTGGGTGAACGCGGCGCTCGCTTCCCCCGCCAGGATCGAGTTGAACTTTCGAAGCTTGCGCCCGAAGGTCGAGATGTCGCGAGGAAAGAGGAGTGAGAGCTCGTCGCTTTGCGTGTAGCCGTAGCGCACTGGAAAGCCGCAGGTCATCAGGTGGCGAAGCGTCTCGACCATGGCGTCGCGAAAGCGAACATCGAAGGGCGCCTCGAACTCGTGTTCCTGGCGAACAAGCCGGGTGAACGAACGCCCATCGAGGCGAGCGACCATGAAGATACCCGGCAGCACACAGTGGTCGTGCGCGGTTTCAAAGCGACGAAAGCGCGCGTCGAGAGAGCGAATGCTCATGCGCAACCGGTAAGTCGTGCGGCCCCTCTGTCAACTCCGGGGCCAACCGGTCACAACCGGGTCACGGTCAGCGGGGCGCGTTGAGAACGTGCCTTACGACGCGCGCGGCCTGGTCGTCCAGAACGACGAAACGCAGCGCAGCGAGGGGCGCAAGCTCCGCCGCACGGATGCCGTCCATCATGCTCGCCGCGGAGGCGACCGGTCCAAGGCCACCGTGACCAGCACCGAGGAGCGGCGTTGCGAGCACGAAGGCCCCGTCCAGCTGGTTCTCTCGCGCGAGCGACGAAGCCTCGCGAATGGCGGCCGCCATGCATGCGGCCACGCGACGAGGTCCGGACGACGTGCCAGTTTGAGGGTCCCGAATTTGTAGTCCACCGACGCGACGTGAAGAACCCAGCGAAACGCGGTGGACGTTCCCGCTCCAGTTACCAGACAGTCGTCCGCGCCCAGCGGCTCATCAAACTCCTCCGTCCAGATTCGGCGAACCTCCGCCTGAAACGAAAGACCTCCGCACACGTCGGCGATGGCGCCACTCACCCCACTACCCAGGCCGATGTGCGGGTTCGAGGCGTTGACGATCGCGTGCGCGCCGACCGAAGCATCGACGAGACTCGCGACGACCACATCGAGCTTCGGGCGGTTCATGCGGGCCGAGTCTATCGCGTCTTCAGCGGCACTTCAGCGCGCGACGTTCCGCGCTAGTTCAGCGGCGGCCTACGAAGAGCCACGCAAGCCACGCGAAACCGAGGATCTGCCCGACGTTGCGTCCGTTGACCGGAAGAGGCGCGGCGCGAAGGCGCTGCACGGGATGAATACCGAAGACGTTTCGCAGGCGCTGCGCTGTTCCTTCGTCCATTCCACGAACGACGAGGCGACTCGCTTGGTGGCTCCGAACCGCGCGAATCGAACCGCGCGGAGTCTGCGCACGCCGAATCACGTCTGCGATGTCCTGCTGCACCCGGATGGGAATTCGACCTCGAACGAGAAGCACCTCTCCGTCGCGGACGGAGAGCAAGAAGAGCTCGTTGAGACGCGGCACGAAGACGAAAAACGCAATCGCAGCGACCGCAACAACGAGCAGAACGAAGGGCATCGCCTCACTATACGTCGCCGGACGAAAGAGCTTCCAGCCTCTTGGACCGCCGAGAAACGACGATCACGAAACCGGCTCGGGCGACCGAACCACTCGCGCTAGCGCTCGCTCGGCGGTCTTTTGGACGACTGGATCGGCATGACGAGCAGCCCGTTCCAGCACCGGAAGGTGCCGTTTGTCGCCGGTGTTTCCGAGCGCGATCGCGAGGTTTCGCGCCATCCGAGCCGACCCTGGCCGGCGAAGCGGGGAACCGGTCGCCCACTCGCGGTAGGTGTCCTCATCCATGGGAAGGAGCGTCGCCGCGTCGGTCTCAAAGCGCGGATCTGGAGCGTAGGGATCCTCCGGTGGCGCCACAGGCGGCGAAGTGCGGTTGTAGGGACAGACGTCCTGACACTCATCGCACCCAAACACCCAGTTGCCCATCGCCGGTTCGAGGTCCTCATCGATTTCCCCCTCGTGTTCGATCGTCAGGTAGGAGATGCAGCGGCGGGCGTCCATTTGGTAGGCGTCGACGAAGGCGTCGGTGGGACATCGATCGAGGCAAAGAGTGCACGAACCGCATCGCGACTTCATCGGCGCGTCGGGCTCCAGCGGCGCCGTTGTCACCACGGTTCCCAAGAACACGTGGGAGCCAACTCCCGGCACGATCAAGCAGCAGTTCTTTCCGACGAAGCCAATGCCGGCCCGCTGCGCCCAGGCGCGCTCGAGCACAGGTCGCGCGTCGACGGACCACCGCGCCTCGAACCCTTCTTCACGAAGCTGTGCCTCGAGCTTGCGAAGCTGGCGACGCATCACGTTGTGGTAGTCCCGACCCCAGGCATAGCGAGCGACGCGACCCGGCGAAGGCCCGACGGGACCGGGACGCTTGCGCGCGTACGCCATCGCCACGACGAGCACACTGACGGCCCCGTCCACCATCCCCGGTGAGGTTGGATCGGCGCGAACCTCCGCCGTTCGCGCGAGCCAGTCCATTTGGCCGTGGTAGCCGGCGGCAATGAACTGCCGAAGCTGCTCGCCCTCCGGCGTGAGTCGTTCGGCGCGAGCCACCCCAACCGCCGCGAAGCCGAGCTCGCGGGCACGCGCTTTGAGGCTCGCGGTTAGTGTGCCCATCGTCGACGACGAAACATCAAGAGAGCGACGAAGGCGAACGGTGACGTTCCGCCGGCGACGGTGCAGCCACCGCCGCTTGTGCCCCCGGCGGAACTCGCGTCGGCGGATGTGTCGCGGCCGCTGTCCAATCCGGCGTCGGCCTCCCCGGCGTCGACCCCCGCATCCATCCCTGCATCGACCCCGGCGTCGGTCATTCCGTCACCGAGTGCGCGAAGCTCGAGACGAACAGCCCAGTCGCCGTTGACACGAACCGCTTCGTTCCACTGCCAGCCGAGACCTCCGGATCCGAAGATGAAGCTGCGCTCCGGCACGACGACGCCGTCGTCATCCCGCATGGGAAACGAAGTGGGCGACACCAGGCCCATGCTTTCGCATCCAGGATTTCGATCTGCCTCTTCGAGGAAGGTGAACACCACGCGGAGGTATGCGTTAGGCGCCTCCACACGAACGAACTCATCCTCTTCGTCGCGCACTTGGAGGTCGTTGAACGACACCGAAAAGGTTGTTCCCGTTTCGACAAAACTCCGGGTCAGGGGAAGGCTCTCTCCGGCCCAAACCAGCGTTTCCCCCGGCCAGGGATCGGTCTCGGGGTTTGTCGCGATCGGCCCCGTGGGGAGCGTAGTACCCGCGTAGATCGCAAGGTCCGCGAGGCCCGTTCCACCGAAACTGGCGCCGGTGCAGGTGGACCCCGACACCGTTGCGTTCGCGACAGCGACGCGCACACCGCGCAGTTCGACGGGGAAGTCCGACGGGTTCAACCCGCGTGCCGGAGGTGGAAGCTCACGAAAGATCACGCCGAATCTTTCGCCGGCGCAGAAGCCGCAGGTCACAGCCGAAGGCGTTTCACCGCTCAGCGTGTCGTGGGCGATGACCCGCTGCGCAAGAGCAGGAGAGGCGCTCACGATCGACATCAGGACAAGCCAGCGCATCCACGGCACTCTACGGGATCGCACGACCGGGCGGAAGTTGACACTTGGGGACGTTTCCATCGGATGACCCCGCACGTACATCAGGCCGTACGTCACGAGCCGGCGCGATCGCCGCAGCGAGAAGGCTCGGGTTTGATCGTTCGAAAAGAAGCGAGCGTCCACGAAGCGGCTGGCGATGAACGACGGCTCCAGGAGCGTGTCTTTGTGCGCGGCATTCCTGTGTTCGTCGGCAGAGCTCATCACATTGGCCGACTCGCACCTACACACGGCTCCGTTGACCCGGCCACGCTCATTCCCGTACGTTGGAGCAGTGATCGTTCGCTTTTCTTGGATGTTGGGGTTGGGGGTCGCACTCGGGCTTGGCTGCGGTGACGACAGTCGTCCCGCGACCCGCGACACGGGGACCAACGCCGACGCGGCGCGCGACAGCGGCGGTGGCACGGACACCGGACCCGGCTGCACGAGCGACGCGGAATGCGACGACGGCCACGAATGCACGATCGATATGTGCGCCGTCGGGGGAAGCTGCCGTCACACGGCCCTCAACGAACGCTGTGCAGACGGCGAGATCTGTAGCCCGGAACGTGGATGCACGAGCGGCTGTGAGACCGCCGCGGACTGCGACAACGGCATGTTCTGCGACGGCGAGGAGCAGTGCCTCGGCGGCATGTGCGCACCCGCGCGACGGGCCCCCGACTGCGCGGACGGCAACGAGTGCACCGTCGATATCTGCGACGAAAGCGTCGGCGCCGGCGGTGGCTGCCGCTACGAAACCGCCGCTGGGTGCGACGCTGGGGTTGTTGTCGGAATGGACGCAGGCGTGCCCGACCCGTTTGATCCCGACGTCCACTACGAGGGGACGTTCCGCCTCTCCCCTCAGCCGAGTCTCGGATGCAGTTTCGCGGAGTACCGGTTTCAGGACGTGATGTTCTCGGTCGAGGGAGGGCAGCTTCGCGTTCAAGCCGGACGATTCAACATCGCCCAGAACCCCACGCCGACGGGTGAGTCCTTCAACACGACCGGCACGGACGCGACCTGTACGTCGGTCACCCTCAACGGAACCTTCGAACACGCGGATCGCTTCGTGGGACAGTGGTCTACGACCTGTGGTCTTTGCGGAACGCTAACCCTTGATGTGAGCGGGAGGCGCCGATGAGGCGACTAGCTTGGGTAATTGTGCTTGGTGCAGCCGTCGGCTGCGGGGACGACAGTCGTGGCGGCGGTGGACGAGACGGAGGGAGCCGCGACGCGACGACAGGTCCCTGCTCCACCGACGAAGACTGCAACGACGGCCAAGAGTGCACCATCGACAGCTGCGGAGTCGGCGGCGAGTGCCGCTTCAACCCCATCAACGAACGGTGCCCCGGCGAACAGATCTGCGAACCTGTTCGCGGTTGCGTCGACGAACCGAGCTGCACGAGCGACGCGGAGTGCGACGACGGATTCGAGTGCACCCTAGACAGCTGCGGCGTCGGCGGCGAATGCCGCAACATGCCCCTCGACGAACTCTGCGCGTCGGTCGGTCCGGGCTCGACCTGCAACCCGTCCACGGGAATGGCCGGCAGTGGTTGCACCGAAGCGACGGGCTGCGAGCGCGACGAGGACTGTGACGATGGCGTGGAGTGCACCCTCGATGCCTGCGGCGTCGACATGATGTGCGATTTCACCCCGGTCAACGAGCGCTGCGGCGACGGCGAGGTCTGTACGGCCACCGGCTGTTTCGAGTCCACGCCGTGCGAGGTCGACGACGACTGCCAAGACGGGATCTTCTGTAACGGCCGGGAGATCTGCGAGCCCGAGTTTGGCTGTCAGCCAGCACCGGAACCAGCAACCTGTAACGACAGCGACGACTGCACGGTCGACAGCTGCGATACCACCGCAGACATGTGCGTCTTCCGCTGCGACGGATCGATGCCCTCCTGCGACTGCCCGATGGATGTTCCGTGCGATGGGATTTTCGATATCACCCCCGCGCCGATGTTCAGCTGCGCGTTTGGGCAGGTCGCCTACAACATTCGTGAGGTTGAGTTCAGCTGCGACGCCGAGACAGTACAGGTAAATGCCAGGAATCTGCCGAACGTCAGTCGAAACACGTTCCTTACTCAAGATCCGCGTTCCTCGGACGGGAGCTTCGACGTCCAGTCGTTCATCGGTGGCGGATGCGAGGAACGCTATCGTCTCGTGGGTTCGTTTACCGGTCCCGATACATTCACGGCGATGTTCACGGCTGAGTTCATCAACCGCAGCATGCTGGGCATCGATGAATGCATGCTCGGGATGTGCTTCAACCAGTCCATCGAAGTCACGGGCACGCGACGCTAACCTCGCTAGGGCAGCGAAGGGATCACCACTGGAGTCCCGGTATGCGCGTCGGGTTCTACTTCGGGGCCCAGAGCTAGCCCGCGCTGCAATCCCCAACAAGCGACCTCGCCAGTGCGCAACGCGGCGCACGAATGAAACGCTCCGGCGTCGATAGAACGGACCGGCGGGAGGGCTGTCAGCCTGGTCGGAGTCGCTTGCCTCACCGGAACCGCTTCGAACGGTTGAGTGTGGTCTCCCCCCCAGCAAAAGGCTGACCCATCGTCCTCGACGGCACATGTTGTGTTGGCGTGCCCGTGAACTCTCGTCGCCCGAAGAGGGCCTTGAACTTGAACGAACTCTTCTCGTCGATCCGCAAGGGGTAGGTCGGTCCCCAGCTGTCCGAATCGGTTGCTCCCAGAACAGAATATCGTCCCGTCTGTTCGAGCCGCACAAACGTGTTCCCACCCGCCCGCGAGACCCGCGATGTCAACAAGACCTGTGGGAGCCGGCATGAAGTCCATATCCCAACACGCGAGCTCACGCGAATCGCCGACCCAGCAGTTCCCGCTCACGCGCCGCCCAACGAAGCCCCCCGGAAGAAGAAGCGGCAGGTTGCGGTTGGCGCCACCTACCTCCCCCCAACACTTCACTCGTCCCGTCGTCTCTGCCGCGCAAACGAATGTTGATCCAACCGTGATGCTCGTCGCTTGGCTCAACTCAAGCACTCGAACCGGGGAGTTTCGGGTCTCAAAGGTACCGTCGCCGTTCGTTCCGCGAGCTCCCTGCCCCCAACAAAAGACCGCCCCGTCACTCTGAAGCGCGCACGACGTAGCTCGTCTTGGTCCCGAAAAACTCGCCATACCGCAATCGATATCGGTGATGTCTCTGAGCCCAAGGACATCCACTGGGGTTCCACTGTCATCAAAGCTCCCGTCGCCAAGTTCTCCAACGCTGTTGCTCCCCCAACACGCAACGGTCCCCGACGCCCTTAACGCACAGTTGTGCGTGAACCCCGTACACACATCCACGACCGCGTCCCGGCACTCCCGGTCGATGCAAACCGCGTCCTCGCACAGATTCCCGCACATCCCGCAGTGCGCGTCCGCGCTCGTCAGGTCGGTCTCACACCCCGTCGCACCGTCCCCATCGCAGTCACCCCAATCGGCCGCGCACTCGTACGCGCAACGACCGCCGTCACAGGACTTGGTCGCGTTCGCTCGATCGGGACACTCGGACACCGAAACGCACTCGGGCGCGGCAGCGTCGACGCCCGCATCGGCGCCGCCGTCAGAGCCTCCGGAGTCACCACCGGCGTCCACCGTCCGGCAGGTGCTCGTCTCCGGATCGACCTCCGTCCCATCGGGACAAACGCATCGACCGGTTGCTTCGTCGAGCATGAGGAAGTCGCCACAGTCGACGTCCTTGCACCCGCTACCAACCACTCCCGCCAACGCGGCCACCCACCAAACTCGCTTCATCGTTCCTCCACTGCGCTTTCGTGCACAGCTCAATGCGACGCGCCCCCCTCCGGAACGCCGCTAGTACCCGCGACCGAGGGTCTCGACGCGGACGACCTGACCGTCTTCAAACACCACTCGGCGCATGAACCGGCTCGGCCCGAAGTTGTACGTCCAATACTCAACTTCCGTCGTGCGACTCGCGCCAACCGCCGAGGTCGGCCCCGGAATGTAGACGCTGCTCGTCTCGGTTCGCACTTCCCGCTCGGTGGGTTCACCCCAGGTGGCGCGGACGCGGCCGCGAGACTCCCGAAGGTGAATGTTTCGACCGCGCTGTCCCACCCGCGAGGGGCGATAGCCGCGCCCGAGGGTCTCGATTCGCGACACGATCCCATCGCGAAACTCGAGGCGCTGCATGAAGCGCGTGGGACCAAAGTTGTAGGTCCAGCTCTCAACAACGATTTCGACGGTCTGCTGAAAGAGCGCGCCCGCGATGTTCTGGAGGACCGTCTGCGATTCGATGCGGAGCGAGACGTCCACCGGTTCGCCGCAGCGGGCCTGCACGTGGCCTTGGGTATCGCCCTCGTCGACGAGACGCGTGCCGCAGCGAAGCGCCATCGCCGATGAGGACAACGCAAGGAACGTGAGGACAACCGCGACGCGGACCATAGCCTCACAATGAAGCAGGGCCGGAGCGGCTGCAAACGTCGAGGAAGCCCTCCGTCCCCAAGGGTACCTTAGCGGCGTCGGCGAATCCCGAGGACGAGGAGCGCGGCCCATGCGCCACCCGCTGCGCCCGTCGCGCTACAGCCTCCGCCCGAGGTCGGTTCGATGCCGCCGTCGTCGGCCGTGGATGCGTCGCGCGTCGGAACACCCGCGTCGCGTTCTCCCGGTCCGCTATCGCGTCCACCGGGCCCACTGTCGACGCCTCCGCCCGCGTCCTCCGCCGTCCCCGCATCCATCGGGTCGGAACCTGCATCCTCGCCTGGTCCCGCATCACCGGGACCCGCGTCCATCGGAGGGGGTGGCGTCAGCGGCGTCTCCTCCAGCTCGTCGGCGTCGCGAGCGCGTCCTGCTTCGACATCAAAGAACGCGATGCGGTCAATGCGAAACTCGCCCGAGCGACCGTTCATGACGAGGGTGTAGTCGCCGGGCTCGAGGGTCCACTCCGCGTCGTGTTTGCCCGAAATATCGAGGCTTCGGCGACCGGTCCAGCCCCAGCTGTCGTTACCACCGCCAAAGAGCTTGATGTCACGACCGCTCGTCGCCCCGGGCTGGCCGTCGAAGTCGATGTACTCGCCCGATGCGGTCTCGAGGCGCACGAACGCGTCGTTCGAAATGTCCGTACGTCGACACTGTCCTGACGGGCAGCTTCCCCCGCTCGGCATTCCCCGACTCGTGCAGCCACGATCGCCCTCTTCACAAACGCCGCTGCCGTTGGGCGTTCCGTCCACGCAGTGGATCATGCGCGCGGCGCGAAGATGAAGCGCGTAGGTGCCGCCTTCGCTAATTCGAAACGTGTAGCGAAGCGGTCCTTCCGCCGGACCGTTGCAGATGCCGTTGCCGAAGAAGCGGTAGTACGTCCCCGATGCTCCCGCGAGCGACGATTCCTCCGCCCACTCGTGCCCCGATGGAATCGGAACGCTCTCCATTTCCATCACGACAAATCCGTCGCGGGCTTCAAACTGCGGTTGCGCAAAAGCGGTCGACGCCGCCAGCACCATCGATGCTGCCATCCAAGAACGCATGAGGAGAACTTGCCCGGCACGCGTGCGTTCGTCCGTTACCATCGTGGCGCGAACGAAGTTCAAGCGCGTGTCCGAGCAATGCTCGAGCGCAGGTGATCAACGCTGTTCGTCTTCGCGTCTTCGGTCGCCAGCGCCGTCCTCGGCGGACTCGGATTCCGGCGGCGTTTCGTCTTCGCCTTCCGCTTCGCCTTCGTTCGATTCGCGCTCGGCCTCGGTGCCCCAGGTGGGCGACGCGCCGTCCGGAACGAGACCGCCCCACGCCGGACCTTCCCGATCATCAAAGGGTCCGCGTCGCTCGCGGGTCGGTGACCCCGGCGGATTCGGAAGGATATAAGGCTCCGCGTTGAACGTGCCGCACTGGCGGTGGTTGCGGTGAAAACTCCAGTGCAGATACACCTTGCCGTTCCCGCTCTTGATGCTTTCCGGCGGCGCGGGATAAGGCTGGCCGCTCATCACCGCGTTGTACGCGCCGTAGTCAAAGGGCAGCAGGCCGCTGGTGCGAACCACGCCGACGCGATGAATCGATCCGTCGCCGTTGAACACAATTTCAAGCTTCGTACGAAGGGACTGATCGTTGAAGGGATTGCCTGCGCCGCCGGGTAGGTTCCCAATAAAGCGCCCCGCGAACTGCCGGTGAAAACGGCGGTGGATCGCAGCGATGTAGTTCGCAAAAGGGGACGCGGCCGCGTTGAGGGCGGTTTGGTTCCCAGGACGCACGTCGGAAACGTAGTTCTCGATCGCCGCGCGAAAGTCCGCCCAGCGACGCTGACGTTCGGCGCCGCGACCGCGCTGCTTGCTCAGTCGCTCGCGAACGTAGCGCTCGCGCTCCTCCTCGAGAACCTCGCGTCCCACGATGTTCTCGAATTGATTCCAGGACACGCGTAGGTCGGGTCCGTTCGATCCCTGTCCACGCCCGCGTCCCGATCGACCGCGCGCCCCTGCGCCTTCCTGACGATCGCGCCCTCGCTGCGCCTGACGAGCCTCACCGCCGGACGCGCCGCCGCCCTCCCCTGCAGGAATCGGCCGACGAATGCGAAAGGTCCCGTTGCCGTCCGAGATCTCTACCGTTTCGTAGCGTACGCCGCCCGCGTTGGCCGTTTGCGCAGCCTGCGCGGCCTCCGCGGCAGGCTCGTCGCCTCCGTCGCCCGCGCGCTGCTCTGCCGATCCGCGCGCCGTCACGTTCGGTAGCGGCTCGTCGGACGCCTCCTCGGGGCGTTCCATGTTCGCTTCGTCTTCGGTGGCAAAGCGCTCCTCCGCGCCTTCCATCTCGCGATGCTCCGCGACGAGCTCTTCGTCTGCGTTGCCTTCCTCTTCGACGTTGCTCTCTTCCAAGGGCTCGCCCGCCTCAACCTCCGGCGCGTCCTGGGAGTAGCTCGTGATTCGCGCGACGGTTTCTTCCTCGACGCGGTTGTTTTCTTCCGCGAGGTAGCGCGCGTCTTCCGGCGCTTCGACGGTGGGATCGCTGCTTCGCTGCTGTACCGCTTGCCGGTTCATCGCATCCGCTGGCGGGGGCTGGACGAGGGCAAGCTCGGCGCGCTCCTCTTCCGCTTCTTCTTCTTCCTCTTCCTCGTCTTGCTCCGGCCGCGGCACCCGTCGGCGACGAGTCTGCTCGACCTCCGGCGCAATGAAGTCGGGCGCCGCGTTCACATCGCTCGCTTCGAACTCGTCCTCGGGCTCCTCCGGGGTGTCGACCACGAAGGAAATCTCAACGTCCTCCGGGGCGGCGGCCTGAGCGTCATCGGCCTTTTCCTGAAACCACTTCGAGAGCTCGCCGAGCACCCCCCAAACCGGGAGGTGGACCGCAAGAGAGGCGACGACCGCAAGCACCAAGGCCAGCGTGGCGGAATCCCGGGGGAGGCTCCGCGGAGCCCCTTGGGAATTCGAATCGCGATCGCTCACCTTTCGCACCCTGCCACAGCTTCGTCGTGGAAACCCGCCGGGGCGTGACTCCATTTCGCGGGGCAGGGCGATCTCCGAGCGAGCTCGACGCCCTCCCCATGAAAAACGGGGCGTTCCGAGTGGAACGCCCCGCCAACACAGGTTCATACCTGTGAACTGGAGTTATCGCACCTGAACCGTCGTGCTTCGGGTCCGGGTGCCGCCTCGGGTCCGAACGGTCGTCGTGCGCTGACGACGCGCCGGGCGGGTCCGAACGGTCGTGGTCCGTGTCCGAGCCGGGGTCCGAACGGTCGTCGTGCGGGTTCGCGTTCGTGCCGGGGTGGTCCGAACGGTCGTGGTTCGCGTGCGGCCTGGCTGCACCACCGTGGTGGTTCGAGTGCGCGCCGGTCGGGTCCGAACCACCGTTGTCTGACGGGCGGGTCGAACCACGGTGCGCGTTCGCGCGGGTCGGGTACGGACGACCGTGGTCCGTCGATTTCGCGCTCGCCAGTTGCCCTGAACGTAGACGTAGCCGTTTCCGCGGCGCTGCCAGGTCGGCTGAACGTACACATAACCCTGACGGGGCTGGATGTACTGGCCGCTGATCCACACGTATTGCGCGCCATTCCACTCCCAATGGCCGTCCACCCACACCGCGTTCGCGTAAGGCGCGGCCGGGCGCTGAACGACCACCTGCTGGGGCGGCGGCGGCGCTTGATACACCACGACGCCCTGCTGGGTGGACGCCACGGTCGTTGTCGCTGGCGTCGTTGCCACCACGGTCGCCTGCGGCGCGGGTGCGGTACGCACGACGGTGGCGCGGGGTCGGGTGTGAACTACACATCCCGACATGCCGAGCGCCCCCAATCCAACCAGCGCGGTCATCAGTCTGGGATTGAGCTTCATTTCCGGTCCTCCTATCGCTGCCAAACACAGCTGAGGTGAGCAATTATAGTGCCGACTTTATGAGATGATTGCACGAGCGGGCTCGGGGCCCGCCAGGAGGCACCGTGAACTTGGACGAGACCACCCGAGGGATTCTTCAACGATTCGGATTTGATGAGGAAACCTTCGCAATTTTGCGGGATCGCCTGCAGGCAGGCGCCGCGGGGGAAACGAGCAACATCATTCAGGGGGAGGTCCTGCCACCCCACAAAGAAGATGTACGGCCACTCCCAAACCTTGGCACCGAGGAGCGCAAAAAACTCGCGGAGATCGGCCAAGAGGCGATCTCGGCGGGCCAAGTTGGCGCCGTCGTCCTGGCTGGGGGGATGGCGACGCGCTTCGGCGGGGTCGTCAAAGCCGGGGTCCCCGCGATCGACGATCGCTCGTTTTTGGAGCTCAAGCTCCGCGATCTCCAAAAGTCTTCGCGGGTCCCCGTCTACCTGATGACGAGTTTTGCGACGAACGACGTCGTGGACGATCTCGCGGCGCCGTTTCGCGCGGACGGTCGCATCGTCGAAACCTTTCCCCAGTTCGTTTCGCTTCGGCTCACGCCGGACGGCGACATCTTTCGTGGCGCGGGTGGAACTCCGTCCCTCTACGCACCCGGTCATGGCGACCTCACCTTCGCGCTCCGCAAGGCCGGCATCCTCGAACGCTTTCGCGCTGCAGGCGGTCGCCTTCTCTTCATGTCGAACGTCGACAACCTCACCGCAACGCTCGATCCCGCGATCGTGGGCGCGCATCTCGAACACGGTCGCGCGTTTACGGCGGAGGTCGCACCCAAAATGCCAGGCGACAAAGGCGGCGCCCCCGCACGCGTTGACGACGTCCCGCAGATTGTCGAAGGCTTTCGCTTTCCGCCCGCGTTTGATCAGGATCGCATTCCGGTCTTCAACACCAACACGTTGATCCTCGATGCCGAAGCGATCGATCGAGACTTCGATCTCAGCTGGTTCGCCGTGCGAAAAAAAGTCGACGACCAGCCGGTGGTGCAGTTCGAGCATCTCGTCGGACAGCTTTCGGCGTTCCTGCCTTCGTCTTTTGTGCGCGTCGAACGCGAGGGCCCTGATGCACGCTTTCAGCCCGTGAAGGACCCCGCGGAGCTCGAACGACGAAAGCCTGAAATTCGTAGCGCCCTCGAAGGCAGGGGCGTGCTCTGACGCGCGCGCTCCTCGCTGTGGCGGTGACGGCGCTGGGATGTTCGACCGATCCCGCGTCGCTGCGCTGTCATTTCGGCGAGGAGTATCGCGTCGCAACCGGAACCGCGGTATTCGACGACGTCCGCCTTCTCGCGCAAGGCGACGACGTTCTCGCGTTCTGGTCTTCCGCGGACGGACTGTGGAGGCGCCGCCTTTCACGGGTTGGCGCCCCGCGTGGTCCATCGGAACGCCTAGGGGAACGCTGCGACGGCGGCATGGACGCCGTGGTCCGAAACGGCGGCGTTCTGGTCGCCTGCCTTCGGCGCGCGCTGCGCGATCAAGAAGGCTTCGCGATCTACTTTGAGGTGCGTGAGGGGATCGCGCGTCGGTTGCTTTTGGGCCCGGCGGGACGTGATGCGGAAGGCATCGCCATCGCAGCCCTCGAAGACCGTGCGGTCGTTGTCTGGCAGGACGGAATGGTCGGCACGTGGGCCGTGTGGAAAGCGGACGTGCCTTTCGAGGGGACGCCGCAGAGCGCACAGCTTTCGTCGCCTCAGTTCGCAGCGACGAGCCCGTCCCTCGTGAGCGATGAAACACGTACGCTCGTCGCCTGGGCCGAGGTCTGGCTCGACGCCGGCTTTCCCCACGGACAAATTCTCGTCGCCCGCGAAAGCGGCGTACCTGCGCGGGTGATGGAGGTTGATGTGCTTCGCCCTTCGCCCGTCCTCACCGGGAACCTCGATGCGCCCGCGCTTTTCTTTCGCGACCAGCGACGCCCCTATCGCCGGACGCAGCTCTTCGCGGTGCAGCTCAGCGAGCGTCTGCGCGCCACCGACGAACCTCGACGCATCGGGCGTTCCGACGGCCGCGCCCCGCCGACGCTTCTTCCTTGCATGGACGCCACCGTGGTCGTGCATCCGCGGAGCTGGGACGAGGACTTGCTGATCGGGGTTCACGTTCTCGACGAAGACTTCGAAAAACGCGTTGGCGAACAGCAGATCTACGAATGGGACGCCCATTTTTCGCACGGCGCCGCGCTCTGCACGGAAGGCGGACTGCTCACGATCGCCGCCGAACGAAGCCGTGGCGTAGACCGCGGCGTTTCGGCGCACGCGCTGCCTTTGCGCTGCGACTAATCCGCGCTGCGACGAATCCGCGCGTCGCGTATAGTCGCAGGGTGGACTACGCGATTCGCCGCGCTCTGAACACTGCGGTCGCGACAAGTGTCTCCACCCTACCCGACGCGGAACGCCTTCGCGTCCTTCGCGAAGCGCCTAACGTGGACCTCGATCGCCTCGCCGACCGCTGGATCCTTGGGTGGGTCGACATGCACACCCACATGGAGCTCTGCGACGCGATTCGCGCCGTGGTGGGTTCCGAGGGCAACGTCCGCTTCTGGCAGCGCGCGATGCGCGACGTGATCACGAAGGGGTTCTTCGCCAATCTCGTCAACACGGCGATCCGCGTCTACGGCATGACACCCCTCGGCTACTTCAAGATGTTCTCGCGGGGGTACGAATACGGAACGAGGAACCTCGGTTCGATGCGCGTCGTCAAATTCGCCGAGCGTTTTGCAGACCTCGAGCTAAGCGCGTTTCCCTCGCGCGAGTTTTCCTTCGACTGCTTCGTAGAGGGGCTCCAGGGAACCCTGATGGTGGCCTACGAAACCGTGAAAGTCTCCGGCGAGGTGACCATCACGGCGACTGAGGAAGCGAGCGGCATCGTGCGTTACCACTGCGCGTGGTAGCTCGCGCTTCAGCGTTCCCGCAGTTTGGCTTTGCGCTCAAGCACGGGACGCATTTGACGCGTTCAAACTGGGTGCCAACCAACGCCCTGTTCGGTCACCACTCACTCGGCGGAACAACGATACTCGAAACACAAGCGACGTCCTCGGGCTTGACCCCCCACAGGATGAACTCAACAGGGCTTGTTCGAACGATATGCATCGGAGGTAGGAACACTGACTTGCTTGCCAGGTGTTCGTGCCACTCGTTGTCAACGGCGTACTCGTCCCGTTCGTACCGCTCGGAGAGTCGCTTGCCATTTTCGGGCAGGCGAACGCCCTTTTCGTACTCGAGCACGTCTTGTCCGCTCAGTGCGAGTACGGATGTCGACGCCCACTCGCTCAACAACAGCGCGTGCCGGTCCAATCGTGCTTCCCCAGCCGGAGTCACGCATGTCTCGTTCTGGGTCGTGTATGCGACGAGAGTCCATGCGGCTTCGACCAGTTGTACCGCGAACAGATGGTGTGACTCGGCTGATCTGGAACCGGTCTGTGCATCTTCGAAGGATGCGCCCAGTACGCTCGCATACGCGTGGCAAACGGAGTCGCACTCGCCCACAAACGCGAGAACCTCCCAAAATGGATAGTCATCCTCGGCTCTCAGGTCGAACAGCGAGCTCTGATGTTCGGTGAACCACGGTGGCCGCGCGTAGTACGTGACGCTGCCGCGCTTTGAAACAGGCTTCATCTGAGCTCCCCAGAGCGACGAGAGGATAGGAGGCCACATGCCTACAAGATCGCGCGCGTATCCTATACCCAGCGCCTAAGTGGATGCCCGTGCTCGGGTTTCCCAAGTCGATCCGCCGATCGAAAGCCCCCTGTTGCCGTAGTCACAAGGTTCAGACCCGCGTCCGGCTACTGCAGGCGTCCCTGACGAAACTGATAGCGGCGCACGCGGTTTTGCCAGGGGAGCAAGAGGGGTTCGATCCCTTCACCGCCGCCCGCGTCGTTCCACGGCCAGGTCGACTCGCTCCAGCCGACAGCGCGACCCGCGCGAACTTCGAGGCGCCCGCCGCGCGTACGCACTTCGTTTTCGATGCGCTGATTTCCCATCACGCGGCCGACCTCCGCCGAGAGGATCCGCGGAAACTCTCCCCCGCGCGTAAAGCGATGCACCATGAGGAGCGTTCGGGTGATCTCGCCCATCGCCTGCCGCGCGTACACGAGTACTTCGGCGCGCCCATCACGGTTGAGGTCGACGAGCTCGAGGCGGGTGATGTCCTCCGGCGCCGCAACCTGTATCTGGTAGTAGAAATACCCGTTTCCGTTGCGAAAACCGGGCCCGACCACGACGAGCGCGTTGCCGAGGATCACCACGCGTTCCTGCTGACGATCGCCCGCGACGTTCGCGTTCTGGCCAAAGCGCGCGCGAACGCGCCTGGGAATCCGTCGCTCGCGACGCACGGCGGCAAGAAGGTCGCGCACCGAGGGTGGAGGCGGCGTAGCCTGGGCCTGCGCCGGACGCGAGGGAGACGCGGTCTCCGGCGTGTACGGACTCGGGTTCTCCCGCTCGCGCACCGTGTCGAAGCGTCTTCCGTTCCAGCGATAGGTCCGGGCGAGCACGGGTCCCCACGGAAGAAGGATTCCTTCCGCATCCGAGGCAGGCGACTCCTGAAAGTTCTGCGGCGTCAGTCCTCGCGCCTCGCCCGCCGTGACCTCGATCGATGGACGTCCTTGGCCGCGGACGTGCACGCGTGACTCGACGTGGCCCGCGTCCGTTTCCTTGCGCACCTCGATGCCCCAAAGCGCGCGAACCGATTCGCAATCGAACGCAAAGAGCTGCCAGAGATCCCGGGTGCCGCGCTCGCCGCGCTGACGAAGCCGCAGGAAGAGCTCCGCCTTTCGGTCGCCGGTAAAATCCTGAAGTCGCGCCGCGATCACATCGGACCCTGAGCGAATCGGGAGCTCCAGGTAGTCGAAACCGCGGCCCTCGCGATAGCCGGGGCCGAGGATCACGATGTAACGCTCAACGTGCACGACGCGCTCAGGCCGCCGGTCTCCGCACACCTGCCCGCTGAGGTCGTGGCGAGGACGCGCGCCGCCGATTCCCTGGCTTTCGAGAAAGCGCGCGAGCACGGCGTGTTCTCCGCCGGTCGGACTGAGCTCCGGAAGGCGATCCAGGTTCTGCCGGTCCACGGTGCCAAAGGAAGGCTCTGCTTCGACCCGAGGACGCGCTTCGGAATCGACGTCGCGAAGGCGAACCGCGGCGCGCCCACCTCGCTGCCAACGCGCCGCGCCCGGAATCTGCGCCCAGGGGATGAAGGCTTCGAGTTCGTAGCCCTGCCGCGTTCGTGCCTCGACGACCTCCGCGCCACGCACCGGTCGCGTGCGTCCACCGAGCGGGCCAATGCGGGCGGCCGCGGCACTCTGGCCCGCAACCCCCGCGTAAAGCCAAAGCTCCGATGAGGTAAAGCCCCGGCGGGCCGGCATTGCAAAGGTGACGACGATCGCGTCTTCGTTTGCCCCGTGGCGGGCGGTGCGAATCATGCGCTGGTCTTGGACGGACGCAGCGACGTAGAGGCCGCGCGCGTTGTAGCCGAAGACGACCTGCATGGACGCGTCACGACCCGAGCCGACGCGAACCCGCCGAAGACCACGCCAGTCGCGGAGCATCCCGTCCACACGAACCGCTCCGTCGTCGACCTCGTGAAGTCGCAGACGTTCTTGCCCCATAGCCACGGACGAGCTCGCGAGCGCGAGCGCGACCACCATCACCCTCATGGCGTCCGATCGTACCACCCCTAAGCAGACGCCACGGAAGCCGATTTGTTCACGAAATCGGACGGTCACGCGTCCGGGTCGGCGCGAAGCCAACCCTCCGCTTCCGCGAAGTCGTGAAATGCCCGGATCCGTACCTTTCCGCCGACGGCACTGAGGTTCGCGCTGAGGCGGAGCATCTCCGAGTCGACGAGGATCGCGGATCGCTTGAGAACGCGAGCCTCCTCAAGCCACTCCCAGATCCGCTTGCGCACCTCCGGCGGGTGCGCCTTGGCCGGACGGCTATCCCAGAGAATCTGCGAGACCCGGCGGCCGGTGAGCTCGGTGTCGAGGGCGTGAAACCACTCTTCCGCCGTCGCGATGTCCGACACCCGACCCTCGTAGCGAACGAGCAGTCCGTAGTTTCGCGGAAGCACCTGGTAACGAAGGTCCCGAATCTCCTGGGTCGCAATGCCAGCGAGAAGCCCGAGGACCGGGTCGTCGGAGTCAGGACGCACTTCGGTAAACGTATCGGGCGAATCCGTCGCCGTCATTAGCGGATCTCCAAGCGCGCTCGGCTACGTGACCGGAAGACGTCGACGTCGCGCCTGCCGTTCACCGGTCGGTCCGTAGAGCGCGAGCTGCCCGCACGCGGCATCCACGTCCGCGCCGCGCTGCCTGCGAATCGTCGCAGTCACCCCACCTTGATGAACGCGCTCTCGAAACGCGTGCACGCCGTCCCAGCTGGGCGCATCGAGCTCGCTCTCCGGAATCGGGTTCATCGGGATGAGATTCACCTTCGCGGGCACACGCCGGAGCAAGCGCACGAGCGCGTCCGCGTCCTTGAGGTCGTCGTTCACGCCCTCGATCAAGGTGTACTCGATGGTGATGCGCCGACGCTTTGGAAGCGGGTAGCGCCGCAGGCACGCCATGAGCTCCTTGAGCGGGTACTTGCGATTGATGGGCATGATGGAGGAGCGCCGTTCGTCGGTCACCGCGTGCAGGGAAATCGCGAGCTGCACTTTGCCGGCGAAGTCTTCCCCCAGCCGGTCGATTTGCGGAACGAGACCACTGGTTGAAACGGTGACGCGACGAGTTGAAAGGCCAATCCCATCCGGGTGCGTCAGAAGCCGGAGCACCCGCGCGACCGACTCGTAGTTGTGAAGCGGTTCGCCCATCCCCATCAGCACGACGTTTCGGAGTCGCTCGCCCTCGTCCAGACAGCGACGCCCGAGGAGAACCTGCGAGACGATTTCCGCGGGACTGAGATGTCGCTGAAGACCGGCAACACCGGAGGCGCAAAAGACGCACCCCATGGCGCAGCCCACCTGACTGGAGATGCACTGGGTCACCACGCGAGACGGCCGAAGACCCGCCTTGAGATCGACGCTGCGGTCCGCGTCATCGACGTCCGGGTCGCGTTCGAGCTGCGGGATGAGCACCGTTTCGACATCGCGTCCGTCGCGCATACGCACGAGGAGCTTTCGCGTCCGGTCGCTCGCCCCGTGTTCCTCGGCGCTTTCGAGCGCGAGACCCTGGAGTTCTTCGCCGAGTCGCGCGCGCAGCGTCTTCGGCAGGTTTGTCATCTGCGTGGGGTTGAGAACCCCGCGCCCATGAATCCACTGAAAGACCTGCTTGCCGCGATAGGACGGCTCCCCCCACTGCGAGAGCACCTCGCCCCACTCCTCGGGGAGGCGAGCGATCGGGTGATCGGCGGGGGAGGTTTTCACAGCTCAGACCGCGACGCCGAAGTCGCGAAGCGCGTCGTTGAGGGTGGTCTTGCGGTCGGTGCTTTCCTTGCGCTGTCCGATGATGAGCGCACAGGGAACGTGAAACTCGCCGGCGGGAAACTTCTTCGGGCGGGTCCCCGGAATGACGACCGAACGCGGCGGCACCTGCCCGCGAAGTTCCTTCGGCTCGGAACCGGTCACGTCGATGATACGCGTTGACGAGGTGAGCACCACGTTCGCGCCGAGGACGGCTTCCTTTCCAACGTGCACGCCTTCGACGACGATGCTGCGGGAGCCGAGGAACGCACCATCCTCAACGATGACGGGGGTCGCACTGGGCGGTTCAAGAACACCGCCGATGCCCACGCCGCCGGAGAGATGAACGCCGCGTCCGATCTGCGCGCAGCTTCCAACGGTCGCCCAGGTGTCGACCATCGTGCCTTTGCCGACGCGCGCCCCGATGTTCACGTAGCCGGGCATGAGGATCGCGCCGGGCTCAAGAAACGAACCAAAGCGCGCCGTACCGGGCGGGACCACGCGTACGCCCTGCGCATCGAGGTTCTTCTTAAGCGGGATCTTGTCGTGAAACTCGAAGGGACCGACCTCCATCCGCTCCATCGCGCGCACCCCGAAGTAGAGCAGGATGGCCTGCTTCACCCAGCTGTGAACGACCCACTCGCCCCCTTCGGTCTCAGGCGGGCTCGCGACGCGAAGCTCTCCGCGGTCGAGGAGCGCGATCGTTTCCTCGACGGCCTCGCGCGCTTCCGCAAGGCGCTCGCGATCGGCAAAGGCAGCTTCGACGGCAGTCTGAAGTTCCGAAATCGTCATGGCGGGGTTATGGACCGTCCGCCGAGCCAAGGCCACACGACGCGCCGCCACGCCCGGCGGGTCGCATCCAGCTGCGGCGAAGCCCCGCACTCGACGCTGACCTCGGGCCCGGCGGTAGCCTCCCCACGGTCGCAGCGAAGGACGGGTTCCTCCGACGCGCGATCCAGAAGACGTTCGGCAGCCGCGACATCGGGCATTTCGACTTCCAGATCCGGCGGCGGGAAGAGCCGTGTTTCCAGGCCCTCGAAGGGCACCGAGAGGTAGTGCGCGACGGCCTCCCAGTCGAGGCGGAGCGAAGCGCGTTCGACGCTCAGGTCGCCGCCTTGAAGACGTGCGCGCACGCGAATCGCTCCGTCGGGCTCCTCGAGCGAACCACCGAAGGGAACCGCCGCGAGAAGAATCTCGAGCCCGACGTCGTCAGGAAGGTCGCGAAAGAGGCCGCGGGTGAGTCCGCGCAGATGATCGGGGGCGTCGAGCTGGTCCGCGCCCACGCGCCAGCTGAAGGTGCCCTCCGGCCAGGTGAGCACGCGGGCGTTCTCCGTTCCCACGGCCGAGACCTCGAGGGGCGCGTCGACGCGCGCGATCACGTGAATGCTCTTGCTCGGACCGTCCGGATCCACGAGGGAAACCAGGGTGTCGATGAGAGCGGACGCAGGGACAACGCCGCGCACCCGGTGGAGCGTTCGCTCAACGCGCCGCGACTGCTGAAGCGCGAGCCATGCACCTTCGGCGATTTCGTAGTCACCGGGAAACCCCGCGAGCATCGACGCCGCGCGCGCCGCCCCCTGACGCGTCGCGACGCCGTCCTCGACGAGGGTCTCGCGCAGCGCCTCCGCTCCCATGAGGCCGAGCCCGCGCCGACGACCGATGCGCCACGCCTCCGGGTCGCGCACCCCGCGCCCGAGCATTTCGTCGGCGAGGTTCGAGGCCGACTCCCCGTCCCGAAGAAAGTCGAGAAGCACCCGCAAAAGCATGCGCGCGAGGGGGCCGTCGTCGGGGTGCACCTGCCGCCCGCGTTCAAGGAGCACGCGAAGCTCCCGCGCCTGCGGACCTTGAAGGGACTCCCGGGTGGCGCTGAGCCGTCGCCAGCGAAGCTCGACCTGGGCCCGTAGGCGCGCGAGGTCGTTGACGTCCACCCGGTCGGCAGGCACCGGACGACGAATTCGCGCTTCTTCCGCGAGAGCTTCCCGGTGGCGGCGTTCATCGTCGCGGGCGAGCTCGAG
>JBCDAA010000064.1:0-28790 GCA_039186435.1 Myxococcota bacterium | reverse complement strand
GATGACGTGCTCACCCATCTCGTGACCTACGTCCGCGAAGCGGCAGCGATTATTGCGGACGTGTGCTCGGAGGAGTTCGACGCGATCGAGGCAGGCGGGATTGGCGATCTCCTCGAGGCTGCGGCGTTGCGCGCCAACCTAAAGGTGGACCGGCTTCAGCTGGTGATTCAGACGCTGAGCGCGAGCGGAATCGCTGAGGAGCTTTGGCGCAGCAACGTTGCCTAGACCGTGCCAGCGTCGGCAACTTTATCGATCGCTAAAAAATGCTTGCAGTTATTTTAGCGACCGCTATAGAACTTGAGTGGCGCGACGGAGAAACTTCGACGAAGCGGACGTTCTGCTTCGGTGCATGGATGCGTTTTGGCGGCGAGGTTTCGCGGAAACCTCCGTTCGCCATTTGGAACGCGCGACCGGACTGAAGGCGCCGAGCCTCTACAACGCCTTCGGTAGCAAGGACGCGCTCTACCTCCGGGCGCTGGAGCTCTACGTGGACCTCGTGGGTGAGCGTTTCGCGTCGCCGATGGAGTCCGCCGAAGCGGATCTCGACACGGCGCGCGGGTTCTTTGAAGCGCTCGATGAGGGCATGCGATCCGCTGAGGCGCGTCCGGGGTGCCTCGCGATTCATACGAACCTTGGCGACTTTCCGAGTGACGACGCCGCGCGGTTGGTGAGTCACTACGCCAATCGATTTCGAGCGGCGTTTGCGAACTGCACCCGCGCACTCCCGATGGGTGACCACGCTGCGGAAACGTTGTGGTTAATGACGGTGGGTCTCAACCAGCTTCACCGAACCCACGGCGTGGGGGCTGACCTGCAGCGCGCATTTGCAGGGGTCTACGCCTACCTCGACCTGCTCGCGTCCTAACCGCTTTCGGGGCGTTCACGCCTCAGCTGTTCAACCAATCTTTTCATCGTGGGCCGCCGGCTCACAGGGAGACGTGCGCCATGACGACTCGACCCTTTCCAGCAACGCACCATCAAAACCGTACCTACTTCGTGACCTTTCTCTACTTTCGTCCTGGCGGACGAGAGCGGATGAAGCAGTTCATGGACCACGTCGGGCCGCTGTGGACCGAACACGGCATGGGAAACGCGGGCACCCTCGACATCGCCATGAAACGTGCCGTTGAGGGCGAAAACAACGTCGCCCAGCCCGATCAGATCCGGTTCAACTACGCCGAAGACATGGCGCTCTTCAAGAAGTACCAGGAGCACCCGCTGCCTCGCGAATATGCGCACCTTCGTGACGAGGCGCTCGAACGGATCACCATCCTCCTTGCCAGCGAAAACGACATCACACCGCGGGCGACCTACGAGGAGGGCGATGTCGACAAGCGTCTTTACGTGGTGCAGCTCATCGACTTCAAGCCGAAGGGAGAGGCCAAACTCGATGAGTTCTACGACAAGGCCGCGCCCCTCTTTCAGCGCTACGGCTTTCACTTCGACTACATGCTTTCGCCGTTGAAGAAGCTCGACGCAAAGGGAGACTCGTCCGACCTCACCCTCCCGCAGAAGGTCGTCCTCTTTCACGCGGACGATCCCGATCAGCTTGGCGTGTACAACCAGGATCCCGAGTACCTCCGACTCGCACCGATTCGGGAGGCGGGCGTCGCGCACAACCGTCTCTTTGGCGGACGCCTGATCGGACAGGGCGTCTCGGCCTAGCGTTCGCTCAGGCGGCGCGACTCCCGGAGCATCGCGAGCGCTTTTTCGCGGTCGCCGTCTTGGTAGGCCTGCCAGGCATCGCGGACGGATCGCTGCGCGATGTCTTCGGCGGCGCCCGGTTCGTGAACGTCCACCGCAATGCGTCGAAGCTCTTCGCCAAGGGAAGGATCGGCCACCGCGCGTCCCAAGCGAAGCCACCCGCGTGCGGGGCGCGGGCCCGGAAGGTCCAAGAGACGAGCGGCCACGCGTTCTGCGGCGGCTTTCGCGGCTGGGTTGCCCGACTCGCAGCCGAGTGCGGCGGCGGTCAGAAGGGGAACCTCAATCGCTGGCCGGCTTCCGTCGAGAATGGCGATCAGGGCCTGCAGCCGGTCGGCGACATCCTCTTCTCCGCGGCGAAATGCGGCGATCACGTCCAGGGCGCGCCACGCGGCGGTGAGGCCTTCCGGCGGGGGCGAGCCTGGATCGTTGTGATCGAGAACGCGCTGTCCTTGGCGGAGCGTTTTTGCGAGTTGGGGGTCGTCGAGTTCGCTGCCTCGGGCGATCGCTTCGCGGACCGTCAAATGTGCCAGCGCGCTAGCTCGCTCGTCTTCGTCAGGCCAGCGCGCGATCGCCGCCCGCACGCGATCCATCTCGATGTCCGTGAGACGGCCTTCCATGTCCACGTGGCGTGCAGCCAATCGAATCGCTGCTTCGGCGACTTCCTCGTCGCCGCTGGCCGCCAGTTCAAGGATGCCGTCGAGGGCGCTGACGCGGCCGTAGCGTCCTTTGGCGTGAAGACGCGCCGCGACGACCACGAGGCGATCGCAAGGCGACAGGGCCGCGAGGTCGGGCGCCGGTTTGGGTTTTTCGAGGGTGACGCGAGCGAGGCGCGCGGTCGCCGCGAGAACCAAAGCTTCGTCTTTGGGTTCGCGTTGCGCCAAGCGAAGCGCCCGGCGTAGATCCTCGACGGAGCTTCGCGGGTCTCGGGTGCAACGCGCTCGGAGGTAGAATGCACGCCCGACGTCGACGGTTCGTGTGCACTCGGCGGCCGCGACGGAGTGGGCGTCTTCCCACCGATCTTCGGCGACGAGCTGCTCGCAGACGCGCACGATGCGCGTAAAGCCGCGAACGCCGTCGAGGGTCGACCAGTGCACGAGCAGCCAGACGGTCGCGTCGGTGTCGCGGAGTTGGTGTGCGTACGCAAGCGCCGAAAAGAGCGCGCGCGCTTGGTCTTCGGGGCTTTCCAGGGAGTCGACGAGCTTGCGAAGCGCACTGAGCCCCGCGCGTGCGCCGAGGGTTCGGCCCACGCTTTCGGCGGTCGCGATCGCGAAGTTCGCCCCCATGCCCATCAGCGCCTCGTCATCAGTCGCCGCCTCGCTCGGTCACGAGGCCCATCTGCGGAAGACGCTCGAGCCCGAGCTCGATGCGCTCGAGTTCTGCGCGCACGCGGTCCAGGGTGCGCCGAAGCGCGGTCGCGGGAGTTGTTCCGTTCACGCTATCGAGCTGGGTTGCGACGTCCTGCTTCAACGAAAGCAGCAGACGGTCGCGCTCACTCGTTTGCATCGCGCGCACCTCGATGTCGTTCGCGGGCACAAAATCGAGGAGCGCGATCTCGAGATTCTTCATCCAGGCGTGCATGTTCGAGAGGCGACGCTCGAGGTACGCCGGGTCGTCGAGTTTGCGGCTTGCGAACTCGCGCTCGCTCGCGGTTTCAAAGAGCGCCTGCGTTTCGTTGTAGACCCGTCGCCACGCGCTCGCGTCCGCCGAATCCCACGCGTCGTGGGCGCGTTTGTCGAGGCTTTGAATACGCTCTTCCCACGCGCTCTGATCCATGCCGAGCATCGGTTCGCCCGCGCGGTAGACCACGCGGCGCAGGCTATCGAGGATCGCTTCAAAGCGATGCATCGGCGGCGAGAGCCCTTCCCCGGTGGAGTCGCGGAAGTGTTCGACGAGATGCTGCAGCTTGGCGGCGAGGGCGGCGGCTTTGTCGGGATCCGTCGACAGGACTTCGCGGAGGCCCACCGCCAGCGGCTCGAGCTCCCGACGAAAATAGGAGGCCTCGCGACCCCAAAGACGACCGGCGATCAGCTCGGCCTCCGAGAGGAGCGCTTCGACGGCCTCGGCGGAGCGAGGAACCTCGAGCTGGGCCGGCTCGATCTGCGCCCAGAGCTCTTGTCCAGCAACGGCGGCCTTTGCTTCGAGGCGCATTGCTTCGTCACAGCTCAGGGTCAGGTCGACGGGCGTTCCGACTTCGGTTCCTTCCGGGACTGTCACCACGAGTGTCTTCACGGGCAGACGATTTTGAAGGAGGCGCAGCACCACCGCGCCGCTGCGATCGCCGGTGAAGAATCGATGCTCGACCTTGACGGGCAGACCCGCTCCGCGCGCGATCAGCACCTTGCGATCGCGGCGGCCCGCTTTGAGAACCTCGAGGGCGAGATCCTTGGCGACCACCGTCGGCTTGCTCAGGCTGCTCGCGCGTGGACGAACATCCCCGCGATAGAGCGCGAAGGGCAGCTCCGCGAGGGGCGCGTCCTGGCTTCCGAGAAGCTGTAGCCGCACCCGCTGTTCGCCTTCGTCTCCGAGCGGCACGGTCAGGCGAAGGGACTCCGAGGGCACAGCGTCGACGTCGCTGGTTGCGAGCAGTCCTTCGTCGTCTGCCACGCCAACTTCTTTGACGCCGTCGGGTGCTTCTTCGACGCGGAGGCGCAGTTTGATTTCGTCTTTGCGGGCAACCAGCGGCGAGGTGAAGAGTACGGACGTTGCCGGGCGGTTGCTGCTTGCGGGCATTCCGAGGCGAAGACCCCCAAGCTGCGCTGCGTGAATTGCGGCGCCGAGCGACACGCAGACGTCGACTTCGTCCTGGAGTGGCTCGTCTGTTTTGCTCGGGCCGCAGAGGTGCTCGAGGACCGCGTTTCGCACGGCGGGAACGCGCGTCGACCCTCCCACGAGAACCACGTGGTCGATGTCGGACGCGCTGACGCTGGCGTTTTCCTGGCTCTGCGCGAGCGCACGTTCGCAACAGGTGATTGTGCTGCGCACCAGGTCGCCGATGGTGCGCTCGTATTCGTCGCGTCCGATTTCGGCTTCGAAGGAAAGTGGCTCTCCGTTCTGGTCCTTCGCAAAATCGTGCTTGGCGATCGGGAGGACGTCGCGGGTGCTGAGGCTCTCCTTGATCTCCTGGGCCAAGTGGACGAGTCGCTGGAAACGCTGCGCGTCCTCCTCGCTTCGGCGGATGTCGAGGTCGAGGGCAAAACCCTGTTCCGCGAGACGCTGCCGAATGGTTTCGGCGAAGCGCCGGTCAAAATCGTCACCGCCGAGGAAGTTGTCCCCGTCGATCGCGAGAACCTGATACTCGCCGCCGAGGCAGCGCAGAATCGACACGTCGAAGGTGCCGCCGCCGAGGTCGTAGATGAGGAAGTTGCCGTCGCCAAGCTGGCTCTTCCACGTGTGATAGATGGCCGCGGCCGTCGGTTCTTGGAGGAGGCCGAGGACCTCGAGTTCCGCGAGTTCTCCCGCGCGCCGCGTCGCTTCCATCTGCGGGGCATCGAAGTAGGCAGGCACCGTAATCACCGCGCGGCGCACGCGAACGTCGATGTCCTCGGGGGCCCCTTGCTTGAGATGCGCATGCATGGACGACGCAAGCTCGAGGAGAATCTTCGCGGAGACCTCCTCGGGTTTGAGTTCGTGCGGGCCGACCGCGACGGTGGCCTCTTGCCCCATCTTGCGTTTGATGGACTCGATGGGCCCGGGGGTTCGGCCCCGTCGATTGCGCGCTGCGCGGCCGACGAGCCACTGTTCCTGTTCGGGGTCCCAGGCCACCGCGGACGGGATCGTTTTTCGTCCGAACTTGTCGGCGTACACGATCAGGTCGCGCTCGGAGGGGTCGAGAATGGCGACTTCGGAGTTGGTGGTTCCGAGGTCGATGCCCACGGGGCGATCAACGAACATTACTGCCTGTTCTCCTTGCCAGACGGGTGCAGAATCGGATCCGCGTGAAGCGGAACGTCCGGAAGCTTGGCCGGATCGATGACCGGACCGAGGGCGGCCGCGACGCTTGGCGCCCGCGCGAGGTCGGCCAAGGTGAGCTCTGCGGAAGGTCGCGCTCGGCGCGCAGGTCGAGGCGGCCGACCGAGCGGCGCTCGCGTCTCGGGGTGTGCGCCGAAGGCGAGCTCGAGCCGCCGGCGCGGGTGCATGGTCAGCGCTTCCCAGTCTTCGCGCAGGAGCGCCCGCGTTTCGTCGTCGGCATCTTCGGCGAGATCCCGCATGCGCTCGGTGATCGCCGCGGGGCCCTCAAAGGGATCGAGATCCCAGCGCTCGAATGGATTCACGCTCGACCTCCTGCGCGCTTGTAGGCGTCTTCGGCGGTGATGATCTTGGCACCCTGCGGCCAGAGTTCCTTCGCGCGGTCGATGTCGGCACGAGCGCGCTGCAGCGCGTTGGTACGCTGCCAGCCGGCGCCCTGAAGCGTTCGAATCGCGCGTTCGGCGAGCAGATCCGCGAGCACCAGCCGGCCGTTACGATGGGTGTCGCAAAGGGCGACTGCACGCTCGGCGCTCCGCAGCTGATCCTCGAAACGCGGCTGCGTCTCCGCGCGAAAGACCAGCATCTGCGCGCAGCGAGCGGCGTAGGGAAACATGGCGTCGTCGGATTCGATGCGCCTTGCGAGGCTGTCGACGGCGCCTCGCAGCGCCTCCCCGACGCGCCGAAGCGAATGCCACTTCTTGGCGTGGTAGAGCTCCCACCCAATCGGGAGCGCGCGGTCGATCAGGAAGGTCTCGAGGTCGACGTCCTGGAGTGCCCACTTCCAGGTTTGTGCGCCGCGCTCGAAGAGTAGAAAGTGTGCTTCGCCAGGGGCCTGGGTTCCCGCGTCGTCGAAGGCCTCCGTGAGCGCGCCGACCGTGACGTCGATCAGTTCGGTGCGTAGCCGCACGGCGCGTTCTTTGGCGTGATCGATGACCCTGCCCGAGCATCCCGAAACTCGCACCGCGTCGTCGATCGCCGCAAAGGTGCGGAGAGCAAGCTCCGCCTCTGGGCCGCAGTCGCCGGCGACGGATTGACCCTCCGCCGCGAGTCGCTCGAGAGAGGCGGTCGGCACGCGTTCAACGGCTTCTGTGCGTTCTTCGTCGCTCAGGTCTTCGCCGGCGACAGAGTTCGCGAGGCCGGCGAGGTAGGTGCCTTGGGCCGCAAGAGCAAGCCACGCGGCGGTGGACCGAACGTGCGCGTCGATGGCGCGCTCACCCTTTCGGTGGGCCGTCGCGAGCGCATCGAAGAAGAGCGCGAGATGGTGCAGCAGCTCGGGCCGCTGTCCGGCGAGGGAGGGTGCGTGGAGTAGCGCCCGGAGCGGCTTCCAATCCCCGTCGAGGGCCGCCGCGGCGGCGCGTTCCCCCTGCGAGCTCTCGCGCAAAAGATGCAGCATCCCAGCGGCGCGCGGATGGGGAGGCGGCGCGCCCGAAGGGGCAAGCTCGTTCCAGAGTCGAACGAGAAGATCTTCGTTTTCCAAACGCGCAAGAAGCGCTTCATCGTCCGGTCGCCACACCGCGGAAGGCATCATCATCACCCCCCGCGGAGATCGCAAGCGAGCTTTCGGGTTCGGGGTGCATTCGGGCACATCTCAAAAAAAACCGTCAGTCGATCCGCGGCACGCACACCTCTTCTCACGCTCAAAATTGCGCGGCATTGCCTCGGCTCGTAGAGGGCTGCCTCACGCCCCCGAGCCACGGATCGACTGACGGTATTTTTGGCTCTCTAGCGGAGAGGAATGTGCGAACGGCCGCCGCGGCGAAATGCGCGCGGGGCTGACGAAGCCGGATGGACGTCGAGCTCCAGCTTGTCGGTCCAGAGAAGGAGGAGGAGCATTCGCCCACTGGCGTCGTAGCGAAACATGCCCACGAAGGACTCGTCGAAGAGCGGATCGTTTTCGCGGGGGACGTCGATTTCCTGCGCAGAGCCCCAGCGCGCATCGAGCACGCGTCGCACCCGGTCGGTGTCGATGGACAGATGGCGCGCGTACCCAGCGTCCACGTGCACTGCGTACGATGCGATCCTTTCCTCCCTCAGTCTCATCGACAGCGCGCACTGGACATGCGCCTCCGGGGGCGACAGCCGAAGGGATGCCTCGGCGCCCGTCGACTCGCGCCATAGCGTTTCGCTGCGGTTTGCCTCTCGAAGCGCGGCATCGACCTGATCGAGTGTCGCGCCGAGCAAGGGTACGACTTCGACGGGGAGCTCTGCCGCGGGGCCGTCGAGGAAGGCGGTGATCGCGCGTGTCTGTTCGTCCCTGGTCGGTCCTTCCGCAACCGCATTGATTTCTGCAGTGTTGGCCGTCGCAGAGGTTTCCTGCGTCGCATTCGGTTCTTCGACGAACTCGTCGTGCGTCCCGTCGCAACCCAGCACGAGCGCGAGGAGAGCCGCAGCGTGGGAGAGCTCAGCGCGTTGCGCCGGCGTCCCGAAGCGCTTGGACGTCGATGCCCGCTTCACGGAGGATTTCCTCGCTGTGCTCTCCTTGCGTCGGCGCGGGGCCGTCCGACGCCGGCGCGACGGGCGTTCGCGTGCGAAGGAACCCGGCGTCTTTCGTGAACACGCCGCGGACCGCGTGATGTTCGTCCGCCATGGTTTCGTCGGGCGTCAACACGGGCTCGAGGCAGCAGTCGTGTTCGTCCGCAAACGTGATCCACTCGGCGCGCGTCTTCGACGCAAAGAGCTCGGTGAGGTTTTGCTGCAGCGCGGCCTGGTGGGACCCCGGGGAGAGAGCGCTGAGGTCGGCCTTGATGCCCGCGGCGTTGCAGAAGGTGATCCAAAACTTGGGTTCCAGGGCGGCGAGGGCCATCGCGTGGCCATCCTTCGTGACGTACGTTCGATAGGGCGCGATCCCCCCGGTCAGAACATCGTTCCCGCGTCCTGGATCCGGGACGCCGAGGCGGCCGCCAAAGCCGAAGAGCGCAAAGGTCAGGGCGCCCTCGCACATGGCGATGTCGACGAAGCGTCCTTTTCCCGTGCGGGCGCGCTCCTGAAGTGCGGCGAGGATGCCGATGACTGCATACAGACCGCCGCCGCCGATGTCGGCGAGCTGTACGCCGGGCGGTTGTGGCGGGCCGCCCGCGGGACCGGTGAAGCCGAGGACTCCCGCGCGGGCGAGATAGTTGAGGTCGTGGCCGGCGCGGTCCCTGGCGGGGCCGTTCTGTCCATACCCAGAGATCGCGCAGTAGACAAGGCCCGGGTTGGCCTGCTTCAGCGTGTCGTAGCCGACGCCGAGCCGGTCCATCACGCCCGGGCGAAAGCTTTCGAGGAGCACGTCGTAGCCCTCGGTGAGTTGGAGGAGAGCCCCGCGACCTTCGTCCTTTTTGAGGTCGAGGACGAGGCTGCGCTTGCCCCGGTTGAGATCATGAAAGACCGCGCTCATGCCGCTTTCGGCGCGCGGAGGCATCACCCGAAGGTAGTCCCCGCCTTTGGGGTCTTCGAGTTTGTCCACCTGCGCGCCGAGGTCCGCGAGGATCATGCTGGCAAAGGGACCCGGCAGAAGGCGCGAAAGGTCGAGCACACGAACGCCCTTGAGAGACTGACTCATCGGAACTCCACAGATTAAAGCACCCGGAAACGAAAACACCCGGAAACGAAAACACCCGGAAACGAAAACACCCGGAAACGAAAACACCCCACGCGGCGAGGCCGGCGGGGTGTCGGGTGCCTCGCAAAGCGAAGCGAGCGAAAGGCTCAGCTCCCGAGGATCTCCTGAAGCTTCGTCGCAAGCATCGCGTTGCCGCCAACCTGGAGGTCGCCGGAGAAGAAGAGCTGCATCGCCGAGGAGGGGTCCTCCTGGATCGTCGCCCAGTTCTCGGACGAGCACTCGATCTGGCATTCGGAGTTGCCGGCGTCGCCTGCGGTGACCCCGATGTCGTCCTTGAGGTTCACGGTCCACTCACCGCCGCCGTCGCCCGTGATTTTGAAAAGAAAGATCGCGTCGACTTCCTTCACCTTGTCACCGTTGGACTTGATCTGCTCGGCGAGCGTCTGCTCGAAATAGGTCTTGGCGTCCGCCATTGGGTGCTCCTTGAGGTTACCGGTTCTCACTGAATCGCGATTCAGTGGGCGAGGGGTACTGTCCTGAGGCTGTGCTGTCAAGGCTCGGGTCGCCCGCGGAGTTGTTCCGCGAGGCCGAGATCGGTAGCGTTTTCCCATGCGATGGTGGGTTTTGGGGGTCCTTGGGGCAAGTGCGTTCACGACGGCAGCGAGCGCGCAGCGGACGGTCAACGTTTCAAACGTTGCGGAGCTAATGGCGGCGTATGGCGACGCCGCGCCGGGCGATGAGATCGTTCTCGGGAGCGGGCGCTATATGCTGACGCATCGGTTGAACACAACCGTGGACGGGACGGAAGCGATGCCGATCACGGTACGCGGCGACGGAGCAACGGTGGTCTTTTCGGATGCGACGGGGATCGTCGAAGGGTTCTTCGTCAGCCATCCCTACTGGCGTTTCGAAGACCTTCGCGTCGAAGGGTCGTGCGGCAACGACTCGCGCTGTGAGCACGCCTGGCACATCGTGGGCGCGGCGGACTTCACGATCGTACGCGGCAACGTCGCGCGAAACTTCAATGCGCACATCAAGGCCAACCGGTCGGAGGTTGGCGGCGAGAGTCTCTTTCCGGACGATGTGCTCGTCGAAGGAAACGAGTTCTTCAGCGAAGCGGTCCGCATGACCGCGAATCCGGTCACGCCCATCGACGTGGTGGGCGGCCGGCGCTGGATCCTTCGCGCCAACTACATTCACGACTTCGCGAAGGGGATGGGCAACAACATCAGCTACGCGGCGTTTCTCAAGGGCAACAGCCGCGACGGGGTCATCGAGCGCAACCTTGTGTCGTGCGAGCGTCTGCACACGGGGCAGATCCGGCTTGGGCTTTCCTTTGGAGGCGGAGGTTCCAACCCAGACCCAATTTGCGAGGACCGGGACTGCAGCGTTGAGCACCAGGGCGGCGTGATGCGAAATAATGTGATCGCGAACTGCCCGGCGGATGTGGGCGTCTTCATCAACGAATGCGCCGACTGCGCCATCCTTCACAACACGATCTACAACTCGACGGGTATCGACGTACGCTTCGTGCCGACGAGCAACATCCGCGTCGAAGGCAACATCCTCGCTGGACGGATTCGCGATCGTGACGGCGCGACGAGCATGCGCGCGAACAACCTCGAAATGGTGACCGACTGGAACGCCTGGTTTGCCGATCCGGCGAACCTCGACTTTAGTCTGGAAGACGGATCGGCCTTCGTGAACATGGGCGCCGCGAGCAGCGACGTGCCCGACGACTACTGCGGCAACCTTCGCGACGATCGCATGCCTGATCTCGGCGCCGTGGAGTACGACGGGGACGGCCCCTGCGATACGACGACGACGCACACGGGCGTGATGATGCCGCCGGTACCGGATGCGGGCGTCGACGCGGGAGGGATCGATGCGGGAGCCGTCGACGCCGGCGATGAAACCGACGCGGGCTCTGGAACGCGCGATACGGGAACGGCTGGTGACGGCGGACGTTCCGACGCGGGCGAACGCAGCGGGGGTGGTGGCTGCGCGGTGGCGTCCTTCTCGTCCTTCTCGTCCTTCTCGTGGGTTGCGCTCTTCGTTCTGCTGCGCCGTCGACGAGCGCTGCTATAGCGAGCGCATGAGTGCTACCGAACGCCTCCGCGGCAACGAAGAACTTCGCCGCGAAGGCGTGAGCCTGGTCGTGGACACGCTCCTTCGGCGCAAGCTGGCGGACTATGTCGACGTTTCGGGGCTGACCCGCATCGTGCTCTCCAGCGTGCGCGAGGATCTCGTAGCGCGCGGGTTGGAGGAGCATGTTCGCCCGGGCGTTGCGCGGCTCTACGCGCGTCTCAAGACGGTGCCAGTGGGCGACCTCCTTCCCGAAGCGACGCATTCGCGGCTTACCGAGCTCGCCGCGCAAACACCCTTTCCTCGTTTCGTGTGGGCGAAGGACACGATCGATCCGAGCCTCTTTCGAAAGCTCTTTGCGCCCTCGCTTCAGGAGTGGCTGCTGCAGTTCTTGGGACGGCTTCCTGGCGTCGGCGGCCTGGCGGGCGCGTTTGCGAAGCGCATGGGCGGAGGTGGCGTGCGCGAGCGGCTGGGTGCGATCACCGGTGAGTTCAGCCGAAGCGCCATGGGGTCCCTTCGCGAGGCGATCGCATCTCGCCTGGCGAGCGACGAAGGACAGGAGGTGCTCGCTGAGATTCGTCGGCAGGCCTTTGCGAATACGCTTGCGGTTCCGGTCGGCGCCATCCTGGACGATTGGGCGCCGCTGCCCTGGGACGATCTCGCCGCGATCGCGCCGGAGGTCGCCGCGGGGTTCGTGAAGACGCAGCTCGCCGAGGCCTGGATTCGCGAGGAGCTCGAAGCGTTTCTGGCGGTCGAGGGTGAAAAGTCGGTCGAAATGCTCGCGGAGGAGGCTGGTGTGCTTCCAGAGGTACGCGCGTATTTTCGCGTTCAGGGGGAGGCGCTGATCGAAACGCTTCTCGCCGACCCGCGGTTTTCGAGCTGGCTCGATCAGCTCGGAATCGCACGCTGACCGATTTCCTGCGTTGGGTGGCCCGCGCGCTGCGCTAACGTCATTGCGTGCGTCGATATCTCGCAGCCCTTGCCGTCGTGGTCGCTCTGGTTGCGTGCGACGAGGGCACGGTAACCGATCCGCTTCGCGATGCAGCGGCGCGTGATTCCGGCCCAACGGAGGACTCAGGTGCGGGGGATGCTGACGCGCCGGACGGGGGTGTCACCCCAGACGCGTCGGTCGACGCGGCCGACGCAGTTCCGGAGTGCGATGCGCGGACCCCCTGTGAGGACGGGCTTCGCTGCGAGGCGGGTCGCTGCGTTCCGGGATGCGGATCGGGGCCCGCCTGCGTCGAAGGCGAGCGCTGTGAAGACGGCCGCTGCGTTTTGGACGGACCCTACGTCGGTCACGAGGCGATCCTGAACCAGATCGTCGGCTACGGACGCGAGGTGACCGGCGGCGCCGGCGGCGCGCTGATCGAGGTGAGCAACACAAACAACGCAGGGCCCGGCAGCCTGCGCGAAGCGCTCGCCGTGAGCGGTCCGACGTGGATCTACTTCACGCCGGGATTGAGTGGAACGATCGAGGCGGAAGGGCTGATGTACGTCGGTTCGGACACCACGATCGACGGTCGTGGTGCGAACATCGCCATCGGTGGGCATACGCTGAACGTGTACCAGAGCGCGTCCCGTGCAGAGGGGGCGGACAACGTCGTGCTGCACAACCTTCGCTTTAGCGGCGATGTTCCGGAGCGCCGGAACCTGGTCCGCATCCGCTTTGGCGAAGGCGTTTGGGTCGACCACGTGACGTTCGCGGCCCAGGCGGGAGATGGCAAGCCGCTGACGATGGGCGATGGCGTGACGTCGATGACGGTCAGCTGGTGTGACTTCTCGGTATCCGAGGTGTCGTTGATATGGCTGATCAGCAGCAACAACGAGAGCCCCGGCGACGCCAACATTCGCATCACTGCGCACCACAACCTCTTCGAGGGGACCTCGGAACGTCACCCTCGCGTGCGCTACGCGACTGTCCACTTCCTCAACAACGCGGTGATCGACTGGGGCCTCTACGGATCGTCGATCTCGCAGGAGGGGTTCTTCTTCGCGGACAGCAACGTTTATGAGGCAGGTGAGCGCGCCACGAGTGCGATCATCACTAAGATCGGAAACTATCCTGCGAGCGGCGATCCACTGATGGGCAACCTGCGTACCGTCGGGAACTGGTGGGCGAACGGCACGGTGCCACCGGAGGAGCGAAACCCCACGTCGGTGCCTGAGCCACCGTATCCCTACACGGCCGAGACCGCAGACGCGGATCTCGTTGCGCGGATTCGCGCGGGGGTGGGCTGGCAGGACGTGCCGTCGCCCTTTGAGTGAGCGTCAGCCCTCTTCGTCGAGGTCTTCCGCGAGATAGCTGAGGATGACCTCGTCGAGGGACTTCTCGCTCAGAAGATCGCTTCCGAAGATCGAGCTCGGTGCGCTCGACGCGGGCTTCGTCTGCTCGGCCGGTCGGGTGGGGCGCGTCTGCTGGTAGCGACCGCTTTGCGGTCTCGCGCTCTTCGGCGGTTCTGGAGCCGGTGGCTGCGCAAGCTTCGCGGCGGCGGCTTCGAGGGCGTCCACATCGAGAGGCGGCGCCTTGAGCTCCTGCGTCGGCTCCGCCTCATCCTCGTCGTACACTCCGTCGCGGAGCGCGATGAACATCGCCTTGTGCTGATCGCGCATCATCTGCTTCACGCGATCGCGCATGTCCTCGGTGCCGACGATGTCGCCGTAGCTCGTCTTCTTCGACGCGATGATCCGGCCACCGTCCGCGAAGAGGTGCGTCATGATGTGCGGATGCTTCACGCCCGAGTCTTCGGTTTGAATGTGGTACAGCTTGCCCTTGTGGCGGACATTGGTGTTGTACCCGAGAAGGGGCGAAGCCATCGAGGCCCCATGCTATCCGGATTCCGCTTTGGAGGTCCATAGCTAGGCGCGTCGTTGATTCTTCGCTTGACGTTGCGCTCCGCGGCGGCAGGGTACCCCGCCATGGCGAAAACTCAGACCCGCGTGAGGCCTCTCCTGGTGCGCCCCGGGGCACGCTATACCTGCGCTGGGGACGGCCTTTGCTGCACTGACATCCATGGGCTTGGACCCCTCACGAAAAAAGAGCTCGTCCAGATCCGCAAAATCGATCCTGACGGTGCCGGGTGGGACGACGATTTCGAGGAGCGCATGCTCACGAACGCCCCGGATGGTGGTTGTCACTTTCTCCTCCCCGATCTTCGTTGCGGGGTGCACGCGACTTTCGGACCGGAAGCAAAGCCGGAGGGGTGCCGTCGCTTTCCGCTCGGACTGGTGGCGACGCCGCAGGGGGGCCGCATTACGACGGAGCACCGCTGTCCCTGCCGCACGATGGGCGACCGACCGATCCTGACGCAGGAAGCGGCGCTGCCTTCCCTTCTGAACAGCCACGGAAACCCGCGACCGGATCGGCGCGTGAAGAAGGTTAAGCTCGCCAAGAAAACGAAAGTGAACTTCGATGAGTGGCGGGCGATCGAAGCGCGTCTTCTCGGCGCTCTTGCTGAGGGTCTCGATCCCGACGAAGTGCTTTCGGCCGAGGCATTCCCGCGCCTCAAGGGCTCGACGTGGATCGAAGAGTTCGACAACATCCTTGAGGAAGCGCCCGATGGGACGGCGTTCGGATTTGCGGCGGTCTGGTTTGCGGAGACCGGGCGCGGTTTGCTCAACGAGGATCATGTCGTGCGGCTCCCCCAGCGGCCGTGGACATCGGCGTTCGAGCGCGCGGAATCCCGTCCCACCGTCACAAAGCGCAGTGCGACCGAAGTGTTTGCGGACTGGATTGCGGATGAAATCTGGTCCCTCAAATGGTCGATTCGAGCGTTTGATATTGCGCGGTCGGACCTGACCACGCGCCTTGCGATCGGGCGGGATATCTGCGAGCGGCTCATAGCGGAGGGGATCGATGAGGCTCGTGCGGCGGCAGAGGCCGTGATGGTGGTCGAGCTCCTCGGCGAGTCGGACTTCTGGACCGACATCGCCGACAAAATTCGCGTCGACACGCCGGAGTAGGTGGCGGATCGGCGGGCGCAGATCGGCGGCCGCCACCCTTCACACCATCTTTCTCTCGTCGTTCGGGGCTGGAACGCTCGCTGCAAGAACGAGCGTTCATGATCGTTCGACGATGTTTCGTTGCGCTGCTCCTGGCGGCGTTGCCCATCCATGCTGCCGCGCAGGAGTGCGAGGCGCCGGCCGTGATGCTCGTGCTCGATCGCTCGTCGAGCATGAACGACCCTGCGCCCGGTGCGGCGTCCAAGTGGGATGCGGGAGTCGATGCGATCGTCCGCGCGGCGGCGATGCTCGAAGGCCGGGCAGACGTGGGCGTTCAGGTGTTTCCGGTTCCGGACGCCTGCGCGCCGGGGGAGGTCGTTCTCGAGGTGGGGGCCCGCTCGGAAGGCGAGGTTCTCGACGCGCTCGGAGACTCACCACCGGTCGCCGGGTCTTACACGCCGATGGCGGAGACGCTCCGAGTGCTGTCGACGTACGCGCCGATGCTCGCGCCGGAGCGTCCTGCGCATGTGATTCTCGTGACCGACGGCTGGCAGTGGTGCGATCCCTACGACCGCGCGACGCGTTTTTGGCCGGTGGATGCTGTTCGGGAGCTTCACGCGCTGGGAATGACCGTTCACGTGGTCGGCTTCGGCGCGGGGGTCGACGCGCTCACGCTCAACCAGGCGGCGAGTGCCGGCGGCGCGCCCCGAGAGGGATGCGATCCGACCCTCGGCGATTCGATGTCGGCCGGACACTGCTATCACGACGCGCGGGACGCAGACGGACTCCGTGCGGCGCTTGAACGCATCGCGGGAGAGATCCCCGAGGAGCGATGCGACGGCTTCGACAACGACTGCGACGGCTTCGTCGACGAAGGCTTCGATCAGGATGGCGACGGCGTCTCGAGCTGTAGCGGCGACTGCGACGACGGCGACGCCGCTGTGTTTCCGGGCGCGCCGGAGTCCTGTGACGGGGTGGATCGAAACTGCGACGGGGCGCTCGAGAGTGACTGCGCGTGCGAACTCGGTGCCGAACGGGCGTGCGGCGCCTCGCCGGGAATCTGCGGGATCGGGCGACAGCGCTGCGTTGCGGGTCGCTGGAGCGTTTGCGAAGGAGGCACCCCGAACCACGACGAGGTCTGCGATGGATTGGACGATGACTGCGACGGGGTGGTCGACGAAGCCGCCATGTGTCCGCGCGGGGAGCGATGTGTGGTGAGTCGGTGTTTGCCCCTGGAGCCTTCGCTGCCCACGCCGGAAGCGATGCCTCAGGAGACGCCTCGGCCAGGGCCGGTCTCTCCTGGATGTGCCTGCCAGAGCGCGGGCGGGCACTCGGGGAGCGCAGCGTTTCTCCTGTGGTTTACGCTGCGCCGTCGCCGATTCCTTGACGCGTGACCATCGGTCGATAGGTTCAGGACGTGCGGCGCGCGGCTGGGTGGATCGCCTTTGCGACGATCACGTTGCTTCTAACGGAAGCATTCGCCCTCACTGCGCCCTGGCGACGCCGACGCCGGCCGGATATCCGCAGCAATCGACGCGCGACGGCGCTGGTGCTTCCGGACGATTGGCCGGCGGAACCTGCGAGCCCGGAAACCGTCGATCCGGAACGCTTCGCGCAGGCGCTCCGGCAGCTCTGCGGATGGATGCCGCCGGAGCGTCCTCGCCGCTACGCCGACCTGATGATTCGCTACGCCGATGAGTTTTCGGTGGACCCTTTTGTCATCGGTGCGCTCTCCCATCGTATGGGGCGCTGCCGTCCGGACGCGGAAAGCCTCGGCGGTCTTGGTCTCACGCTGATTCCGCGGCGCATGTACGGCGACTTCGTCCGGCGCGGGACCTATCGCTACTGGGTGCACAAGGACGAGGAGTGGCAGGAGCGCACGCTCGACGTCAGCCGCTTTCCCTTTTCGGAGCATCGGCTTCGACGCGCCGAAGAGAATATCTACTTCGCGTCGGCGTTTCTTCGCGTCTGGCAGGAGCAGAGCCGGAGTCTTAACGAGTCCTTCGAGCAGCACCCGCACCGGCATCCGGTGTCCCACATGGTGTGGGGCGATCGCGTGATTAGCGACCGCGCCGAAGATCGTGTCCTGACCGATCGGCGACGACTGCTTCAGTACTACGGCGCAACCCCCGTACCCGTGCCGGCGGAGCGACTCGGTCTCTCCTTGGGTCCGCCCCTCGACGGAGTCCCGCGGGTGGTCAGCAGCTGGATTGGTGCGGACCGCGACGAAGGCGCGCGGCGACATCGCGGCATCGACGTGGAGAGCGTGCTGGGCGAGCCGGTATATGCGGTGGCGGACGGGCGCGTGAACTTCGCAGGGGTCGATTTTCCTGGCGCGCGCCGAAACGAAAACATGACGCGGCGCGAGCTCGAAGCGGTACCGCGCCAGCAGCTTGGTCGCGGTGGGCGCTACGTGTGCATTCTTCATCGGCCTTCGGGGGAAGACGCCGCGCCGTGGATTCGGTCCTGCTATATGCACCTGGAGGACGTCGAGGTGCAGAACGGCCAAGACGTTCGGCGGGGTGACCGCATTGGCACGGTCGGCCGCACGGGCATGATCAGCTCGGCGCCTCATCTGCACTTCGAGCTGCACTCGCCGGATGGACTGGTCGACGGCTCCGAAGTGCTTTCGGACTTCTTGATTGGCCGCCGTCCGGAAGAGCCGCCCCGTCGTCGTCGCCGGCGCTAACGATCCGCGCTCGTGGATCGATAGCCGGCGCCCCTGCGCTGTGCAGGAGCGCCAGCCTTCGTCTTCAGAACACCTTCAGAACACGAAGCCGTTGGGGCTGAGCCCCGGCGAGAAGCGCTCGGTCACCAGGGTGGTGTGGAGGACGAGACTGCCCTCCTCGTCGAGCGTGAGCGACTGGTCCATTCCTCCTTCGGATCCATAGCTCGAGGACGCGACCGTGAGGCTGCCCACACGCAGCGCGAGGGTGTCGCCGCTGTTTGCGAGTCCAAGACCGCCAGTGGTCGCGATCTGCACGATCGCGCCACCGAAGAGCCGACCCGGCGAGCCGCCGCCGAACACTACGATGGTGCCGCCGGCAGGGACCACGGTACGTGGCGGAAAGGTGTGCCGCACCCGCGTGCCGTCGCTGAGGGTTCCCCCACTGAGATCGAGCGGGAGCCCGGTGTTGTTGACGAGTTCGACGAACTCGTCCTCGGTTGTATCTGCGCTTCCGTCGCCATTCGGATCGGCGCCGACGGGCGGGTCCGCGAGGATCTCCGTAAACACGAAGAGCCCTGCGGCATCCGGCGGCGTTGCAATTCCGTCGAGGAAGGTCGCGTAGATGTCGAACGTGCCTCGCCGGTTGTCCTGCCAGACGCAAAACGCGCCGGAGAGACTGGGGTTCGCCTGGGTCCCCGGGTGCGAGGTGAGCTGCGTTGAGGTCCCGCCGATCGTGCCGATCGCGACGTTGAAGTCCCCGCCTTGGTTGTCGCTGTAGGAAACGAAGGTTCCGTCGACGTCATCCACGAACTGGGTTGCGACGGGCGCCGCGACGACGGCCTCGTCGGGGTAGAGCATCTCCGTTCCCGCGAGGAAGGCGCCGTACACGTCAAAGTCCGCATCGAACGCGTCCGGATCCGTCACCGCTCGCGCATCGGTCCACGCGATCGCCGCGTAGTCCACGATGGGCCTGAACTGGCCGAAACTCGAAAGCGACGCGGGCGTTTGCGTGACGGCCATCCCAAGCGGATCGGCGACGTCGACGACGGTTGTCAGAAAGTCGCCGGTCGCGTTGGAGACGTAGGCCACCCGTGTTCCGCGAACGGAGGGCTGGAGTTCATCGACGGCGCTTCCGGGCGCGATATTCGCGACGTCGCCGGTTGGAATGTCGTAGAGGAAGACGTCCCACTGCGTCCCGTCGAACTCGTCGTAAACAACCGTTCGGCCGAAGATGTCGTAGTCCTGACTTTCAACCGAGGTGAGAACGCTTTCCGTTCCGCTGACGAGGTCATAGAGCACGGTTCGCGCGTCCTCCCCTTCGCCGCGTCGATACGCGACGTAGTTGCCGTAGACGATGGGAAACCACTCGTTAGCCGAGGTCGTGGTCAGTCGCTGCGTGATGCCTCGGTTGAGGTCTACGAAGTTGATGTCCCAGTTTCCGTCGTAGTTCTGCATGAACACGAGATGCTGGTTGTGGAGGTGCGGTCCAACGAGATCGTCGAAGTCCGACTGGAGCGGCGCGGTGGTGCACCCTTCGTCGATTTCACCGTCGCAGTCGTTGTCGAGACCGTCACAGACGCCTTCTTCCACGGCCCCGTCTTCCACGTCGACGTAGTCCGGGCCGTAGTCCGCGGGGACGCACGCGATGAGTCCAGCGGCTCCGCCACAGGCCTGGGTCGTTCCTGCACAGACGCCTTCAGTCAGGGCACACGGAGGAAGCACGAGGTTGTCGTCCGACGCGCCGTTGCAGTCGTCATCTTGCCCGTTGCAGATCTCTGGCGCCGGATCGACGGCGCCTTCGCACGCGCCAAACTCCCCCGCCACGCACGTCTGAACGCCGCGTTCGCACACGCCGACGCTGAGACCGCACTCCTGCGTCGCTCCGTCAAGGCAGTCGCATCCTTCGTCGATCGTTCCGTCGCAGTCGTTGTCCTGACCGTCGCAGGCGCTTTCGTCCGCTTGATACGAGGGACCGTACTCCGCTGCGCCGCAGGCTTCGAACCCCCCCGCGCCGCCGCAGCGCTGCACCGATCCCGCGCAGACGCCTTGCTGGAGCGCACAGGCGGGCGCGATGAGGTTGTCGTCCACGGTGCCGTCGCAGTCGTCGTCCACCCCGTTGCAGGTTTCGTCGACAGGAGCGATTTCGCCCGCGCACGCACCGAACGCGCCGGAGGTGCAGGTTTGCGTTCCGCCCATGCAGGCGCCGACATCGGAACCGCACGCCTGGGTGGCACCGTCCACGCACTCGCATCCCTCGTCGGTGACGCCGTCGCAGTCGTTGTCGAGGCCGTCGCAGAGCGTTTCGGATTCCTGAAAGTCCCCGCCGTAGCTGGCGATGCCGCTACATGCGACCCACCCAGCGATGCCGCCGCACGCGCGTTTGGATCCCGCGCAGACACCGAGCTGAAGGGGACAGTCCGGCGGCGTGAGGTCGCCGGCCTCGTCCTCCATTCCATCGCAGTCGTTGTCGAGACCGTCGCAGCTTTCGCCCATCGGTCCGACCTCACCCTCGCAGGCTCCGAACATCGATCCGGCGCAGGTCTGCGTTCCGCGTCGGCATTCCCCGACGTCACTGCCGCACCCTTGGGTTTCCCCGTCGATGCACATGCAGCCCTCGTCGGTGGTGCCGTCGCAGTCGTTGTCGAGACCGTCGCACAGGGTTTCGTCGCTTTCGTAGGTGGCGCCGTAGTCCGCCGCCTCGCAGGTCACGAACCCGTCTTCGCCGCCGCACCGCGCAACCGCTCCGGCACAAACCCCCTCGGTTAGATCGCAGCTTGGTCCGGTGAGCTCGTCGTCGGCGGTGCCGTTGCAGTCGTTGTCAACGCCGTCGCAGACCTCGGCCACCGCAGGACTGATGTTCTCGTCACCGTCGTCGCAGTCGGGACCAAGAGCGCAGCCGTCGCCGTAGCCGTCGCCGTCTTCGTCGACGCAGGTGTCCGCATCAACGCCAGCGTCGGTTCCGCCGTCCGCGCCTCCGTCGCTGTTGCTAGCGTCTCTCGTGCCGGCGTCGCCAGCGTCGACTTCGACACTGGAATCCACCGGTGCACCGCTGTCGTCGCCACAGGCGACCCCAAGGGCACAGCAAATTATAAGGCATCCAAATCTCATTACACCTCCTCTGGGAGGTGTCTACGGAGCGAGCCTTGGAATGCTTGCCTACGCCGTGTGAGTAGTCTCAGGCGAGCTCACGCCGCGAGGATGCACGGAAGCCGACGTCGACTCAGTCGAGCCGACGGCGACACGGCACCCTCGCGGCGCGCTTGGAAACGGCAACATGGACTTCATCATTCGCACTCCCGAACGATTTGTCTGTTCGCGCTTTGACCCCAACTTCGCGCGGTGTTCCTAGGGATTTCGCGTGCGCAAGAGGACGCGTGTTCGGATTCAGGTCGCGAATCTGTGGCGGTAAGTCGAGCGAGCAACGCCGCGAAGGGAGCGCAGGGCCAGCTTAGGCGGAGAGCGACCTTAGGTTCGACTCGCGATGACCCAAATCCGGATCAACCAAACGATGACCGAGCAGCCGGCGAGCATCACCGCGACGCGCTCGAATCGAAATCGGTCGAGCGTTTCCAGCACCGGGAGTCCGCGCAGAAAACCCATCGCCGCGATCGGGATGGTGAAGAAGGACACGAGGAAGAGCGCAACGCCAAAAGGGTTCGCGCGAGCGGCATCGACGACCTCGAGCCGAATCATGTGCGTGAAGCTCGTGGTCAGCCCGCAGCCCGGACAGGGAAGTCCCGTCACCACAAGAAAGCCGCAGGGGGGAAGGCCGAGCTGCGTGTGGGTGCCGTGACCCACCGGATTGGGCGTCAGACTCGCTGCGGTGATCATCACCGCGAGGGGTACCGCGAAGAGAAAAAACCACCCGATCCGCGAGAGTACGGTCGACCCGCGACGAACCGTCACTTCCGCCGAGTGCATCGAGCTCAGCTTGCAGAGGTGGAAGTCTCCCGTCAAACGGGCGTTGTCGCGTCCGAATCGAGCGGAGGTTCGCGCCATGCGCTGTTGCGGGCGGTGCTGCCTTCCATCACCGATACGCAGGGGGTCGTGCAGTTGAGGGGCTCGATCGCGGCTTGGACGGCCTTTCCAACCGGGTTCTCACCGCCCGCGCGCGCATGGGCGTAGTGCGCGTGAAGACATTTGATGCCTCCTCGGGTGAGTCCTGCGACGCCGCCGCGAGGAAGGTATTTGGCCTCGTCGGGCGCGGCTTCTGTGCGAAGCGCGGCGTAGTTTTGGTGGGCGGCGTCCATGGCGGCGGCGAGTTTCGGATCGTCAGCCAGGCGCGCTTCCCACGCGCGAACCTCTCCGGCCGCCTCCAAGCGGGCGATTCGGCGATGCGCCAACGGGCAGCTCAGCCAAAAGCGCGTTGGAAAAGGTGTCCCGTCGTCGAGGATGGGCGGTACGGAGACGACCACCGGAAGGGAGAGTGGGCACTGTGATACGGGAAGCGAGCGTCCTCGGGTCGGCCGCCCAAGCTGGGCCTGAATCACCGCGTCGATCGCCGGTTCGTCCATCGCGGGAGTATACAGACGTGCTTTGTGGGTTGCCTGTACGCCAAGCCCCGCGGATCATGAGGGCCCATGGACGCATCGAGCCCCGCTGAGTCCGCCCTGCCTGGTCAGGTCATCGGCGGGCGCTTTCGGATCGAGGCCGAGCTCGGCGAAGGCGGCATGGCGCACGTGTATCGGGTGACCGACCTCGCGACGCAAAAGCCCTTTGCGCTCAAGCTGCTCAAGCCGGAGGTCGCCGCGGATAGCGAGGCCGTCGCCCGCTTGCGCCGCGAAGGGGAAGTCCTCGCGACCCTGGACAGTCCCGCCGTTGTCGGCATCGAGACGTTCGGCAAGCTCCCCGACGGTCGGCTTTTTCTCGTGATGGAGTACCTGGAGGGCGAGACCCTCGGTCAAAAGATGCGCCGCGAGCAGCGCATTGAGATCGCGGAGCTTGCGCCCATCGTTGCCGGTGCGGCGGCGGGTCTCGCGGCGGCCCATCGCGCGGGTGTGATTCACCGCGACCTGAAGCCCGACAATGTCTTTCTGGAGAAACGAGACGATGCACCGGTGCAGGTGCGGCTTCTCGATTTTGGAATCAGCAAGGTCTACGACCAGGAAGAGCGGCTGACGCGAACGGGGCAGATTCTCGGCACGCCGCGCTACATGGCGCCGGAGCAGCTGGCGGCGGACGACCTGGATGCGCGCGTCGACACCTATGCGTTCGGCGTGATTCTGTACGAAGCGCTCGCGGGCTCACCGCCTTTCATTGCGACCTCTCCGAGCGATCTCGTCGTCGCGATCATTCACGGGAAGGTCACGCCCCTGCGGACCTTTCGTCCGGATCTGGATCCCGATCTTGAAGCGGTCGTGGTGCGCGCGATGTCTCGCAATCGTGAGGCGCGTTACGAGACCGCGCTTTCCCTCGCCGAAGCGTTTCTGGCGGCTGCGGGGACAGCCGCGCTTCCTGCGAGTCGGCCGAGCGGGACGCGTCTCGGCATGCGCACGAGCCTCCTTGGAAGCGGCGGGGCGAGTTCGGTCGCAGAGATTGCACCCTCGGATCCGCTGCGCCCCGGGACCTTCAGCGCGTTCGAACAGTCGGAGGAGCCAGCGGGCGAAACGAAAGCCGATCGACCTGCGGTGATGACTCGGCCCGCGACGCCTGCGGTGGTTGCGGTTCCGTCGGCAGCGCCAACTTCGGCGGCCGCTTCGGCGATGGCGATGTCAGGACCGGTCGAGCTGCCGACGCGAAGCCGCACGTGGCTGTGGGTGATCGCGGCGTTGATCGCGGGGGCGGCTACCGCGGCTGGAATTCTCACCGTGCTCGAAGGAACCGGAGAGGAAGAGGCTGTGGCCGATGAGCCGCCCGCGGAGGTCGAAGCGCCGGAGCCCCCGCCTTCGGAAGAGCCCGCCGACGTTGTAAGCGGGCTTCCGCCCCCTGCCGAAACGGAGATGGCCATTCCGGTTGGCGAGATCCCGGCCGCCGAGGAATCCCCGATGACCTCGCGACGTCGGCGCGATCGGCGGCGATCTCCTCGAATGGAGGAAAACACGGTTCCCGAGCCTTTTGTCGCCGAGACCATGGTCGATGATCCGTTGAACGCGGCGCGCGCGGCGCTTCGCGGCGGGGATCCGCGGCGCTGTGTTTCGCTGCTTCGAAGCGCACGCCTCCGCACCGTCGCGGCGCATCGTCTGGAGGGGGACTGCCATCTTCGCGCGGGAGATCGCCAAGAGGCGGTGAAGGTGTACGAACGAGTTTGTGCGCGAAGCGAGACCGCCGCCAACGACTTACGCGATCTCGTGAGCAGCCTCGGCGGACGCTGCCCGTAGACCCGCTCCGTCCGAGGGGTCGCCGAACATCGTCCGACACGAAACTGGCGCAAATCGCGGTGTTGTATCGCGATCTTCGAACGGCGTACGACGTCGCTTCTGGTGCAGCGGTCGTTTGCTCCTGAGAACGATTGCATGGGAAGACTTCTCCTCGCGATCGTGATCTTGGGCTGCGCTTCGGAGAGTGATCCCGAGGGGCGAGATGGGATGGACGCCGGGCGGGGTGAGACAGACGCCGGGCGGGACACGTCGCCGGGAACCGATGCTGGTGCTGACCCGATCGATGCGGGTGACACCGGCGCGGATGCCGGAGCAGGCGCCGACACGGGGACCGATGTGGGCGCCGACGCGGCAGACGCGGGGATGGATGCAGCGCCGCCCGATCCATGTCGCACCTTCACGCCCGCCGAGACGGTGGGATGCAACGGAGAGCCGACCGGACCGGCCGAGGCTGGCGAGTTCGGCGGGCGCTGCGTGTTCGACGACGATTGTGCGGAAGGTCGCTGCATCATCGGGAGGGACGACCCGTACGGCATTTGCTATCTCGACTGTGAGGAAGACGCCGGTGGCGCGATCACAACGTCCACCTGCCCGGCGGGGTCTCGCTGCTGGCCTCTCGGTGGCGGACTCTGTTTGCCCGACTGCCGGGAAGCGAGCGATTGCGCGAGCGAAGTTTGCATTTCCGGGTGCGACCTTCCGATGTTCGAACGTGCGCCTGGAGAAGATCGAACGGCCGACATGGCGGAAGCTTGCGGGGAGAGTGAGCTCGAGGCCGTTCCTCGCTTTGGACGGCAGCTGGACGTGAGTGGGGATCTTGCGACCGCGGAGAACGACTTTGCCTATGCGTTTGACGGCTGCGAGGAGTTCGTAGACCAGGTGGTGCGCGTGCGGCTTTTCACGAGCGCCACCTTTCGATTCACGGTTTCGTCGCCCGCGCACACCGTGGAGGTCCGCCGGACCGATCGATGCGAAGACGATCTGCGTTGCCCGTCGCGCCCGGACTCACAGGTCATTGCCTTCTTCGACGCCGGGGAATGGGACGTGATCGTCCACGGTCCACCCGCGGCGGGCGCGTTCACGCTCACCGTACGTCAGCTCTGAGTCCTCAACTCATGTTCCGGCCCTGCATGGGCTCGGCACGCGTTCTGCGGTGCGCTAGGGTCCCGATCCCGGCCAGAGGCGTCGGGGAGCACCATGAGATAGGGGACAGTGGACGCGATGCGAGTCGAGGCGTTCGATGAAGCGGAGGCATTTCTCGCGAGGTGCGATTCGTACTTTCGTCAGACCGAGCCCCGTACCCACCTGGTGGTTGGGGTGGCGCGCTCCACGGCGAAGGATGCGTATCGCCTCGCGGTGATCGACCAGGGTGAGGTGGTCGGGGTCGCGGTTCGGACGCCGCCGTGGAAGCTGCTCGTGACGCCGATGCCCGATGGGGGTCTGGACCTTCTTCTTCCGGAGCTCTTGGCGCGCGATCGGGAGCTGCCAGCGGTCATGCTGGGCACCGACCTGGAGGCGGGCTTCGTCGATCGCTGGACGACCTCGACGGGTGCGACCGCAACCCGCGGCGTGCCGCAGCGGCTCTACGTGCTCGAGGCGCTCCAAATGCCGACGGGGAATGGAAGCCTTCGCCGTGCCGGTCCGAACGATCAGGCCCTCGCGACGCGGTGGGCGCACGCCTTCGCTGCGGATGTGGAGAGCCCGATGCCGACCGACATCGGCGAGGTTGTCGGTCGTCACATCGAGCAGCAGCACCTCTACCTGTGGGACGTGGACGGGGAAGTGTGCGCGATGGCGGTTGGTGCGGTGCGCGGTCTCTCCACGGCCCGCATCGGTCTTGTGTACACGCCCCCCGAGCTTCGCGGACGCGGTTTTGGATCCCTCGTCACGGCGCACCTCGCTAACCACCTGCAGGGGGTGGCGACCCACATCGCGCTTTTTGCGGAGACCCAAAACCCGACGAGTAACCGCATCTACCAGGCGATCGGCTTTCGGGCTGTCGTCGACCGTATCGATGTGTCGTTCGAGTACGCGACATCGAGCGAGTAGAATGCGTCAGCGAGGGTTCCAGCAGGTTCCGACCTTGTCCGGGTCGATGCGGCAGCAAGGTGCGAACATGGTCCCGCCAGGACCCACGGGGCAGCACCCAGGACCGCCGCCGGAACCGCTGCAGTCGGTATCGGGGGCAGGTCCGCAGAGCTCGACCTCCGAACACTGGCTGTTGCTCGTGCAGTTGATTCCCGCCGGCCCCACGAGGCAGTCGCCGGGTCCGTCGTAGCTCGTCGCGCTGGTGAGTCGGCAGTAGGAGTTCCTCAGGCCCACGCGATAGCTGCAGGGCTCGTCCGGGTAGTCGCAGGTCTTTCGTCCTGGCGTCGAGGGACGGAATCCGGACTGACACTCCGCTGGCGTATCGGTGCAGGATCCTTCGACGTAATCGTCGTCGACCACGCCGTCGCAGTCTTCGTCGATTCCGTTGCAGGTGAGATCGGGCCCCGCATTGCGCGGGCGGCACTCGGCGCCCGCGGGCGTGCAAACGATGCGCCCGAAGCAGGTTTCGTGGGCGCCGGTGGGGGTGCAGTCTTCCCCGCCAAAGACCGTCTCGCCCTGCCACCGACAGGGCGCCGAGCAAACGTCGTTGCGCTCTGTCAGACCACGGCAGCAGCCCGCGTCCGGCGGCGGTTCGCCAACGCTGCCGCACTCCGCGCACTCTCCTTCAAAACAGAGGTTGGCGCCGCAGCAGTCCGCGTCGGTTTCGCAGGCGCCCGACTCCTGCCGGCAGCAGATCCCCGATCCGTCCGAGACCCCGTCGGCGAAATCATCGCAGATCGCGTCCCCGCAACACTCGGGGGCGAGTTCTCCGAGGTCGCAGGCGTTGCCGACGCGAAAGCAGGTCGTGCAGGTGGGCGCGGAGCTCCCCTCGTTGGTGCACTCGGATTCAAACTCGTCGTTCGGGCACGGGCAGTCGTCGTCGTTTTCGCACGCGCGAACGCAGCGCCAGTCCGCGCTTCCTTCGGGGTCCATGGGACGGCAGTAGGTTCCGGGTTCGCACTGGAGGTTCGCGGGATTGCCCGCTTCGAGGCAGGGCGAGCCTTCGCCGATCCAGGGCATGCACATGCCCTCCGACGCCGGGTCGATCCAGTGAGGTCGCTTGAAGACCGGGCTGAAGAGACGGCAGAAGGTCCCGGTCGGACAGGGCGGTGAACCGTCCGCCTCACAGCCGCTCAACGCGGTCCGCTGAATGCAGCGCCCGGTCCGGCTCGAGGGGGAATCGGGAACGCACGCAAAATCATTGGGGCAGAGGATCGCGTCGCTGCCCAAGGCGACTTCCTCGTCGCAGGGATCGACCACACAAACTGCGCCGTCGGCTTCTTCGGCGCTCACCGTCGGAAAGCAATAGTTGATGCAGCTCGGCAGTTGTTCTCCTTCACACTCGATCGGCCCGTCGCCGACCTGGCAGGCTTGGGGAGTGTCGTTGCAGTCTGCGGCGAGTAGCAGCGGCGCGAGGGCAAGGAGGGTGAGGGGGGCGATCGACTTCATAACCGTGGAAAGAGCACGAGTCGTGCCGGGGAAATTGCGCTCTGTTTTCAGCGTTCAGGTCGTGGACCGTTGCGCTCCGTGCGCATGCGAGAGGCCTTGAAGTGCATTGCTCACTGCCGGTGCCGCCTTACTCTGCGCGGTGCCCCATGGCCAAGGACACCAAGGCCGAGTCGCTTCTCGCTCTTCTTCTCGCGTCGGACGCGTCGCGTCGGCAGGGGCTGTCCCTCGTGGATGCGCTCGGTGCGGAGGCACCGTGGACGGATCTCCTCAAAGGCGTTGCGCTTCGGCCGACGCGCGTACCCTCCAGTCTCTCGCTTCAGGATGCCGAGGCCGAGGGGTTTCGGTCGACAGAGGAGCTCATCCTGGGTCGCTACGAGCCGCGAGATCAAACGCCCCGCGGCGCCCGCGTTCAGCTTGTTCTCGAGCTCTTAGGGCGCGCGCCCAGAAGCTGGCAGATTCGGCAGACGAAGGCGCTCTGGGTGCACCTCTTCCATCGAGAGCCGCTCGATCTCGCGGCGCTCGCCGCCGCGTTTCCCGCCATTGAGAGTCTCGTGTTGAGCGGCTGCACCATCGAGGGGCTCGACCCGCTTGCCGCACTCCCTTCGCTCCGGGAGCTTCGCCTCTACCGGGTACTCGGGGCGGGCGGCACGCGTCCCCTCGCCTGCGCTCGCATCGGCCTTGGTGAGACGTCGCTCGAAGACGGCACGCCCGTCTCCCAGGCCACGCATCTGACGCTGCACAGCGGGCTTCGTCCGGACGTGCTTCGCGACATGGTCGGACTAACTCATTTCCGGAGCGTTGGTGCCTTCGGATGCAGCGTCGCGCTCTTCGACGCGCTGACGTCGCTGCCTCTGCTCGAGAGCGTTCGGGTCGAGGGAACACAGCGCCGCCGAGGTGCGGTCGTCCGTCTTGGCGGCGCTGTGTTCCCTCGACCCGAACGCTCTCGAGCAGAGGCAGCGACGTCAGCGCGTCGAAGAGCGCGACGCTGCATCCGAAGGCACCAACGCTCCGGAAATGAGTTAGTCCGACCATGTCG
>JBCDAA010000063.1:0-28990 GCA_039186435.1 Myxococcota bacterium | reverse complement strand
TCCAAGCACCGAGGCCCCCGTCTGTTCGGGCGCGCAGCGCTCGATGCCGTTGCAGAAGAGCCCGTCGTCACACTCGTCGTCGCTCTCACAGACGAGGCCGCCGTCGTCGGCCCAGTCACCGTCGTCATCGCCACAGCCAAGAGCGAGGAGGAGCGCGAGGACCATCCACGAAGTTCGCGCGCTATCGAAATCCCGCCTCATGCCAGCTCCCCGCTACTTCCTACGCTGGGACCGGGGTCGAGTATTCCCGAACCCTCGAATTTCTTTCAGGCAAGACCTGACGCTCCGCTCGGTTGGCGAAGCTTGCGCGCGTGGGCGCGAATGGCCTTTGCTTCCGCGTCCTTGAGGCGCTCCACGTTCTTCAGCTGCATCCGCATCCGGGTGTTTCCGGCGAGGCGCTTGCGGTTTCGCAGCAAGAAATCCCAGTAGAGGGTGGTCATTGGACAGGCGTCATCCCCCACGCGCTGCTCCGGACGAAAGCGGCATGTCTTGCAGTAGGTGCTCATCCGCTTGATGTACTTCCCGGTCGCCGCATAGGGCTTGGTGCCAACGATGCCTCCGTCCGCGTACTGGCTCATCCCGAGAACATTCGGCAGCGACACCCAATCGATCGCATCAGCGTAGAGCGCCATGTGCCATTCGTGGAGCGCGTAGGGGTCGACGCCGAGAAGCAAGCCGTAAAGGCCGAGCACCATAAGCCGCTGAATGTGATGCGCGTACCCGTGCGTCAGCACGTTCTTCATGGCGTCCGCCACGCACCGCATCTCCGTCTCGCCTGTCCAGAACACGTCCGGAACGGGCACTCGTGCATCGAGTGCGTTGAGGCCCGCGTAGGCCGGCATCTCCACCCAGTAGATTCCGCGCACGAGCTCTCGCCAGCCGAGGACCTGTCGCACGAAGCCTTCCACCGCAGCGATCGGCGCGCCCCCGTCTCGGTACGCAGCGAGCGCTCCTCCAACGACCTCCCGTGCAGAAAGAAGGTGAAGATTGAGCGCGGAAGAGAGCCGCGAATGAAATACGAAAGGCTCCCCCTCCGGCATCGCGTCCTGGTAGACGCCAAACGTGGGAAGACGCTCGGTGAGAAACGCCTCGAGATCGCGGAGCGCCTGCGCGCGGGTGACCGGCAGGGAAAACGTCGACGTCTCACCCGGGTGGTCCGCGTAGCGCGCGTCCACCATCGTCATCACCTGTTTGGTCAACGCATCGTAGCGATGCACCGGAAGCGTCGGGATTGAGGTCCCCTTCTTCCACGGCGAGCGGTTGTCCGCGTCGTAGTTCCAGCGTCCGGTCTCCGGCTTCGATCCCTCCATGAGGATGTCCTCGCGGCGCCGCATCCACCGATAGAAGTGCTCGAGGACGATTACCTTGCGACCCGCACGCCACTCCCGAAACGCGTCGAGGGGACAGAGGAAGTGATCGTCCTCCACGACTTCCAAGGGAACCTTTCGACTCGCGCAGGCCTCTTCGAGCGACCGAAGGACGCGGTGGTCGCCCGGCTGACGAACCCGCACTGCGCTCGGCCGCAGCTTACCGATCCACCGAGGAAGCTCACGGGCAAAACTCCCGCGGTTCAGCCGGTCGTCGACCTCGGTGTAGTGCACCGTCCAGCCGGCGTCGCGGAGGGCATCGCGAAAGTGCCGCATCGCTGCAAAGAAGAGCACGAGGCGATGTTTGTGCTGCTTCACGTAGGTCGCTTCTTCGTCGACCTCCATCATCAATACCGCGTCGCGACGAGGGTCGAGTTCCGCGAGCGCCTGGCTGGCCGCGTCCAGCTGGTCGCCAAGGACGACGAAGAGGTTTCGCACAACGCAAAACTGGGGTCAGTTCACCAAAAGGCTACCGCTGCCTCACACGTGATCTGCTATGGATCCGGCAGCCAAAAGGGGGCGACATGACGGAAACAAAACGTGGGTGGGTGTGGCACGAGGTGATGAGCACGGACGTGAGCAAGGCCAGCGAGTACTACCGCTCGCTTTTCGGCTGGGGCGCCGAAGAGATGAAGATGGGCGAGCTGGGCGACTACCTGATGTTCAAGCTCGGTGAAATGCCCGTCGCCGGCATGGCGGCCGCCGAACCGAATCTTCCTTCGTATTGGTTGGGCTACGTGATGGTCGACGACGTCACCGCGACCGAAGCCAAGGTCAAAGAGCTCGGCGGAACGATTCTCGCGCCCGTCTTTGACATCCCCAACATCGGCAAAGCGTGCATCGCGCAGGATCCCGAAGGGGCGGTCTTCGCACCCTTCCAGGGCAACCAAGCCGAGCCCGCGCCGCAAGGTCCGCCGCCGGACGGCTCCGTTTGCTGGAACGAACTGATGGCGAAGGACGATGCGAAGATGGCGGAGTTCTACACGGCGCTCTTGGGGTGGACGGCGAGTCCGATGGGACCTGGCTCGACGCTCCTCAAGGAAGGCGAGCGCATGGTCGGCACCATTCGCAAGAAGGAAGGCGCCGCGCTTCAAGCGCCGTCGCATTGGATGGTCTACTTCTCGGTTGCGAGTGTGGACGAAGCGCTCACCAAGCACGGTGACCTCGGCGGTGCCACGATCATGGGCAAGAGCGAGGTGCCGAATATGGGCGAGTTCGCGGTCGTCAGCGATCCCGCCGGCGGCGTCTACGCCTTCTGGCATCAAACTGCGCCGCCGCCCCAGTAGCGATCGCCGAACGGACGAAACGTCGTGCACGCTCTCGGGGTGCACGACGTTTCTGTTTTCGTGCTCAAGCGTTCCGGCGCGTCCAGAGCAGCATCCCGAGCAGGAGCAGAAGCCCCCCCGGACTGCTTCCCGCTGCCGAGCAGCCGCCGCCCGCGACACCGGAAACCGTAGGCGAGGTCCCGGCGTCCGCCACGGCAGCGTCGCTCCCGCCCGCATCGAGCCCGCCGTCGTCAACGCCTGCATCGTCAGGTCCGGCATCATCGGGTCCTGCGTCGCCGGGCCCCGCGTCGGTGCCCGGAATCGCCACGCATCGCTCGTCGGTGCACGTGAACTCGGTGCCACAGGTTGCCGCGAGCTCACACTCCGCGCAGGTGTTGGACGACCCCGAGCAGATCCCCGAAACGCAAACGCTCCCGGTCGTGCATTCCGCGCCGAGCGCGAGTCGGCAGTCGCTCGTGCAATCGTCCCCCCCGTCGCAGGGCTCGCCGGGATCCACGCGACCGTTTCCGCAAAGGCCTTCACAAAAGCCGCCTGGGCACATGCGACTTACGCACTCGGCCGCGTCGGAGCACGCAGCGCCATCGGAAAGAAAACAAGACGGCGTGCACCCGTCGGTCGCGTCGTCGTTCCCGTCGTCGCAGACTTCCGAGCCCTCCACGACACCGTCTCCGCAAACCACCACATCGTCGCCGAAGGTCACCGCATCACCGTCTCCGTCGATCGTGAACGTTCGGTTCGGCACTGTGTCCGAGTTCGGCAAGACCGCGAACCCGACCTCAAAGCTCGAGAGCGCAACGTGCTGAACGCGCGCCGCGCAGCGAGGCTCACCCGCGTCACAGATCTCGCTCTCGGAGTCCGGCGTGATCTGCGTTAGCGCGGGAAGGACGGGTTCGACCTCCAGCACGGTATCGCCCGAGAGGGAGTAAGACGCGATCAGCGCGGTGTCGATGGTGAGGCGCTCGAGCACCGTCCCCGCCTCGAGGTCCGAGTAGATGAGGTCCGGACACACCGCAACGAGCTCGCCCTCCGCGTCTATGTGCTCGATCCGAAGCTGAATCGCACCGAGCTGATCGGCGCGAAACGCCATGTCGTCCCCAGCCACGCGAAACTCGCGAAGCTCGCCGGACACCACCGTAACGCGAACGTCGAAGGGCACGCCCTCGGCGGTCTGTCCCGCGCCGCCGTCTGCGGTAAAGACGGCCGTTGCGCCCGGGCCGAAGGGGGGCGTTCGGGGTTCGGTGGTCACAGAGGAGACCGCGATCGGTGTGACATCACACTGCGCGAGCGCGTCCGCCGTACCCATCGTCGCGATCACGCTGGCAAGGAAGAGGGTGTTCTTCATGCCGCCCGAGCTGCACGGAGCGTGCCGCCACATTTCGGCGGTGATTTCGACGAACCGAAGCGCCGGTGACGTAGGTTGCCAACGATGTGGGTCGTCACCCACGATCGAGGAGCGCTGCTCGACGCGATCCCCGACACCAGGTGTTAGGACTTATCCTTGAGGCGACGGAGCTCCTTTGGCATTCTGCGCGCCGGCGGTGGGCGCTTCGCATGCGAAGTGTGGATGGTGCTTGGAGGTAGACATGCGGCGAGCTTGGATTGTGCTCTGCATTGCCGGAGCGGCGGTGGGTTGTGGCAAATCAACGGAAGCGGGCGACGGAGGCGACACCGATGGAGGCGGCGTCGATAGCGCCATCGACTCTGCGCGGCCAGACTCCGCCCGCCCGGACGGAGGACGCGACAGCGACGTTCCCCCAGGGTGCGGCACCATCGGGCAAGAATGCTGCGACGGTGATGCCTGCACCGAAGGCGCCTGCATTGCCGGATTTTGCGTCGACTGCGGCGACTCGGGGCAGCCCTGCTGCGACGGAGCCTGCGACGTAGGAATCTGCGTCGACGACATCTGCGCGGAGCCTCCAAGTTGCGGCGCCCTCGGTGACGCGTGCTGCCCGGATGGAAGCTGCGTCGAAGGCGCGTGCAACGGCGACACTTGCGTAGACTGTGGCGGTGGCGGAGAAACGTGCTGCCCTGACGGGAGCTGCAGCGATGGATTCGCCTGCGACGAAGACGTTTGCGTGAGCTGCGGCGGGCCGGGTGAAACCTGCTGTGAGCGCGGCACCTGCGAGGGTGGCGGTTGCTGCGTCGGCGGAACCTGCACCGGCGAAGGCTCGACCTGCCCGCGCATCGGAGAGATGTGCATGGACGGAAGCTGCGGTGGATGCGGCGCCCTCGGTGAAGACTGCTGCGGCGGAGTCCTCTGCACCGCGGGCGACGCGGTCTGCGTCGGCGGAACCTGCGCCACGTGCGGCGGCGGTGGTGACGCGTGCTGTCCGGGCGCGAGCTGCGACGACGGCTTTGCCTGCGACGAGGGCGTCTGCGTGACCTGCGGGGGCCCGGGCGAAGCCTGCTGCCCCGGCGATAGCTGCGACGGTGGCTTCGCGTGCGACGAGGGACTCTGCCGCGCCTGCGGCGACACTGGTGAAGTCTGCTGCCCCGGATCGAGCTGCGGCGATGGCTGCTGCGACCCCGGCGAAAACCGCTGCGTTTCGGAAGGGAGCGACTGCGGCCTCGGCGTCTGCGGAGGCGACGGAAGCTGTGCGGTATGTGGCACGGCCGGTCGCGAGTGCTGCCCTGGCGACGAGTGCGGCGGCGGTGGCTGCTGCGTTGGCGGAAGCTGTCTTCCTTCGGGAACGGAAACCGCCAGCGGCGTCTGTCTCGCCGGTGAGATCGAGACCTGCGGCGGGGCGGACGAAGCGTGCTGCGCCGACAACACCTGCGACGACGGAGGATGCTGCGTCGCGGGCACGTGCATCGAAGCCGGTGAAACGTGCGGCATGGTGACGACGTGCATGGACGGATCGTGCGAGAGCGCCGGTTTCAGCTGCGGCGGGGAAGGTCAGCAGTGTTGCTTCGTCGCGGGGAGCGGGCGCTTCTGCACCGCCCCCGGAACCGAATGCGCTGGCTTCGGCATCGGCACCTGCGCTGCTGTTGAAGACTGTGGCGGTGATAGCGAAGTCTGTTGCCCTGGTCAGTCCTGTGACGCCGGCGGCTGCTGCGTCGATGGCGTGTGCGCTGGCGACGGTGAGAGCTGCGGCGAAGATCTCGGAACGTGCAACGACGGGGGCTGCCTCGGCGGCGCCTGCGGCCGTATCGGCGGCGAATGTTGTCCCGAAGGGATCGGATGCTCCGAATCGTTCTCCCGCTGCCTCGGTGGGCTCTGCCAGCCGTGCGCGGGCGAGGGAGAAGTCTGCTGCGACGGTGCGTGCAACGCGCCCTTCCTCTGTCAGCCCCGACCTGGCCCCGACCTCTGCGTCGCGCCGTAAACACGCGACCTCCCCGGCCGATGAAACCCCATGTCTATCTACTGCGCGATCACGACCGCGCTCGTCGTGGCTGTTTTGTCGGCCTGCGGGCCTATCGAATGTCCAGGGGAAACCGAATACGTCTCTGAGAGGAACTCGTGAGTGCCCGTTTGGACTTGTTGAGGATCGAACCGATCGTACATGCCGCCCCGGAGTTGACGGGGGGAGCGACGCTGCGACCACGACCGACGCGGGGGGAGCTGATGCCCCCCGCGATACAGGGTCCGATGGAATCGACGCAGGCGTCGATAGCGCTTCTGATTCGCAGCCTGCCGATGCTGGTGATACGGGTGATGGAGCCCTTGACGCGGACGTTCCTGTCGTAGGCTGCGAGTGCGCTGACGCCGACTACCAACCGTTTTGCTTAAACGAAGAATGGGATCTTTTCTGCCCGGACGGGGGCATGGCCGAGTGTCTCGTCTGCACCGAGATGGACGGTGACATCTGCGTTCGAGACATGGTTGCCGGTGCTCCCGTCTGCGTCTTTGCGCCGGGGTTCTAACCGTCTCCGGCCCGCGCGGCTGGAAGACGGTTGAGGACGCCCGAATCCCCCAGCTCCGCCGCGAGCTCCTCGAGCGCAGAAAGATCGACCTCCTTCCAGCGAATCGCCTCTAGCGCCTCCGGAATCGGCGCGTCCAAGCGAAGTGTCGCGAGCTCGCGGTAAAGCATCGCGTCCTTGCGCTGATAGGCGAGGTTGCCCGCGAGGGTTTTCGCGCCGCGCACCTTGATCTTCCAATCCGTGGGATCGTCCGGGATGTGTTCGAGGTGCTTGTAGTGCGCGAGAACTTCCGCGGCTCCTTTCGCCCCCCAGCGCGGAATGCCGGGAATGCCGTCGGCTGAGTCGCCCACGAGCGCGAGATAGTCGGGAATCGAAGCCGGCCCCACGCCGAACTTTTCAACGACGCCGTCTTCGTTCATGAGCTTCTTCTTGCGCCGGTCGAAGCACACGATTCGATCCTTCACGACGCACTGCGCGAGGTCCTTGTCCGGCGAGCAGATGAGGACCTTCGACACGCGAGGATCTTCAGCGTACTTCGCGGCCGCGGACGCAAGGCCATCGTCCGCCTCAAAACGCTCCATGGGCCAAACCGTCATGCCCAAGCTCGAAACTGCGCGCTCGGCGAGAGGAAACTGCGCGTAGAGCGCGGGGTCCATGCCCTCGCCGGTTTTGTACCCGTCGAAGAGTTCGTTTCGAAACGACTCGATCACATGATCGAACGCGACGCCGATGTGCGTGACTTTCGGGCTGCGCAGCATTGCCGCAAACGAACGAAGCAGCGCCCGCGTCGCTCCCACCTCCATGCCCTCCGGCGACGTCGCCGGCGGCGCACCGAAGTACATCCGAAAGAGCTCGTAGGTGCCGTCGATCAGATGAACATTCACTGGCCGCGCTCGCGACGCCGATCGCGACGGTCCTCCTCAAAGGAGGGATGCTCTTCGTCGAGAACGCGCAAAAGCCGGAGCCGACTGCGCGTAATCCCGCGACCCCCTGCCGCGCACTGGGCGCCGCCCTCCGGGTCCATCACGCAGCCGGCTTGCGTCCAATAGGTCGCGACGTCGCCCACCTCGACCGCCCACTCGCTCATGATCGCGCGGCGGTTTCCGACAATCTCCTGGGGCGGCGGCGGTACCCGGGGCGTGCCTTCGCGAACCGCCGCAAGCACCGCCCGATCGATGACACTGCTCCCCGAAGAGCGAATCACCCAAAGCGCGAGCAGCTCTCCGTCGGGCGCCTGCGTGACTCGAACGTCGACGCGGTGCCAGGTAACCGGCGCGTTGCGAAGGTTCATGTGTTCCGCGAGCTGCTCATGCCACTGCTCGTTTGGGTTTTGCGGATTGCGCTGTTCCGCCGTCTCGGGACCCGGCGCACCCTGCGGCGCCGACGGTCCCGGCGCGAAGCGACCCAGCTCGTCGACAAATCGCTCGACGACGTTCATGCCTTCCCGGCGTTCGGAAATCGCTTCGTTCATGTCGACCTGAAGCGAACGCCGCACCGCATGACCCAGCTGGTGGTACCAGCCATCGGCGCCGATGTGCGCGAGCTGATCCTGCATCGCGTGCTCCCAGATCATTCGATCGACGTAACGCTCGCCGAGCTCTTCCGGGTCACTGGGCTCGGGTTCGGGCACCAAAATCCAGCCCACGGTCTCGGCCAGCGTCACCCGCGGAAGAAGATCGACCTCTCGTTCTTCCTCTTCCTCAGGTTCGTCGTCGCCAGGCGGACGCGCAGCACCAGGATCGGCGGTCGGTGCCGGTGGCGGGCTAAGGGCGTCCGCGGTCTCCGGCTGGTCGTGGGCAGCCGCGGACGCACTCCAACCACACGCCAACGCGATGGTGATCCGCAGCCCCATGTCGAACCAACTGAGCTTCATTGCCGCCCATTCCCCAAATTACCCTCGGAACACGCGGTTGCACATGGCTTTTGCCAATTCTGCGCACTCAATCCGGCAGATCGATCCGGACTTCGCGCCGCCCCTGTCCGTCGCGAAGCACGATGGTTTCCTGCTTCTCGCGCTCCCCTCGACCCCCCCAAATCACATGACGACCGGGCGGGAGCTGAAACCTGGGCGAGCTCATGCGGCGATTGCCCACCCAGACCGACCCGAACGGAACCACGGTCACATGGACGTCCACAAGCGACTCCATCCGCGTAGTCCGCATCGGCTCACGCGGCTCCGCGCGCATCTCCACCGCTTCCACCATCGCGGGCGCTTCCACCATCACAGGTGCCATCTCAGTCATCTCGGTCGGTGGAACGACCGCGTCCATCGTCACCGTCACCCGGCGCGAGGGTCGGGAGGGTCGATCCTCCATCGTGGGCTCTTCCGGCGGGGCGGCGGGCGTCGCTTCCCCCGAGGGAATCGCTGGCTCCACACTCGGCTCGGTCGCAACGGGCTCCGGCGCAGGCACCTCCGTCTCCGGCTCAAGATTCGCGGCCGGTTCAGGATCACCCGACGCGAGTCCAACCGCGAGCGCGCCTCCACCCACCAAAAGCGCAACCACAAAGCCGAGAATCACCCCTCGACGACGTGACGGTGCAGGCGCGGGCGGCGCTTCTACTTCCGCAAGCCGAGGCGGCGTCGGACGAATCGCCGAAGGAGCCATCGCCGTCGCCGCCAAGGGATCCGGCGCGGGATCGGCGGCAGGGAGCTCCGGTTCGAGAGCGAGATCCGTGTCTTGCGCTCCCTCGGGCTTCGGCGCGCCATACGCTTCTTTCACGAGGGCGGCGAGACGATCCCGCGCACGGGACGCGTTGCCGATCGCGCCCGCGAGCGCATCGATCACATCTCCGGCTGTCGGCGGTCGATCATCCGCTCCGCTCTCGAGGAGGTTCTCGACCAGCGCAACGAGCGCCTCGGGTAGATCCGGCGCGAGCTCCGCGAGAGGAGGCCGGCGCCCCTCGAGAACCTTCATCATGACCTCGACGTCGTGCTGCCCGACGAAGGGACGACGACCGGCGAGCGATTCGTAAAGGGTCACGCCCAGCGCAAAGAGATCCACGCGGCCGTCGATGTCTCCACCGCGCATCTGCTCGGGCGCCATGTAGGGCACCTTGCCCTTCACGAACCCAGTCGCGGTGGCCACCGTCGCACCCGTCATTGCTTTGGCAACGCCAAAATCCGCGAGCTTCACCTCACCGTGCGTCGACAAGAGAACGTTCGAAGGCGTGACGTCGCGATGAATGATGCCGCCCTGCGCTTCGTGGGCGTAATCGAGGGCGTAAGCCAAATCGAGAGCGACGAGCGCGGCGACTTCCGGATCGAGCCGGCGCTCGGGCAAGCTACCGAGCAGCCCCCGAAGATCGACTCCGTCGACGAGCTCGAGGGCCATGAACTGCTCGCCCTGAACCTCGCCGTAATCGAGAATCCCGACGATGTTGTTGTGGCGAAGGCGTCCGGCGATGCGCGCCTCCCGCTGAAACTGTTTGACGAAATCCGCGTCCTCGTTGAACGCCGGAAGCACCCGTTTCAGACAGACCAGCTGCGTAAGGCCCTCTTCGCCATCGCGGCGCGCAACGAAGGTCTCTGCCATTCCCCCGACGCCTAGCCGACGCTGAAGCACGTAGGCTCCGAACTGGCGAGGGAGAGGAGCGGCCACCGCGCCCGAGCATAGCAGGCGCGGGGCGTCCTGCAGCATTCCGCGCGGGCGGAGGTGCCACGGCCGAGAACGCTTCGACGAACCTCTCGTCAGTCGATCCGCGGCTCGGGTGCGCTCATGTCTGCGAGCTGAGGAAATGCCGAGTGTTTTTGAGGTGAGGAGACGCCGTTGGGAGTGATGCGGGCGTTTAGTGCCGGCAGCTTCGCCAGCGTCGCTGGGCCATCGTCGCCCGCTCATGCGCTACGCGAACGGCTTCTCCCGACCCGGCTGGCGGCGCTGGGAGAGTTGCGAAGCTTCGGTGGTCCTCCAGGCGGGTGGCGAGGGCGAGGGCCCGCGCGCCGAGCTCAATCAGTGCGCTTTCGTCCGACTCGCAGGAGGCTCGGCAGCCGTGGCTGGCGTCGTCGAGAGCTTTCTGCGCGAGCTCGACCAAGGTGAACCGGTATTGCTCTTTGACGCCCACACAGCTCTGCGACGCGGGAGGCGCGGGACTGTGCGCGCACGCGCTGAGCATAAAAACGACTGCGAAATAGCGAGGCACGGCCGCTTTTCGGTCGAACCGCGCGGAGGTTGTGTCGAAGCGCGGATCTAACGCGAGCGAATCCAGCCCGAGTAGGGCAGCTTTTCGGCCCGCCAGGGCACGAGCCTCGAGGCGTCGTAGCGCCGCAGTTCGGCCGGGATCTCATCGAGAACTTCGTAGGCTTTGGGGGTCACGCGAACACGGAGCGCGCGAAACCGAACCCCAGCCCGCCAGGCTTCCCAGGCCGCTTCGGCAAAGTTGGGATCATGAAGACGCGACGGTCGCACCGCCCGCGCGTCGGGACGCTGCACCACAAACACGACGGTGCACTTGGCGCCATCGTGCCGCGCCTCCGCGAGAGCTTCCATATGATGCGCAGCGCGCGCGCTCACCGAGTCTGGAAAATACCCGCGTCCATCGGGGTACACGAGGTGGCAGTTCTTCACCTCGACGAAATGAGGGCGCGATCCCTCGAGGAGAAAATCCGCGCGCGACCCCTCCGCGTAGCGAACCTCGCGGCGAAGGTTGCGATAGCGTTTCAGTCCGCTGAGGACGCGTGCACGAAGGAGCGTTTCGACGATTTGATTCGGCGCGACGGTGTTGGCGCCCATCAAGAGTCCCTGGTCGTCCACGAGCTCCCACGTATACGCAAGCTTTCGCTTTCGCTCGGGGGGCGCCTTGCTCACCCATGCGCGAGCGCCAGGGCGAACGATGCCTTCCATCCGACCTGGGTTCACGCAGTGCGCGCGAATACGCTCGCCACTGTCGAGGTCGATCTCGGCGATAAAGCGATCGTAGCGCGCGCGAAAACGCCCTCGAAGAAGGGGCGTCGGATGCGCGATGCGAAGAAGCACGCCGGAGGCTGTCTGCTGAAGTGCACTGCAGCAAGCGCCATTTTTGCCCGCTTTCGTTCGACGACGGTGTGATATCGAAGGGCATGGGTCTCTTTCCGCCGAAGTCTCTTCTTGTCGCCACCGACTTTTCTGCGGCGAGCCGTGCTGCACTGGAAGCCGCGCGCTTCTTCGGCGTGCAGCACCAAGCCCACATCACGCTTGTCCACGTTTTCGATCCCTCGCCTTATAAGGCGCCGACACTCTTGCCCGGTCCTGCGAAGCTCCTCGACGAAGCCGCGAATGAGGTCATCCAGCAAACGGAGACGAAACTCCAAGAGCTCTGCAGTGAGCTTCTCGGCGAGTGCACTGCAACCCCGGTCGTGCTTCGACACGCCTCGCCCGGCGAAGCGATCGCCGAACACGCGGAGAGCGCGTCGAGCGATTTGATCATCGTCGGTTCGCACGGTCGCACGGGGCTACGTCGCATCCTCTTGGGAAGCGTTGCGGAACGCGTCGTGCGGATGTCGACGTGTCCGGTGATGGTGATTCCACCGGCCGAGTAATGACCGCCGAATGAATCGTCATTCGGTCGACGCGCTGCGTCACAAGCTCGCGACGGAACGGGTCGTGCTTTCTCCAGGAGCGAAAGACTTCCCAGGGGGGAACGAACCCATGCAGTACATGATCCGAATCGTTGACGACGCAGACTCCAACATCTTCGAAGGTCTTCAGGCGATGACCGACCAGAACGTCGCGATCCCGAACGATTGGCGAGATGATCTCGAAGATCAGGAGCTTCTCCGCTTTTCCCGAGAGGCCCTCAACGCCCGCTTCGACCTTCGTGTTGAAGGGTGGGTGTGTCGCCTCGCGTAAGCCCACGTATCGATGGCGAGCCGCGTAGCCATCTGCGCGCCTAGCTGTCACGACTGCGTAGGACTGGCGCATTACGCGTCGCGTCGATACCGGCGCGGCGCGTCATTTCGTTTTGCGATCCATCACGCGTTGAAGCTTCATTCATTGAGGACGATGAAGCGCGATTCACTCCCGCGAAGGTGGAGCGCAACGATCCGCCGAGCTAGAAAACACGCCTTCGCTCCGGCGAGTCGTCCGCGCCTACTCGAACTCGAGGCGCCAGTGAAAATCGAGGCCGAGGTTGCCGATGCCGCCCGAGGACTCGCGGTTGATGTTGTCGTAGAGCACCTGGAACGAGGTCTGATCGCCAACCTGCCACTCCACGCCCGTCTGAAAGGTGCGCTCCTGCCCGGTGAGCCCGGTCGCTGCGCTCAAGCGAACGCGATCGGTGATGCGTTTGCCGACGGTCACGATGGGTTCCGGGCGACCGGTCACCGGGGAGTAGCGAGTGGTGATTGCAAAGTCATCGATGACGCGGACCGCGTTGGTCACTTCCTCGTTCACGCCCGCGATCGCTGAGAGGGCTTCGAGCGCGGTTCCGCCCACGTCGCCGGCCTGCAGCTGCTGCGCTTCGTTGGAGGTCATGCCCACTGTCAGGAGCAGCATGAGGTCCTCTTGCGAGAGCTGCGGCTGGCTGTTCGCGTCGAGGCGAAAGCCGTCCATGTTGCCGTGCGCGCGAACCTGCACGCGCCACGTCGGTGCGGTTAGATCCTGCGAGGTTTGCTGGCGCCGAATCTCGGTCTCGGCGAGGACGTCGAAGCTCGCGTCGAGGCGCGTTTCATCGGTGAAGCGAATCTCGCCACGGCGAACGTCCATGTCGGTGTTTCGAAAGCGCACCTTGCCGCGCGGCACGTCGATGCGACCGAGAATCCCGTAGCGCTGATCGGTGCCCACGACCCGGAAGGGCTGATCGCTATCGTCGATGCGCAGATCCATATCGAGGAGGTTGTTTCGAATTCGAATCGGCGCGGCGTCGACAATCCGGAGATCGATCGCGAGGTTGTCCGCGTCGGGGTCGTAGCGCTCCACCTCTGCGCGCTGCGGGCGGTAGAGCTGCCCAATGGTGGGTGAGAGTTGAATCGGTCGCTCGTAGCGGGCGCGCTCGATGCGAATCTGTCCACTGAGAAGAGGAAGGCGCTCGCCGCTCTGCCACGCCAGTCGCCCCTGTGCGTCCAGCCCGACCACGATGCCCTGATCCGGTCGGAGCTGCGCGTCTCGAAGCTGCATGTCGAAGCCGTAGTCGTGGAGCGCGCCGTCACGAATGGCCGCGCTGCCTTCGAGGCCGAAACGCCCGCCGCCAATGCGAGCGCGAAAGCCTTCGAAGAGTGCCCGCCGCTCGCTGAACTCGATGGTCCCGTGGAGGTCTTCTACCTCGGCAAAGTCGAGCCGCCGGAGCGCGAGTCGCCCGTCGGTGATCTCTGCGTTGCCTGTGAGCCGTGGATCGTTGATCTGCCCGCCCACGTTGACGCGCAGTCGAAGCTGCCCACTGCTTCGCGCGACATCCGTCGAAAGGGTTTCGAGGGCGGCAAGATCGACCATGCCGTCGAGCTGCACACCAAGGCGCCCGCGCGCGTCGCCGCCACCGCTCACCGAGAGGGTCGTGTCACTCGGTCCGAGGAGCTCCGCCCGCTCGATCGCAAATCCGCCGCGCTGGAGGCGCACGTCGATGGGCCCTTGGTTGCGCAGACGAAAGCGCCGGTCCTGCACGTTGTCACGCGCGACGAGGCGAACGCGATTGAGGTGCACAAAGCCGCCGAGGGAACCATCCCGGAGCATCGAACCCGCGGTGAACGCGAGGCGCCCCGAGATGCGACCGCCCACGTCGCGGTCGGGCAGCGACTCCCGAAGAAGCGGATCCAAACGAAGGCGTGCAAAATCGATCACGCCGCGAAGCGGGTACACGTCGGTCCAGCCGATCGCGGTGTCGATCTTGACCTGACCCCCGAGCCCTTCTCCGCAGACGAGGTAAGCCATCGGCCGATCGAGCCGCGCGATCAAGCCTTCGCTCGTGCGAAGCGGCGGTCCAGGACGCCAGCGTCCTTGCGCGAGGCCGTAACGAGCGTGCGCACAGGGAACGCCTTCGGGCACTTCGTCCCAGCGCGCGGCTTCCGCTACCCAGGGATCGCTGCGGTCGGTCAGGCGTACGTAAGCGCGGCCGTCTCCGAGGTAGGCACCTCCCCACCGAAGACCGGTGACCGCAAGATCGAGGTGCATGCGTGGGATGTCCGGCGTGCCGCGGATCTCGCCGAGGACGGAGACGATTCCCTGAAGCTCCGGCATGCGATCGCCGATGCCTTCGAGGCTCGCGATGGCGAGCTGATCGGCGCTGACGGTCAGACGGAGTCGCGCTGGTCCATCACCTCGTCGCTCGGGACGAATGTCGCCCGAGACCGCAAGGGTCCCACCTTCTTTGTTCAGCTCGAACTCGTCGATGGAGAGGTCGCCTCCGTCGAGGCCTTGGGTGAAATCGTGCCAGACGAAGTCTCCGCGAAAGCGCCCGCGATCGAAGGTGATGTCCGCGAAGTTCGCCTGCAGAAAGTCGAACTCCATCTTGGTCGTGAAGGTCCCGTTCGGTCCGTCGTTCGGCCAATCGTAGGTGTAGCGAAGGGTCATATGACCGCGCCCAACACCCTGGTAAGGCGTGTAGCGCTCGTCGTTTTCGTAATGAAAGACGTGATAGACGTCCTGGAGCGTGACCCGGCTCGCACGCAGATGACCGGTGACCTCGATGCGCTCGTCTTTGAAGTCGAGCATCAGGTCGTCGATGCGATAGCGGCTGGTGTTCTTCTCCGCACGGATGTTCGGAAAGAGGATCGCAAAATAGTCTTCCCGAACGCGGAAGTCCGTTTCGACATCGCCCATCGGAAACGTGTCGAAGGCGAAGTCGCGAATGCCCGTCGAGCCACGAACGCGAGGCTCAAAGAAACTCCCGTCGAGATAGACGTGCGCCGACCCTGTGCCGTCGAGCTGAAACGTCGTGAGCGGACTAACATCCGCGAGATTCACGTTCGTGGAGTGCGCCTCGACCTGCACGCGGTTGTCGAAGCCGAGATGAACGATCGGCACATGCACCTGCGAGCGGCCGGTGTCGAGGAGGACGTCAGTAAACTTCGCGGCCTCTTCGTCAAAGCGCCAGCGCCCTCGAATCGTGCCCTGTTCGACGCCCATGATGCGGGTGCGGTTTCGCTGGTGCCACGGCTCGACGGTCACCAGAAAGTTTCGCGTTCGAATACGAAGGGGCCCTTCGATCGCAAAGGGCCGAAGCGTGCCCCGAAGCGTCCCGCGACCGCTCATGGGCCATGACACGATCGAGTTATCTGTCACCCGCAGCTGGGCCATCAGCTTGCCGAGATTGAGGTCGCGGATGTCTGCTTGAACGTCGATGGGAAAGCCGTCGTCAGGATTGAGTCCGATCGTTCCGGTCAGGTTCACGTCACCGCCGTGAAGAAGATGCGCGACGCTGCCCTCCTGAAGAGTGAGGCTTCGGTAGTCGCCTTCGAGCTCAAGCGCGATCTCCTCGCCGAGACCCCATTTGTTGTCGATCACCACGTTTTGAAGGCGCAGCGTTCCGGTTCCTGCGGGTTGATCGCCCTGGCCACGCAGGTTCGCCTCCACTTCGACGACGCCCTCGAGAGGAAGCTCGACGGCCGTCGGAAGCCGATGAAGGTGCGCGAGGTCAACGCGCGCAAAGACCTCGCCCTCGTATCCGTCCTCCAGATCGAACGGAATCGTTGCGTCGCGAACCAGGACGCGAAAGAAGGGCGTGCGAAACGCCGCGCGGCGCGGACGAAGCACGCCCTCGTCGAGGTTGACGTCGCCTTCGAAAAGCAAACGCTGCAGCACGTTCGTGCCGTTGGCGTGATGCACGTCGCCGTCTTCGCAGTCGAGCTCGACGTGCATCGCGTTCCCGTCCGCATCGATCTGCAAACTCAGATCGCGCAAGGCGCCCGTCGCATAGGGAGACGCGTCGACGTGAACCGCTGCGCCTCGAATCCTCAGGCGGTCGAAGGGAAGCTCCGTCGGACCGTCACCGCTCTCCGGTAGCTCGGGCAGGTTGATCACCTTTCCGTCTTCCACGATGAGATGCACCGTCGGCTGGTTCACCTCGATGGTTTGGAGGTCCACGCTTCCGGAAAGAAACGCAGCGAGCGAAGGCCGAATGATGAGCGAGTCGGCATCGACAAAATCGCCGTGCTCGGGGTGGTCGAGGTCGATGTCCGCCGCGTGAACGAAGACGTCGGGCGGGAGCCACCCAAAGCGGACTTCCACGTTGCCAAGGCTCGCTTCGAGGCCGAGCTGGTCCTCGATCGCCTGCACCGCCAGCTCACCGATTTTGCGCTCGCCCCACTCCGTTTGGGTGAGCGCCATTCCGCCAAAAAGAAAGATCGCGAGGATCCAGGCGGTGATGCGAACACCACGAAAAAACCGACCTCGCTTCGGCTTCCGGACTGGCCCCGCGGTGGGGCCCGGGGCATCGGCGGTCGCGTCAGTCAAGGGGATCTCAGGGCGAGAGGGCACGGTAGCACGTGGGCGTTTGGGTCGCTCTTTTCAGGCCTTGGACGAATCCTGACGCCCTTCTATTGAGTTTTTGCTGGCGTTTGTCGCAGGGGGTGCGGATCGTCGGGAATGGTTTCGGAATTGCAGGTTCTTCAGGCGGCGGACGGCGAGCTCGGGTTCATCGCAAACGTGACCGTGGTGGGCGAAGCAATTTATGCGTCGGGCGGCACCTACCACCGCTCCACTTGGCTAACGTCGAAGGACGGTCGCTCATTTCAGCGAAGGAATACGCCTCCGACCTCCGGACTTCGCGGTCACTGCGTGCGCGACTCCGGCGACATCGTGGTGGTGGGCGAATACGGCACCGTCGCGACCACTGGTGATGAAGGCGACACGTGGACCTGCCATGACACCCCGGCGCCCGCGTGTCTCTACCGCGTGTGTGAGGCGTTCGGCGCGATCTGGGCATGTGGCGACGGGGGCGTTGTTCTTCGCTCCGAAGACGGAGAGCAGTGGGAACAGGCGTACCGGGGCGGGGGGCGTTTGCTCGGTGTGTTTTTCTGTCAGCGACAGCTCTTCTTCATTGGCGACCAGACGCTTCGCTACGACGGGCAGACGTTTTCGAAAGTCGCGCTCTCCCAGTCCGCTCCGATCTGTGCCGTTAGCGAAACACCGAACGGCGGACTGCTCGCGGTGGGGGATCGCGGACAGCTGCATCGCTCCGACGACGGAACCTCGTGGTCCGCGCTCCGAGTGGGCACCTCCGCAGATCTTGAAGACATCGCGACCCTCCCCGGAGGCCTTCTCGTTGTCGGTGCGAGCGGAACGCTTCTCTTCAGTGACGACGGCGATTCGTGGGCGCCTCTGGAAGGTGTTGAAGCACGGGAGCACTTTTGGTCGGTCGCACCATGCGACGACGGAGTGGTACTCGGCGGCAATCGCGGATTGATGATGAAGCTAACGATCGAGATGGAGGAGTGGGAGGACTTCGATTGAGCTTGAACGTCGATACGCATCGTCTCTTCGCTCGAAGTCGTCCCGTTTTATCAGAGCTGAGCGAGTGCCAGCGTTGTCATCTGCGCGGAATAGCCGTGACGCTTTCGGTGACTTGGTGCCCAGCCCGCGAGAAAGCGCTCGAAGTCTGCCCACGCGATCGGATAGAGGGCGCGCCATTCGTCTTCGATGGGTGACGCGTCGTGACCGCGCCGAGTCGCCGCCGCAGCGAACGTCTCAAAGTAGCGATCGAGCCAGTCGGCGGCGTGGTGTTCGAGCTCGCGTTCGCCGAGGACCGAACCGAGAAAGTACGCGACGTCGCGAATCCCAGAGCCGCCGCCGACGTATTGAAAGTCCACGGCGGCAACCTCGCTTGGTGAAAAGAGAAAGTTTGCGATCTTGGCGTCGCCGTGCACCAGCGTGGAATGGCGGCAGCAGCGGAGCGACGCGTCGAGCGCGGCCGCTGCGTCTTTGAGGGGCCCAGCGTCCATCGCGTCGAACTCATCGGGCCGCGTTTCGAGATGCCAGTAGGTACCGACGGGCCAGAGGCCTTCGGGTTCGACGCCAAGAAAGGTGGCGTGAAAACGCGCGAGCCAGTCGAGGCAGCCTTGAATGCGACCGTCGCGGAGCCCGCGTCCTTCGAAGCCGGCGGCGTCGAGATCTTCCAGGGCGAAGCGAAGATGCTGCTGGGCAAAGCATCGCGGCACGCGGCAGTCGGTGCAGCGCTCGGCGTAGGTCGCGTACCAGTTCCCTTCGACATCGTAGGAGCGAAGTTTTCGCGCGTGCGAGCGATCGCCATTCCACCCCCGAGGATGCGACGCGTCGCTGGGCGGCCGGACGTCTTTCACCACCACCGTTTCGAGGGGAGCGCCCTCAAGGCGAAAGCGGACGAGCTCGCCGTAGCCGCTCCAGAGCGATTGAATTCGCTCGACGCGCACGGCGGATGTCGCACCCACGGCATCGGCGACCCAGCGAGCGAGCTCCATCGGCGCATGCTGCCCGAACTTCATTCCCGCGTCAGGCTCTGCCCGGGAAGAGAATCTGGAAGGGGGCCGTATTCCCCAGCGATGAAGTACGCCCTCGTCGTTCTTGCCCTGGCCTGTGGAGGAAGCGAAGCGCCTCTCGCGCGACCCACACCCGAGCCGCAGCCGGCGCCTCGAATCGAACCGGCGCAGGTCGAGCCAGCGCTGGCTTCGTGGGGTCTTCGTTTCGTCCGGCCCTGCAGCTGGGGATGGAAGCTCTTCGACGGAGGAGACTGGCTTCTCGCCTGCAACTCCATCTTCGACACGAACGGGCGCTACCTTCAGCGAAAACCCAATCAAAGCCCCCTCGCGAGAGTGCCGCAGGGCACCCTTTGGGCGAGCGGGTTTTGGAGCGCTGACGACGACGACGTTGCGCTCCTCGTCCGGGATGCTTCCTTCGCGGTCACGCGCCGGTTTGCCCTCGACAAGCCCGTCACCCGAGCGGCCTTTTTCGATTCACGGATCTTTGGCGTGGGCCGGGAAGGCGTCATCTCCATCGACCTCGAACACGAAACGATCGCCCCGGTCGACGGGACCTGCGCCAACAACGACACCGTCTTTGTCTCCCCATCCGGGCAGCTGCATTGCTACGCCAACCAAGAAGGAACGACGACGCTCTTTCGCGATGGGGAAGTCCTCCTGCGCGACGACGGGTACCTCGACAACATTCGCGTCGACGCGCAGGGGCGTTACGTCGGCCAGCACGAAAACGACCTTCTCTGGTTCGACGCCGAGGGAGAGCCGCTCCACCGGGAAGCGCGTCCGGACCGGATTCGCCTTCTCGCGCTGCTCGAAGACGCGGCGCTGGTCCACGCGGAGGGTCGCATCGAACGCTGGCGCTACGCGAACGAGGAGCTCGAGGTCTCGCCTGTGCAGGGAGCGACCGATGCAGCCCTTCTCGATCGCGACGGCGAGCGCTTTTTGCTCCTTCTCGACGGCAACGTCGAGGTGTGGACCGATCGCGGCGGCGAACTCGATCGTGAACCGGTGACGCGTGCGTCCAGCGATCCGAACCGGCGCTCCGAACCCGCCGGACGTTTCGTCGGTCCGCACGTTGTCGTTCGGGTGGGGGACACCCTGCTCTGGTTTTCGCGGGGAGCCGACGCAGCGCTGCCAAGCGGTGAGGTTTCGTTTGCGGATCGCTTCGAAGACTGCACCCGCCTCACGCGAAACGAACGCGGCGACTTCGAGGGCGAAGCGGGAACCTTTGTGGGCGATCCCTCCGACGTTCGCGCGTACACCTGCGACGGGACGTTCCTTCGCGTGGCGCTCTCGGACGCAAGCGAGTTCGGCGGTTTCGAGGAAGACCTTGCCTGGGGCAAGGCGGTCATGGACCGCTACGGCAGCTACGGCGCGGAGCGCTGGGCCTACTCATGGCGAGACGAGAGCGGGGACCGCTTGCTCGTTGGCCACTACTACATCGGTGGATGCGAACGGACGCACTTCCTCCTGACCTTTGCGGAGCGCGGCGAGACGATCGAGCACTACGTTCGGGCAGGAGAGCACTCGTTCCTTTCGATCCCCGAACACGCGCAGCGTATCGCCATCGACGAAGGCGCGTACCAGGGCGACCCCTCGATCGGTTTCGAAGCGCGGTGACCTCAAAAGAGGCTGAGCTGCCGACCGCCGAGGCGCATCACGCTGTCACCGAGAAACCCGAGGATCACGTCGCCCGCGGGCGCGAGCTGCTTTTCGAGATAGTGGTGATAGTCGAGGGTGGCGCTCACGTGCCCAACCGGCTGCGCGCCGCGCGTCGTCATGACGTACTCCACGTGACGAACGTCGCCGCCGATCTGACGCGCGGCGACCACGTGAGGCGGCGCCCCGGTGGCCTTGTACTCGTCGAGGGGCCGGCGAATCCGCTTTCGAAAAATGAGTTCGTCGTCGAGGTCGCCTTCGAAGAGTCGTCCGGTGAGATCGCGAATCCAGCTCGCGTACTCCTCCTCCGCAAAGACGCGCCGAAAGAGCTCGACCTGAAAGCGCCGCGCGAGAGGCGTCCAGTCCGTGCGGATCGCCTCAAGCCCTTTGATGATCAGCTTCGGCCCCTTTGGCGTTTCCACGGTGCCGGCGTAGCGCTTCTTACTTCCGGCGCTCGATCCGCGCATCGTCGGCATCAAGAAGCGCCGGTAGTGCGTTTCGAACTCCACCTCGAGGGCACTCTCGACGCCGTAGGCCCCGCGAATCTCGGCCTGCCACCAATCGTTCAGCTCCTGCGCGAGCGTGGTTCCGATCGCGTCACCCTCTTCGCTACCGGCGAGGACAAAAAGTGAGTCGGTGTCGCCGTAGATGACCTTGTAGCCGCGCTCTTCGATCCAGGTTTTGCTTCGCTGAAGAACGTCGTGCCCCTTGAGGGTGATAGAGCTCGCAAGACGCGGATCGTAGAAGCGGCAGGCGGGCGTTCCAAGCACGCCGTAGAAGCTGTTCATCAGGATCTTGATGGCCCGGGAGAGGGCGGCGTCCTTCTTTCGCTTCGCTTCGTCCCGCGCAGCCCAGAGCTCCTCGATCAAGGCGGGCAGAATGTGGTTGTCGCGATCGAAGAGCGCGTTGCCGAATCCCTCGAGCCCGGTGCCTTTCTCGAGCCCGGTGCCTTTCTCGAGGCCGAGGGCGAGACCATAGGGGTCGATCCGAAAGGTGCGAATCAGGCTCGGGTAGAGGCTCTTGAAGTCGAGCACGAGAACGTCGCGGTGGATCCCGGGGATCGAATCGAGAACGTAGCCGCCAGGACTGCGGATCGGTTCGGGATTGGTCCCAGTCGAAGGCGCGACGCGACCTTTCCGGTGGAGCCGCGGAAGGTAGAGGTGGTCGAAGGACGACACCGCGCCCGCGCGACGGTCCATGGTCAGGCCGGTGAGACGCTGCCGCTCGATCGCAAACTCGAGCACGTGCGCCTCCTGAAAAATGTCGCGGACAAGGCGGCAGTCCTCGAGGTTGTACTCGATGAGCGCCGGCAGATCCTCGCGGTAGAGACGAAGAATCTCCTCCACTGCATCACCCGTTTTTTCGATCGCTTTACCGCGACCGAGAAGGGCCTGCGCTACGTGTTCGAGCCCCCAACGCTCGAAGGACCACGTCGCCGCGCGCATGGTGGTGATGCCATCGAGGACGACCCGTCCGGGAACGCGCGCGACCGACGCCGTCTGCGCATCGCCACGAAGAACCGCGGCTCGCAGGCGGTCGCGACCGAGGGTGAACGGTACGCCCAGCGCGCGGCAGCGATCCTCGAGGTAGGCGAGGTCGAAGTCGATGCAGTTCCAGCCGATGAGGACGTCGGGATCGCGCTCGGCGATGTAGGAGAGAAACCCCGTGAGGGCGCCGCGCTCGTCGGAGTAGTAGCTCACGCCGTCGAGATCCGGTCCTTCCCCACGAACAAAGACCCGCTCTTCGTCGCCGGTCACAACCGCCACGCTGATCAGCGGTCCGTCGATGCCCTCCGACTCGACGTCGAAGGACGACACACAGAGATCGGGAACCACATCCGCGGGTTCGAAACGCGGGCGCAAGAAGGTTCGGATCCCACCCTCGCTACGCACCGGCCCCCGAACGCGCGCGCCGGCGGTGACAAAACGCTCCATCAGGTAGCGGTCGGCAGGTTTGACGTCGTCTTCCCAGGCGGGCGTGTGAGCCTCGCGAAGCCGCGCCGCCTCGCGATCGCGGTCGTGCTTGTTCGCAAAGTAGATGGCGTCGACGGCTCTTCCATCGAGGGTTCGAAGCTCGACCGGGCGCCGCTCCCCGCGCTCCGTCGCGATGTCCGTCGGGACAAAGAAGACCGCCTTCTGCGGCGGCAGCCGAAGTCGCACGGGCCCTTCCGCGGACCACGCCCAGTACGTCACGCTCCAGCCATCGCGCCCTGGCCGGGTTTCGCGACCCAGAACATAGACTTCCGCCTCGCCCGTCGTCGTTTTCGAACCTTCGCCGGTCATGCGCTCACCAACTCTGATACACCGAGCGCGCGGCCATGGCTCCCGAGATCGTGACTCGCGCGCTGACCTTGCTGCTTCCGGTGCTTCTGGGAGCCGCAACGCGGCGTCTCTTTCCAGACACCGACAGGGCGATCTTTCACCTCAATCGCTACGCGCTCTACATCGCGTTCCCAGCCCTTGTCTTTCGCGGGATCGCGGACGCGGAATTCGCACTGCCCACGAACGCGTTCTTCTGGGCCGTGATCCCCGGCGTACTTCTCGTCGCGCTCGCGCTCATCGGCACCCTCGGTCGCCAACTCGCACCTCGTCACCGCGGTTCGCTAGCGCTCGTCGCATCCTTCGGCAACGTCGCCTACCTCGGCCTCCCGGTCGTCGTTCAAACCTACGGCGACCAGTCGGTCGGCATCGCGTCCCTTGCCGTCGCGATGCACGTCGGCCTGTCGATGGCGTTCGGCCCGTGGCTCCTCGTTCGCTGGAGCGGCGGTAAGGAATCTGTCGACCTTCGTCGCGTGCTCCTGCAACCGCTCCTGTGGGCGCCCGTTGTCGGTCTCGCGGCACGGTGGCTCCCGGCCGGCGTTCGTAACGGCAGCGTCGAGATCCTCGCACCCCTCGGCGGGTCGGCTGCGCCTGTCGCACTCTTCCTTCTCGGCCTCTACATTCGCGTGCATCAACGAAGCGTTCGCCAGCTCACCGGCGCTGCGACGCAGCACATCGCGGTCCGCCTTCTCGTGATGCCGGCGCTCACCCTTGGCGCGTGTCGTTTGGGCCTCTCGTTTTCGCTTCTTTCGGCGGCGCAAGCGCAGGTGCTCTTCGTCCTCGCGAGCATGCCTGCAGCCATCACAACCTTCGCAATCGCACGAGAAATGCAGGTTGGAACGGGCACGATCACGCAGACGATCGTGGGCTCCTCGCTCGCAAGCCTTGCGTCAATTCCCGCCTCGCTCTGGCTCGCCCGATCCCTGCTGGCGTGACCAACCCCAAAAATGGTCATAATGGGGATTCGGGTCGAGCCATGAGCCTCGTTCAGCGCAACATCGCGATCGTCGTCATCGTGGGCGTCGCCGCCATCGCGGTGGGGCTGGCCTTTGCGCGCGAAGACGTGCATCGACCGCCGGAGAGCCAGGTTCAGGCGCTTGCCCTTACGGGCCCCCTGAGCGATCGAGATTCGGAGATCAGCGGTCTCGCGTGGGACGGGGACGAACTGATCATCCTCCCGCAGTTCCCGAACCAGTACCCGGTTGCGGATGCGGACGGTTCCATCTTTCGCGTCGGCAAGGCCGAACTCGCACGCGCGATCGAACGCAACGAGCCGGTCGAGCCGTCCGCGGTCGCGATCCGCGCGCCGGGTCTTCTTCGCGTTCCGGGCTATCAGGGCTTCGAAGCCGTCGCTTTTGACGGCGACCGGGTCTACCTCACCGTGGAGCTCGACAGCGAGATCTCGATGGACGGCCTTCTCCTGCAAGGGCGCGTCGACCGACGAGACGAAGGCGATCTCGTCACCATCGACGTCGCGGGCGCAGTCCGCATCCACAGCCAAACCGAGATCGACAACCTCGGCTACGAGGCGATCACGCTGACGCCGACCGAGGTGGTCGTCTTTCACGAAGCCAACGGTGCAGCGAACCCCCGACCTCGCGCGCTTCGCTTTGACCGCGATCTGAAGCCGATCGACAGCGTGCCGATGGCCCCCCTCGAGTATCGCGTCACCGACGCAACAAGCGTCGACGCGAACGGTCGCTTCTGGGTCACGAACTACTTCTATCCAGAGACGGAGTGGACCGTCGGTCCCTGCGCGCTTCGGGAGCGCTTCGGCGACGGCGACACCCACTGCGTTCGTCCCATGGTCGAGCGCCTCGTCGAGCTTCGAAACGCGCCGGACGGCGTAGAGGTCACCGGCCGAGCTCCCGTGCAGCTCGCCCTCGGCGGCGACTCCCGCAACTGGGAGGGCGTCGTTCGCTACGAAGACGGGTTTTTGATGGTCACCGACACGCATCCCGAGACCGTCTTCGCGTACGTCGCGCGCTAGAAACGCACCCGCCGCAGTGGAAAGACCTGTGGATAACTCACGCGTTGCCGCTGTCACAGGTCGCGGGTAGGTTCGCGGCTACATCGCAGCTGCGATGGGCGAGGTCGATGATCGACCGCCAGATGAGGAGTGGCCAATGGCACGTGAAGGTTTGAACAAAGTGATGCTCATCGGAAACCTGGGACAGGATCCGGACTTGAGTTTCACGCAAGGGGGAACCGCTCGCATGCGCCTTCGGCTCGCGACCACCGAACGCTTTATGACGCGTTCCGGGGAGCGGCAGGAGCGCACCGAGTGGCACAACGTCATCGTTTGGGGCAAGCGCGCGGAGGCCCTGAACAAGTTCCTCTCGAAGGGACAGACGATCTACATCGAAGGAACGATTCAGTACCGTCAGTGGGACGACAAAGAAGGCAACAAGCGCTACGCGACCGACATTCGCGCCAACGAGATCCTGCTCCTCGGCGGAGGACGCGGACGCGACGGCGGCGGCGGAGGTGACTTCGGCGGCGGCGGCGGCGGCGGCGGAGGCGGCGGCGGCGGCGGCGGTGGTGGCGGCGGCTACGACGACTTCCCGGCCGACGACTTCGGCGACGACGACATTCCGTTTTGACGCGGACTGAATGACGATGAAACGGCCGGGCTTTCCCCCGGCCGTTTCTCGTTGGTGAGTGGACCGCAGGTCAGCGGACCGGATTAGGTCTCCGGGAAGAGATTTTGGAAGCGGATCGTACTCCTCGGCGATGAAGCACATCCTCGTCGTTTTCGTGCTGTCGTGCGGAGGTCCCAAAGCACAGCTCTCGAGCCCGGCCTCACCTGCGCAGCCGCCGCACGATGACCTACGTCGTGCGGAGGTCGCCTCCTGGGGGCTTCGCGTTGTGCGGCCCTGTGGAGTGGGAGGTCTCTTCGATGGGGGCAACTGGGTTATCGCATGCAGCTCCGTCTTCGACGGCCGAAGCGGACGCTACCTTCGGCAAGAACCACTACAGCGTCCGCTCGCACGAGTCGCGGAGGGAACACTCTGGGCGGGCGCCGACGACCGAGACGTCGCGCTCTACGTTCGCGACCCGTCCTTCGTCGTCACTCGCCGCCTTGTCCCCGCTGCGCCGGTCACCCATGCGGTCGTCGCAGGCTCCACCATCTTTGGCCTGGGCGAGACCTTCGTCGCGATCGACCTCGACCGGGAAACCGTCACCCCTGTTTCGACCTGTCCTAACCACAGCGAGAGCACGGCGTTCGTCTCCCCCGCAGGGAGCCTTCACTGCGCCACCCGCGATACGAGCACGACGACGGTCTACCGGGACGGCGAACAGCTCTTCCGACACGAGGGAACCCTCACCCGGATTCGAATCGATCGCGGCGGCAGGTACGTCGGCCAACATGACGACGGCATTCTCTGGTTCGATAGGGAAGGACGGCTCCTCCATCAAGAAACGCGGCCCGGTGGCGTTCGTTTCCTCGGTTTGCTTCGTGACTCGTCAGCGCTGGTTCACGTCGACGAACGGGTTGAGCGCTGGAATCTCTCGGACGGCAGCGTCCGTGTCACGCCCCTCCGTGAGACGACCCATGCAGTGATCCTCGATCACGACGAAGAGCGCCTCCTCCTCGGTCTCGACGACAGTCTCGAACTGTGGACCGATCGCGGTGGCGAGGTCGACCAAGAGACCATCGCGCGCGCGCTTGGCCAGAACGAGGCAACCGACGCTCGTTTTGTCGGACCGGATGTAGTGGCCAAGGTTGGCTACTCGCTGCTCTGGTTTGCACGAGGTGCAGCTGCCGAACTGCCAAATCGAGAGACGGTGGCTTCCTTCGGGCGTTTTCTGGAGCACTGCATGCGCCTGACCCGAAACGAAGACGGCCATTTCGGGGACCACGTAGGCGGGTTGTCCGATGCACACGTGTACCTCTGCGATGGCAACTATCTTCGAGTCCAGGTGTCCGACGCCGAGGAGTTCGCGGACTTCGGGGACGATGCTGCCTGGGCAAGAGCCGTCATGCAGCGCTACGGAGGCTTCGGCGGGGAGCGCTGGGCATACTCGTGGCGCGATGAACGAGGCGACCGCATTCTCGTCGGGCACGTGGAGTACGAGCAAACCCACGCTCTTTTGACCTTCGCTGAACGCGGTGAGCATCTCGAGCACTACGATCACCACATTGTGGAGGGGGAGGTCCCGTTCGCCTCGTTCCTTTCGATCCCGGACGACGCGTTGAGCGTCGTGCTCGACGCGGGATCGTAGCTAGGCGCGTTCTAGAGCGGGACGCGCCGCCAGATCCGCGTGGTCGGATGGTGCTGCACCCAGGCGAACCAAAACGCCTGATGAGACTGGCGATCCTCTCCGCGATCGGTAAGCGCGCGCAGTCCGCCGCCGTCCACCACGACCTGAATGCTCCCCTCGCCTACTCGTTCCCCGCGGCGAAGCGCAGCGAGAGCGGCCTCGACCGGAAACGCAACCGGCGTTCCGTCGTCGGCAAACACACCCAGGACATCCTCTTGCACCGGAAGGCGCGGGTCGACCTCGCCCACCGGAAAGATCGGGCCGTTCGCGTCGCGGCCGTTGCGAAAGTCGAAGTCGCGACCGAGCGCGAGACGCTCGTCCAGCACCGTGGTCTCCGGATGCGCGCGCCGCCACGCGCCCCAGGTCGTCGTCACCACGGCCGCCTGCGGAAGAACCACCTGCCGCTCCGCGAGCACGCCCGTCACCGCGTCTCCACGAAACGTGTCGAAGACCGACATCGTCCGCACGTCGTACATCACCTTATTCGAACGAATCAGCAGCCCGGAGGTTCGCAGGATCGGTCGCTCCACGCCTTCGGGAACACGATCGGTGAAGTAGACCTGCGCCGCAGCGGAGAGCGTACAGTAAGGCATCGCAAACGCCCGCCCGCCGAGCCGGTCGTTCACCATCTCGCGCACCTCCATGATCTGCCGCGGGTACGCCCGGTACTCGCCACCGATCGCGACGCCGAACACCACCGCGTCGTCGTCCAGCCAAGCCGCATCGGTCGCGCTCGTCACCGGCGGATCGTCCGCCGCGGGAATGCAATTGCAGGGCTCGTCGGTGCGTCCGTAGGGCCGGTCGTCGATCCGCACCCCGCCCCAGGTCACGTGGCGCCAGTCGATATTGCCCGGCGCAAAGATCGGCTCCCACTGAGGCAGGAGCACCGTGAAGATCCGTCGCTTGTACGTCAGGTAGTTCGGCGGCGCCGGAACGTCCGCGGTGATCAGATAGTTCGTCAGCGTATGCCAAGCGTCTTCTTCCGTCAGCGTGATCGGAAGAAGCGCTTCGGCGGTCTGCGCAAGGCGAAAGTAGATGTACGGATCCGGACCAAGCCGCATCAGGTCGCTCAGAATCCACGCCACCCGCCGATCGCCCGACGCCGCAAGCGCGTCGAGCGCCGCAAACTGAGCCGGCCCAAACGTACCTTCGCGGAGGTTGTCACCAAACGCGATCTCGAGGTGGTGCTCGATGTCGGTCTCCGTCGCGGGCTGCGAAGGTGTCTCAGAGCGCGCTGCGTTGTCCGAGCCGCCGCAGGCGAAGAGGAGCAGGAGGGCGCAGGTAGGTCGATGCATGCGTCAATTCCGAGCCCCTCCTCTCTTTGAACGCGTCGGCGCGGGGTTTGTTACGTCCGCCGACTCGTCAGCACGCGCCGACACGCCAGTGCCGACAAGCCAAAGCCGACACACCAACGCGGACACGCCAACGCCGACAAGCCAAAGCCGACACACCAACGCCGACACGCCCACACACGCAACGCCAACTCGTCAGCACGCGCCGACACGCCAACACGCCCAACGCCAACACGCCAACACGCCAACACGCCAACACGCCAACACGCCAACACGCCAACACGCCAACACGCCAACACACCCGTGGGACGTCACGACTGCGAAAGCAGTCGAGGCGACCCACAAAGCGAGACGTCGCAACTGCGAAGCAGTAGCGGCGCATCGCCCGGGCAGGCCCAAACTCCGCTTCGGTGATCCAAGCCCGCAATCAGAATCGGAACAAAAGACCTGAAGTGAGGGAGCGGGGCAGGGGGTGACCGACTGTCTGGCCAGCGTCGCGACGAGCCAAGCGCGTGCGCGGAGTGCAGCCGAAGCGAAGAGGAGGGAAAACAGAAGGAGGGGACCCCCAGCCCCCCCCCCCAACGGCCCC
>JBCDAA010000062.1:0-29089 GCA_039186435.1 Myxococcota bacterium | reverse complement strand
TTCACGCGCAAGCGACGTCCGTAAAGCTTGCTTCGATCAACTTTGGAGATGTCGAAGGTGCTGGTTGCACCGTCGAGGGAGACAACAACTTGCCTGGCCATGGTTCCTCCGGGGGGCGCTACCCTACCCGATCTTGGCAACGTACGCGCTCACCGCGTCCGACCTTCCACAAGGGCGTGCCGACTCCCCCACAAAGGCCGCGACAACCCTCGCAAATTGCAGGAGGAGAGCCCCGGTACGAGCCGTGCATCGCTATCCCGCAGTCGCGCAAGAACGCAGCGACGAGTAGTCTACGCCTCGAGGGAGAACCGACATGAAACGGATGATGATGGGAGTGGGAATCGCGGCGGCGATCGTGTGTTCGACGCCGCTGAGCGCCCAAGACAGCGGCCTTGAGGTCACCGAGGTGATTCTCTCGAAGGCGCTCGAAAACGGACGGCCGGTCGATCCGGGTGCGAGCTTCTCGCGTCGCGACGGCCGCATCTACTGCACGGTGCGGGTGACGAACCCCAGCCGAACCGCGACGACGATTCGCGTGGCCTGGGAACGGGCGGGGGGCCCGGCGAGCAGCACCGGCATCGAACTCAACATTCCAGCGCGTCCTCGCTACCGCACCGTCGCGCGTACCGGAACCGGCCGTGCCGCAGGGCGCTATCGTTGCGTGGTGTATGACGCGGACGACCGCGAGCTCGGAGCGGCGGAGTACGAGCTGACCGAGTAGCGAAGGCGACGAGCCGGCGGTGCTATGCTGCCTTCATGCGTGTGCTCTCGGCTCTTCTTTGCTTTCTCCTCGCCTGTTCGTCGGAACGCACCCGCACCGACGGCTCCACGGACACCGACGGGGGATCGGACAGCGGCGCCGACGCGAGCGCAGATCCTTGCGCCTGCCTCCCCGGTCCCCACACCGAAAACATCTTCGTCATCTCGGCGGACGGAGAGATCTGGCGCTTCAACCCGCGCACCCTCGACTTCACCTTCGTGGTCGGGCCGGTCTGCGCGGGCCAAACGCCCTTTTCGATGGGCGTGGATGCCGAGGGCGTTGCGTGGATCAACATCATCGATTCCCTTGCCGTGCTGAACCTCGACCTGCTCGCCCCCAGCGCGTGCACCGATTCGACCTACCAACGGCGCAATCCGGAGTTCGGACTCTTCGGAATGTCCTTTGCGACACGCTCCGCCACCGACGTGTGCGCAGACCTCTTCGTGATGACCTACAGCGGCGACGGAAGCTTCGACGAAGGACCCGACCTCGGGCGCCTCGGCGTCATCGATCCCGTCGGTGGGGCCCTCACTCCCCTCGCGTCCAACAACTTTGATGGCGGCGAGCTGACCGGCACCGGCGACGGGCGCCTCTTCGGCTTCGCGGGGGTCGCGCCCGTCAAACTGATCGAGTTTGATCGCGAAACGGGCGGAACGCTCCGGGAGATCCCCCTCGACGGAGTTCGCAAGACCAACTCCTCGGCCGTCGCGTTCTTCGGCGGCGACATCTACCTCTTCACGGAAGCCACCGCGCCCGAGTGCTCCACCTGTCTCGACGCGGAATGTGGCGCCGCTCTCGACGCCTGCGAGGACGACGCGGTGTGCAGCGAACACCTCGACTGCGTCCTCGCGACGCCGATGTTCTCCGACGAATGCGGGGGCGGCCTGAGCGAAGAGATGGTTCGGTGCCTCGACCGCTGCGAGGCGTGTACGCGAGGAAGCGTCGCGCGCACCAGCCGGGTGCTTCGCTACGACCTCGATGAGAGCGACGGTGGTGGTCTCAGCGAACCCGTCGAAGAGGCCCCGATTCGAATCGTCGGAGCCGCGTCGTCTCCCTGCGTTCCCGTCGGACCGATTTAGATCGCTCTTTGCTCAAACTGACCCCGCGCTCGCTTGTTCTCGCCGCCCCTCGCGGCGTTGCTCGTCTTGAAATACCGCTGGTATTCCATCGACTTCCCGTCTTGCGAGGAACGCCGAGCCCGGCGCGATCACGAGATCAGTTTAAGCGACGAGCAATCTAGATCGCTTCGAGCTCGAGGAGGGCGTCTCCGCGCGAGACGTCCTCTCCGTCTTCCACGAGGACCCGTAGCACGCGAGCGCGATCTGGCGGGCCGCTGTAGGCGATGCGGTTAAAAGTCTTCATCACTTCGAGAAGCCCGACCGGCGAGCCTTCCTTCAGCTCCGCGCCCACCTCCACGAAAGGGTCTTTGTCCGGCGACGGTCGGCGGTAGTAACGACCGGCCATCGGCGCGCGGTAGACGAGGCCTCCGGCGCTCGCCTCCTCCTGCTCGCTCACCTGTGCATCGGCACCGGCAGCGGCCGGATCCAAGCGAAGAAGAACCGTGTTCCACTCCACGGCCGACCGCGCGTGATCCGGATCGAAAACTTCGACCACCACACCCCGCGCACGCGCCGGTGCTTCGAGCTTCGTGAGTCGCCCAAGGGTTTCCACTGCGCCGAGCGCTCCGCCCGGGGTCACCACAGAGCCCACCGCGGGGGCACCACGCCAGCGACCGACCGCCGGCGCCAAGAGCTCGAGAATGCCGTCCTCGCGGACCTTGAGTCGCGCCTTCATCGGACTCCCTCCGTCAGGATGCGCAAATCGTGGAGCGACCAAATCCGCGGGTTCTTGAGACGCCGGTAGCCGTTCGACTGGTAACTGCATTCGACCAGCGTCGTGAGCCAGCCGCGAAGCTCGTCCACCTTCACGATCTCGTCGGTGTCCATCTGCGAAGCAGCGACAAAAGGATCCATGTCCTCTTCGATGCGCGCCTCGACTTCCTTCATGCCCTTTTCGATCGCGGCACGCTCCTCCGGATCCTCGGTCACGATCTCGAAGTCATCATCGAGCTTGGTGTTGTAGCTCGCGATCGCAAGAGTGCGCCCCTCCATCACAGAAAGCCGCGATAGCGCCGTCGAGAGCTGCACGACCGGATCGTAGGGAAGCCCCGCCATCGCGTAGTAGCCGGCGCCGCTCGCCTTACGAAGAAGCACCGTGAACATCGGCGTCGTGTTCGTGCTGTTCGTGTAGATGAGGCTCGAGCCGTAGGCGAGGAGCCCCTGCGCTTCGGCTTGCTGACCGATGTCGAAGCCGCTGATGTCCTGCAGCCAAATCAGCGGGATGCCGTCGTCGTTGCAGGCGCGGCTGAAGGCGCTGATCTTCGCGATGCCGCCGCGGTAGAGCGCCCCCGCCGCGCGAACTTCAGCGGGTCGCTCGGGATCCTCGACGAGACCTTGCCGGTTGATCACAAACCCGGCGTAGAGACCGCCCACGCGACCGATGCCGCAGATCATCTCTTTGCCGATCTCCGGGAGCACCTCCCAAAAGAGGCTCTGATCGCAGAGGCGCGCGAGCACCTGCTCGGCGTCGTACGTCTCACGGTGGTCGACCGGAAGAAGTCCGGCGAGCTCGCGGGGCGCAAAGCCCGGATCGATGGGTCCCGTTCCGCCGCGGTAGAAGTCCGCGCCCGAGCTCGGAAGACGACGCACCTCGTCGCGAATGCAGCGAAGGAGCGTCTCATCATCCGGAACACGAACGTCCGCGCAGCCCGATTGATGGACGTGAACTTCCGGGCCGCCAATGTCGAGGGAGGTGATCTTCTGGCTCTTGGCGCCTTTGATGAGCGCCGCCCCGGCGATGACCATGTAGGCCTGCTCGGTCATGTACACGCGGTCACTAATGATCGGCATGTAGCCGCCGCCCGCGATGCAGTCGCCGAACACCCCTGCGATCTGCGGCACGCCTTCGGCGCTCAGCAGGCTGTTCATCTTGAAGATGTGCCCGGCCCCGCGCGCGCCGCTGAAGCTTCGGCGCTGCTCGGGCAGAAAGAGCCCGCTGCAGTCGACGAGGTACACCGTCGGCAACCGAAGCCGTAGCGCCATCTGCTGGGCGCGCTGAATCTTCTCCGGCGTCTGCGGCCACCACGCCCCGCTTGCGACGGTGTTGTCGTTCGCGATGACCATGCACCAGCGGCCCTCGATCTGCGTGAAGGCGGTGACCACACCGGCGCCCGGAGAGCGGAGCTTTCCAAACTGGACGCCGTGATTGACCAGCGTACCAACCTCACGAATCTCCGTGCCCGTATCCGCCAGCTGCTCGATGCGCTCGCGCGCGGTCAGCTTTCCTTTGGCGTGCACGCGGTCGACGTATTTCTCGCCCCAGCCGCCGTGCACTTCCTCGCGCGCGTCGAGCACTCGCTTTTCGAGCTTGGCAAGACCTTCCCGCTGCTGTTCGCGCGTGCGGGCATCCATCACCGAATCGGCGGCTTTGCCGATCGGCCTAAGCGGTACGTGCGTCATCGGTCCTCCCCTTGGCGATCGCCGGGCCATCCGGGAATCGCGCCGGTGTCGTAGGCGTGGGTCTGAAACGCGTCCGACTGAAGAATCGCGATGTGCATGCCGGCGGTCGTCGGCACGCCCTCACAAACGAGATTCTGCAGGGCCTTCACCATACGCTCGCAGGCGATTTCGCGGGTCTCCCCGGACGCGATGACCTTGCAGAGCAGGCTGTCGTAGAAGGGCGGCACCTCGTAGCCCTCCGCGACGTGCGTATCGACGCGAATTCCTTCGCCGCTTGGAACCTGCCAGCGCGTGATCAAACCGGGCGACGGCCGAAAGCCCTCCGAGGGGTCTTCCGCGGTGATCCGGCATTCGATCGCGTGACCGCGAAGCGGGATGTCCTCCTGCCGTAGGCTCAGCGGGTGACCGGCCGCGACGAGAAGCTGCTGCTCCACCAGGTCGATGCCGCTCCGCTCTTCCGACACGCAGTGCTCGACCTGCAGGCGGGTGTTCATCTCCATGAAGCGAAGCGTTCCCTCCGAGTCGAGAAGGAACTCCATTGTCCCCGCGCCCACGTAGCCGATGCTGCGCGTCGCGTTCACCGCCGCCTCAAGAACTCGCGCACGCTCGGCCGCATCGAGGACCGGAGCCGGCGATTCCTCGACGAGCTTTTGATGGTTTCGCTGCACGGTGCAGTCGCGCTCCCCGAGGTGAACCACGTTGCCGTAGCGGTCGGCGAGAAGCTGAATCTCCACGTGCCGCCCGCGCTCGACGAGTTTTTCCATGTAGACGCGCTCGTCACCGAAGCACGCCATCGCCTCGCCCCGGGCGTCATCAAAGGCGGCTTCGACTTCGTCGCTGCTTCGCGCGATCCGCATCCCGCGACCGCCTCCGCCGCTTTCGGCTTTGAGAAGCACGGGGTAGCCGATGCGGTCCGCGACCTCGCGCGCTTCCTCTCGGGAGGAGAGCACACCTTCGCTGCCAGGAATCAGCGTCAGCCCCGCCTTCGCCATCGCGCGTTTGGCCGGCGTCTTCTTTCCCATCAAGTGCATCACGTGCGCGGGCGGTCCCACAAAGGTCACCCCATGCGTCTCGCAAAGCGACGCAAAGATCGGATTCTCGGCGAGAAAGCCCCACCCGGGATGCACCGCCGTGCAGCGGGATTGCACCGCTGCCTGCACCACCTTTTCGAGGTCGAGATAGGACTCGCTACTGCGTCCTTTGCCGAGGACGACCGTTTCGTATCCCTTGGTGTACGGCGCGTCCTGATCCGCTTCCGACACACCAAAGACGACGGCGATTCCGAGGCGGTCGCAGGTGCGCGCAACCCGCGCGGCGACCTCCCCTCGATTGGCCACAAAGACCCGATGAAACAAGCGCGGCATGGGGCCGGGACGCTAGCACACGCGGCCGGTCTCGGTCCGCGCTTTCGGCAGGACGCCCTAGTAGACTGGACCAGGACGCGCGATTTCCCGAAGGGGCTGAAGCGCAGGCCCGAAGACGGCGGCCAGACGCGCTTCCAGCGTGCCCCCGACCGGGAGCTCAACACGAAACTCGCGGGTGAGACTACAAGCGAAGGGTCGGTCCCGATCGGTGCTCAGTACCGCGACCCGGCGAGCGAGCGAGAGCGTGATCGTTCCCTCACTTCGCGGTAGCACCAGGAAGCGCTCGCACGCCGCACCCGGGCTGCTGCACCCTGTACGAATCTGCTCGTGAATCCGCTGGGTCGCCGGGGCGGTCCGCGCAATCTCTGCATCGGTTGGGGACCGATAGCCGACCGTGGAAAACCCTCTGCGATAGCGCGGCCCCTGTCCGGCCAGTGTGCGTAGCGGCCGCGCCAAGAAGTGGAGGAACACCGCCAGCCCGTTTCCGCGATGTCGTCGATGCTGGCGTCGCGGCGAAGGGAGCTCCTCCCCCACGAGCGCCGCGAGAGCGGGTCGGTCTGGCATCACGTTAACGTATCGACCGTCGACGCGTGCGCTGGGAACGAGGTCGAAGTAGTCGACGTCGAGGGCCGACGACTGGTGACGAAGGCGAAGAAGTGCTGCGCGCTGGTGAAACGACGCGGGTAAGCGCTGGCCGAGCACGCGGCGTGCGTCGTTCGCATCCACGACGTGGAGATGCACCTGAAGGTTAAGGGCGTCGCTGACGGCTTCATCGAGCGGGCTGGCCTCGCTCGGATCCGCTTCGAAATGACAGACAGCGCCGCGGTGATCGCCCTCTTCGACAAGGGCGGAGAGGCTCGGTCCACACGCCAGGAGAAGCGGCAAGAGACGAATCACGAGCGCCTCAAAAAATACGTGGCGCTGAGCACGAGCAAGAGCACGCCCCCCGCCCCCTGCGCGTACGTGAACGCCTCGAAGAATCCCAGGCGGGTCACCTCGCTTTGCGCGAGATCCTTGTAGAGCTGAACCCCAACCGAGCCTGTGTAACCAAGGGCGTCCGCAACGTAGATGGCGAACACCGCGGTGCCCGCAGCGCCAGTCGTCGCGACGAGTCGATCAAAAAGAATCGATCCGTAGGGGACGTACACCAGGTACGAGCCGAGACCCGTGGCGACCATCCAAGTGACACCGTCAATGTAGCCCGCCTGCCGAAGCATTGTGGAGCCCACCAGGAGGAACGCGCCCACGATCATGATCGCGAACGTCGCCAGCAGCGCCCGGCGGTTGTCGCGAATGCGATAGAGCAACCCCAGTGCGAGAAGCACACCTAGCGCAACTGGCAGCTCCGTCGCCGAAAACACCGCGGGCGTCTCGCCATATCCGAGCTCCGTAAAGATCTCGACGCCGTAGTTGTCGCGAAAGTCGCGGTAGGCGGTCAGAAAGAAATACACGAGGAGCAGCGAAGCCAAGCCGGGCCCGAAGCGGCGAAGAAACGCGATGCGTTCCGCCCGCGACATCGGCCTTCGCTCCGAACGCAGTTGGCGATCCTCCTCGGTGGGAGGTGGGAGCCGTTCGAGCAGCCACACTGCCGCCGCGAAAGGCAGCACAAAGAGCAAACCCGTCCAAAAGGGCATCCAGCCTTCGCTTACTCCCTCGGCGAGAAGCCAGCGCCCGAGGTCTTTGACGACGCCACTCGCGACGATGAACGAACAGCTCAGCCCCGCGAGGAGAAGTTCGCTGGTCTGACGCCCCTCGAGGTAGCGAACGACCATTCCCCAGACCATTCCGAGACACAGGCCGTTGGCGAAGATGGCGATCGCTTTGGCGCCACCCGGCAGCACGCCGAAAAGCGCCAGCGCAGCGAGCGCACCACCGATGGAAAGGAGAAGTCCAAGAGCCGGGCGCCGCAGCTCGCTGACGACTTTGATCCCGATGTACTTGCTGAGCGTGTAGCCGAGCACCTGACTGATCACGAGGACGGTCTTGAGCTCGAGGCCCAGCACGCTGCCCTCGAAACTCGCGGCAGCGAAGGGCTTTCGAAACGCGTACATGCAGAAGTACGCCGCAAAGGAGGCAGCGATCGCGTACGCGACAAAGGCCGGCTGGGGCGCACCTCGAAGAAAGCGCGCAACGCCCATGACTACTCCCGAGGGGCGCGGTGAAACATCGCCTCGTAGGACGCGCGCTGATCTTCGCTAAGGGCGGCGAGGGCCTGCTCGCACTCGTCGTCGTGTTCCCCGCGGTAGTCGAACCGGGCGCAGCGCTGCGCAGCTTCCGGAAGCGCGTTGCAACGTCGCATGTAGTCCTCTCGCGGCGCGATCACCCACTCCGGCGCGACCCGTCCAAGGTCGCGGGCGGCGCGCTCGCTCACCGTCACCGCCGCCCGAACGGACGCTTCGGCTTTCTCGCACTGGCTGCCCGGACGCGCGGCGGCTTCCTGCGCCGCTTCTTTCATCTCCTGGAGGATGCGCGCCACGTCACGAAGAGCCTGAGCGAGCTGATCAGCGGTACGAAGCTGGCGGTTCTTGGTCGCGGACTCGAGGGACGTCGCCCCCGCGGGCGGCTCCGCTGCAGCCGGCTCAACGGTCGGTGCTTCGACGACCGGAGGCTCCTCCGTCTCAGCAGGCTCCACCGGGTCGACGGTGCAAGCGTTGACCAGAAAAAACGTCAGCCAGGAGATACGCGTCAGCACGGCACCACCTCTAAGCGCATCCGCCCAAAGCCGCAAACGCGTTCGCTCAGGCGCGCACCAGTCGGAGCAGCGTGATCTCCGGCGGAACGCCCGCGCGGAGCGGCGGCCCCCAGTAGCCGGTCCCGCGGTTCACGTAAATCCAGGTGTTGTCCTGCTTTCCGAGCCCTTGCGAGAAGGGGTGAACCAAGCCGACGAAGAGCGTCACCGGAAAGAACTGACCGCCGTGGGTATGACCGCTCAGCTGAAGGTCGTAGCCGGCCTCCGCAGCCGCTTTAATGCTCTTCGGCTGGTGCGCGAGAAGGATCGAGAGATCGTGCGGCGCCGCGTCCGCCTTCGCGCCTGCGGGATCGGAGATCGCCTCGGGCACCACGCGATGCGAGGAGTAGTCGAGACAGCCCGCGACGAGGACCTTCGCGCCGTCCCGCTCCACGACGACGTGTTCGTTGAGGAGCGCCGTCAGGCCGAGACGCCGAACCTCAGCCACCCACGCGTCGGCATCCCAGTAGTACTCGTGGTTCCCCGTGCAGAAGAACACTCCGTCGCGTCCGCGAAGATCGCCAAGGGGCGCGACGTCGTCGCGCATGTCCTCGACGTAGCCGTCCACGAGGTCGCCCGTCACCGCGACCATGTCCGGCTCCAGGGCGTTCGCGACGGAGACCATCTCGCGAAGTTCTTTGCCTTTGATCGTCGGACCGACGTGAATGTCGCTGAGCTGCACGATGCGGTACCCGTCGAGCGCAGGCGGGAGGTTGGTGATGGGCACGTCCACCTCGACCACTTCCGGCGTCGAAAGGGCCGACGCGAGGCCCGACCCGCCCAGCGCACTGGTTAACCCGAGGATTCCGGCGTTGCTCGCGTTCTCGAAAAAGCGCCGCCGTTCCGGGTCGACCGGTCGCCGAAGAATGCGCCGTACACCTTCGGCCAAGAGCATCCCCAGGTCCCGAAAGACCAGGAACATGAAGAGCAGAAAGAAGAGACCCATCTGCACGAAGCCCGCCCAGCGAATCGGCGCGAACCATTCCACGTTGGCGAGGGAACGACCGAGAAACATGACTGCGGGCGCGAGAAAAAACGTCGCCCAAAGAATACGCCGAGCTCGTTTCTTGGCGCGATAGTTCGCATGCCAAGGCTCGATGAGCCGCTTGCTCACATACCAATGCGCCACCGCCCATACGGACGTCGCGACGCTGAAGAAGAGGAGCAGACGCACCCAGTAGTTCATTCGTCTTGTACCTGGTAGCGCACCGGTTGCTCAACAAGGCCCGGCACGCGAAATCGTGAAAAGCGATGAAGGATGCACTGCGCACGAGACGCATCCCCGCCTGCGTCGATCAGATCCAGGGTGCGTCCTCTGGCGACGAAGTGAATGGAGCCTCCGCCGCACTCGGCAACGGCGGCGTGAACGTAGCGAATCTCGGAACGAAGGGCCGGGCGGATCTCCGGAAAGACGTTGGCGTCGCCATCGCGTTGCTCCACTCGAACTCGCCGTGGCGTCCCGGGCCGAGGAAGCGTTTCCGGGAGGGTGCGCGCGACGCAGCGTTTGTCACCGGCGAGGAGCTGGACCATCCGAACGCCACCGCGTGAACGGACGTCCACGACCAGCTCGGCGTCGCCACAGGGTGCGAGCGCACGAAACCAGCGCGCGAACGCTCGCTCGGTCCGCGCGACCGAGAGCCACGGTGCCGGCGCTCGAAGCGCCGGGCCCGGCGCCACAACATCCCCCCGCGCGAAAGTAGGGGGCAGCAAAAACGCCAAAGAAATCAACAACCTCATTGCAATTCAACGCTCCGCGAGCCGTTGACATCCGGCCTTTGAAGGACGACGTTTCCCCTATGAACTACGGGTTTCAGCAGCAGGGCGGTGGCTACTCCCCCGAAGCATACGGTGGAGCGGTCGCCCACGCCTCGGTGGAAGAGCGCGCCTCGTTCATCACGCGCACATACCTTCACCTGGTCGGGGCCATCTTCGCGTTCGTCGCGATCGAAACCGTCATCATGGTCACGGGCCTCGGCGAAACGCTGCTCAACCTCGCGTTGATGGGCCGCTGGAGCTGGCTGATCTTTCTCGGCGGCTTCATGGCGGTGAGCTACATCGCCGACAAATGGGCGCGCACCAGCACCTCCGTCGGGATGCAGTACGCGGGACTCATCCTCTACACGGTTGGCGAGGCGATTCTGTTTGCGCCTCTCGTTTTGATGGCCGTCATCCTCGATGCCGAGACCGGAGGCAGTGGCTACGGCCTTCTCGGAAAGGCCGGTCTCATCACCGTGGTTCTCTTTGGCGGCCTCACCGGCGTCGTCTTCCTCACCCGCAAGGACTTCTCCTTCCTTCGAAGCATCCTGATGTTCGGCGGCTTCGCCGCGATGGGCATCATCGTCGCGAGCATCGCGTTTGGCTTCTCGCTCGGCCTCTTCTTCAGCTGGGCCATGGTGGTCTTCGCCGCGGGTTCGATTCTCTACAACACGTCCAACGTGATGCTCTACTACCGGACGAACCAGCACGTAGCTGCCGCACTCTCGCTCTTCGCCAGCTTCGCGCTTCTCCTCTGGTACGTACTTCAAATCGTCATGGCCTCGCGCGACTAGCTACTCGCCGAGCATCAGCGACTTCCACAGCGCGTAGTCTCGTTTCTGCTCACCCCAGGTCCGGTGAATCATCGCCCGCGGCCCGGGGTGGTAGAGCGGGAGCAGCCAGCGCGCCATCCAGCGCACGGGTCGCCCGACGTTCTTGCGAAGGGTGAGGCCGTGCGGCGCGAGCGTCTCGAGTCCGCGAAGCGAGGTCGACCCCAGCGTGACGACGAGGACCGGATCGAGCGCCACGATCAACCCGCCAACGAACTGAGAACAGTTGCGCAGTTCGTCGAGGCGCGGCCTCCGACCTGCGCCCGCCTTCGTGGTGGGCGTACAGAGCACCGCGTTGGTGATGTAAAGCTGCTCGCGGCCAATCCCGGCGGCCGCCATCAACTGTTCAAAGGCGCTCCCCGCGCGATCTCCTTGAAGCGGAATGCCCGTCGTCGCCGCACCGGTCGCGCCGGGCGCCGTCGCAATGACTAGGCAGCGGGCCTCGACGGAACCGTTTCCGGGACCCAGCGCCCTGGGATGCCCGGGCATGGTCTTGCACTCGTCGCAAGACTCCGCGTCGGACATCAGCGTGGCGAGCCGCTTCTTTCGTCGCGCGAGGTCCACCTACACTCCCTGCACGTCCGACTTTCGCGCGAGCGTGTAACCAAGCCGGATCGTGTCCTGCCCCCGCGGCCCCAGGGAGATCTGCCAGCGAATCATTCCATCACGGTCCGGCGTTTTCCGGCCCGACGTGTGCTCGGCCTCCACCTCGACGGTGACCTGGGAGACCTCCGAAACGGGAACTCGCTCCGTGACCTCGAACTTGATCGCGTCGCCGCTGAGGTTGCTGAGCTTAAGGACAACGCGATGCGGAACGCGAATCCAGGAACTCAACATGCGCGATTTTTCGTCGAGGCGCTCCGTCGTGCGATGCACCCGAAGCCGCGGGTCCGGACCCCAGCCAAGCTCGAAGCGTTCGCCCGGCGCCACGAAGAGCACCTTCGTTCGCCCGATGGGTCCGCTTTCGCCGATGAGCACCACCGGACCTGCGAGGAGCGGCGCGGGGCCTTGATGCACCTGAACGGTCCGAAGTAGCACCGCCGCGGCTTTCTCCGGAATCGCGACGAGGGATCGTTCGACTTCCGCTTCGTACCCGCCCACGCGAATTCGGTGCGGCCGACCGTCGCTCGGAACGTTGGCGGGCGCCTCGGCCTTGAGGACCCGAACCTCGCCACCGTCGTCCACTCCAACAAGCTCGTCGGCAACCTTGCCCTCGCCGAGCCCCGAGGTCTCGATCGTTTGATCGCGCATCTCGACAGCGAGGACCTCGGACTTCTTTTGCGTGCGGAGGACATCCGGCGCGAGGCCTGGCGGCTCCGCCCCAAGGGAAGGGCGCTCCGTCGAAACGTGCAGGATCGCTTCGTCCCAATCCTCTCCGGTCTGCTGCCATACGCACGCATCGGTCTCGATCAGAACTGTGTCTTCCTTGAGCGTCGCGCGATGAATCGGACGCCAACATGCACTCGGAACGAGGTACTCCAGGCGTATCTCAGCTTCGCCTGCGTGCTCCAGCTCAACATCGACGTCGATCCAGCACTCCCGCGACGACGACGCCATCGATGCAGCCTCAATTCGCCGCGCTAGATCGCGCCGCTCCTCCTCCAAAGGTTCGAGGGTGTGGCGGAGCTCGGCATTCGCCACCTCACGGGCGACGGCTTGCTCCTCGAGCGAGGTCCACGCCGAATCCCACGAACTCGCGCCCTTCCCCCACGCGACATCGTCACTGATCTCAGAGGCCAGACACCGAAGCGCATCACGAAGTCCGCTCGCTTCGAGTTCCCCCACCCGAAGCTGCGCGTGGAGCCCAGCGATCTGATCCTTTAGAGAACGAAACGTCTCCTGAAGGGCGGCGGCGTCATCGTCGCGCTCCGTCTTGCTCAACGTCCGCCGGCCCACGCGCGCATCGAGGATCGCGCCGACGCTGAGGGTTCCCTGAAGTGTCTTGTCGACGAGTACCGGTGCCACCCCCCGCACCTGCAATCGACTCCGCCCCGCAGGGAGGGAAACCCGTCCCCTTCGCGTCACGGACGCGCGGTCTTCGAGAACCGTGACTTCTCGGACAGGCACCGAGACCGAGGTCCGCTCGCTCATCGCTCCCTCCGGTTGCCGCCGACGAGCTCCATTTTGCTCGGGATGCGCACGACGTACTCCGCCTTTGCCTTCACGGTCTTTCCGGCCGGGATCGTCAGCAGCCAGCGACGACCTCCCTTGAGGCTCCCCTCCCGGGGCTCCCATGGTTCCCACGGCGGCTCGATGCGCTCCTCGCGCACCTCGACGTCCTCGTCGCCTTCGCGCGCAACCGGAACTCGCTCTCTCACCTCGACCTGTACGTCCTGACTACGCAGGTTCGTGACGTCGATTTCGATCGCGTGCACAAGCTCCAACGCGCGGCCCATCAGGCCCGCGCTTTGCTCTTCGAAGCGCGCGTTGCGTGCGATCTTGATCGACTGCTCAACGCCCAAGCCCATACTGAGTTTGCCCGCGGTTGGAACCACCTTCATCGCCCGCGTGAGCAGGTAGCTGCCCCCGACGTAAACGTCCGTGCTTCCCGCGAGGAGCGGTCCTTCGAGACTGTTCGTGAACTCCACGAAACGGAACGCCTCGTCGCTCTCCCGAGGAACCGCGACGTACCAAGGGCGCGAGACGACCTCGACGCTACGAACCGGCACCGAATGGAACGACCCGTCCGAGGGGATCTCCACCGGATGACTGGCAACGAACGCATAGTCGAACCCGTCGACAGGCGTCGGCGCAACCGCACCTTCGGGCCACGGGTCGACCTCGCCGGACTTGAAGACAGCGTCACGAAACGCCGCCGCGGGCGAAAACGCGACCGGCTGTCCGAGCGCCTCGCGATAGCGATCCGCAAGCTCCATCGGGCGAAGCTGCCCGCGATGGGGATCGTTCACGCCCCCCATGCGAAGTCGCCCAAAGGCGAGCCACTTTTCGTCCGCGCGAAGCGGAGCCGATTCGGAGGACAACCCCTGCATCGCGCCAAAGAGGTCCGCCGAAAGATCCGCTGCGAGCTGCGCGGTTCCGAAACTCGCCGTATCCTCCCGGCGCGATCGCTTCTTGGCCTGCTTGGCCATCGGCATTGGAGCCGAGCCACCGATCGGCGCTGACATCGCAGGAGGGGGCGCGGCAGCCATGGGGGGCATTCCCTGAGGTGCGGCGGACGGCATCGGAACGGACATTGTTCTCATCACCGGCGTGGGCTTCGGCGCCTGCGGCGGAGGCGGCTCCGGTCGCGCGGTCGTGGAAGACATCGCGGGGACATCCGTCGCGAGAACCGTCAGCACGTACTCCCCGATGTAGATTTTGTCGTTCGGCTTGACCACCAGCGGCGATGTGATCTTCCGCCCGTTGACGTACGTGCCGTTGGTGCTCTTCAGGTCGACGAGGATCGTGTGGCCGTCCTTCCGGACGAGGCGCGCGTGGCGCTTCGAAACGTTCCCCTTGGTAAGAACGATGTCGTTGTCGGCGACGCGGCCGATCGTCACCTCGACCTTGGAAAACGTCATCGTGCGCTGGCTTCCGCTCTTGCCCGTCACCTGCACCGAAAACGGATGGCTCACCCGCGGTGCGGTCCCGGGTCGCTTCGACGGAGGCGCTGCCGGCGTGGGCGGCGATGGAAATGCGCGATCGTAGTCGGCAAAGAGCGCACCAGCTCCCACCGGCGCCGGCCGAAATCCCCTCCGCTGCGGAGGCTGGCGTCTTCCGATGCGAAGCGCCGGAAGATCCGGAAGCTCGGCCCACTGCTGAAGGTGCGCGGTCGAGAGCGTGAGCTCCGCGTCGCTCCAGTCTTCCCCGCTCCGCTGGGCGACAAGGGCACGCATCTCGAGGGAGACGCGCGATAGGGCTTCGTCAAAACGCAGCACGTAGCTCGGCGCCCAGCGCGCGCCAGGAACCGTGTACTCGATCTCGAGCGACGAAGGCACTTCACGAAAGCGGAGGTCGACCGCCTTGCGCAGTTCGTGGGGCCGCGCCTGCCTCGCTGTCGTTGCCCGACTCTTTTGCTCTTCGAGGAGGACGCGTTTTTCGAGCGCCTCCTCCGCCTCCCGCTCGAGGCGTCGCAGCTCATCGAGGAGTCGTTGCCAGTGGGTACCGCGAAAGCGCAGAAGCTCCTGACGGGCCTCCGCCGGAATCGAGATCGGGCCTTGCTCGGCGTAGACGCGAGGCAGCACCTTCAGTTCTTGGAGCGCTCCGAGGGCCTGGCGATAGGACGCGACACGCGCATCGGCGCGCGCTTCCTGCAGCTTGGCTTCGCGAAGCGCCTCGTCGGTCGGAGGCGCGAGCGAAGCTTCGGGCGAGGGTACAGCCAGCGCGACCCGCAGCTCTTCAACCCCACTCCCGTACGCGCGCACGCTGTCGTCGTCGAGGGCCAGCGGTAGCGCGGGGATACGGACCTGGCGTTCGCTCACGTTTGCGAGGGACAGCCGTCGCCGAACGAGCGCGCCCTGTCGATGAACCGTGACCCGAGCGACGGTGGAGGAAACGAGGAGCATGAGGGAGCGTACCCGACCCGCTCGACGAAGAATTCGCCCCCTCATTCCTTATCTAAAACGTCAAGAACTGAGATTTATTTACTTTATAACTTTCAAACACTTATGCGTTTTTGAGCTCTGATCGAAAGCACGTGCCTTGCCAAAGCACAGTGCGGGCGTCAACTTAGACCCGTCATGGAAGCGTCTCCGCTGCTGGACTCGAACGCGATCGACGACGCCAACGTCGAGCTGGGTGATGTCGACGCCGAAACGCTGATCGGGTGGGCCGCGGAAACCTTCGGCGATGGGCTGGTGCTCTCGTCGAGCTTCGGGGCGCACTCTGCGGTGATGCTGCATCTTGTTTCCCGCGTCGCGCCGCAGACTCCGGTGATCTTCGTCGATACGGGGTACCTCTTTCCGGAGACCTATCGCTTCGCCGCGGAACTGGAGCGTCGATTCGGGCTGAACCTCAAGGTCTACGGCCCCACGATGACCCCTGCGCGACAGGAAGCGCTCTACGGGCAGCTTTGGGAGCAAGGCGACGAGGGCGTTCAGGAGTACCTCAAGCGCAACAAGGTCGAGCCGATGGAGCGCGCGCTCCGAGAGTTGGGCACAACGGGCTGGATGGCGGGACTTCGGGCCCGACAGACTGAGCACCGCGCACAGCTTCGCCGCATCGACGTGCAGAACGGGCGCGTGAAGATCCATCCGATCCTGAAGTGGAGCATGGAAGACGTCGAGGCCTACCTCGACGAGCACGAGCTTCCCTATCACCCGCTCTACGCCGACGGGTTTCGTTCGATCGGCGACGTGCACTCCACGCTTCCCACCACTGCGGACATGGATCCCCGCGATGGGCGCATTCTCGGCAAGAAGCGCGAGTGCGGCATCCACCTGCCGCTCAGCGCGGAAGAGAACAAGAGCCTGACCTCTAGCGGCCTCTAACCTCCATGTCCACGGATCTTCATGGCGTTCGGGTCCTCGACATCGACGCCAAGGTCATCACGTTCGAGGTGTTCCTCACCTACGTGTCGTTTTACCGCGGCGATGTCCCGTGCTTGCAGCGCGAGCTTCCCGAGGAAGACGCCGTCGACTTCTTCCTCATGTTGCTGCTCGATCGGGTGCCGGGCGCGCCAAAGCCCAAGCTTAAGGACATCATCCGCGAGGAGCATCAGCAGAGCGAAGACTGGCTCTGCGAGAACGGCGACCAGTACATCGAGGCGATCGAGGTGGTGAGCCGCCGCGAGGACGACGTCACCCCCGAATCGCTCGGGTTCCCACCAAGCGCGAGCGAATACTACGTGAAGTTCTACCGGCTCCGCGATGGAGGTTGGCAAGACGAGGCTCGGCTTCCTCGGGCCGTCTATCGCGTGACGGTGGGCGATCCCACCTGGACGGCGCACCTACGGCCCGGAGCGACCTGGGGCACAACCGCCTACACGCTCTTCGATTAGAAGACGGTCTCGAACCTCCGGAGACGCGATCACTGGCGGCGGTGAGCCCGAAAAACGGCAAGCGCACGCTCTGCTGCGGTGATCGTTGGATGCTGCGCCCCGTAGCGAGTGCGAAGCTCAGCCAGGGCTCGCTCCCGAACGATGACGTGCGCCTCGATGCACGCCTGAGGGTCCGCCTGCGTTTCCGCTTGTCGCGCGCGAAGCTCGTCGACGCGCAAGGCTTGCTGGCGGATCGTCGGATGATTCCGACCGTAGCGAACCGACAGCCCGGCGAGCTCGGCTTCGGCCACGGCGAGCTGACAGGCGACAGGGTCAGCTTCTTCGGCAACGGGCGCCCCATCGTTCGCGAGGGCTCGAGCGCTCCGATCACGGAGCACAGCGACGGTCCGCTCCGCAGCGAGGAGGACGGGGTGGCGGGACCCATAGAGAAGGCGAAGGCGCGCGAGTTCCCGTTCGTGGTCCTGGAGATGTGCCTCCACGCACGCACGGTTCGGCGGCCGACTCGCCCGGGAACGAAGTTCGTCAACGTACCGGCGCTGCGCCTCTCGGTCGGGGTGACGCTCGCCGTAGCGGACCGAGAGCCCGGCGAGCTTCGCCTCCGCCAGCGCAAGTTCGCACGCGATGTCGCCCGAGTCTTGCGCCTCGGTTCCCTGCGCGAGAAACATCGAGCCGAACAAGAGGGCGAACGCGATGCTCCGATGTCGCGCCACCTCATTTCTCCTAGCGCGGAATCGGCTTCAGGTTCAGGCCCGCCGCGTAGGCGTAGCTGACGAAGGCGTCAAAGCCGTACACCACGATGCCCACCGGATCGTTCGCGACCACGGTGTGCACGCCGTCGTTCTGTTCGCCGTCCTCGATGTTGTCGGTGCCGTCCTCGCAATCAGGGTCGGTCTCCCGGTCGCAAAGAAGGCGTCCGATATCAGGGAAGGAGAGCTGGCAGCGATGGATCACCTGTTCGGGCGGAGGATCGCCAACCATGCGTTCGATGCCGTCGGCCGGCGCCGTCTCACAGCGAAGCGGATCGAGTTCGCGGCCATCGAGGGTAATTTCGGTGTCTGCGTTTGCGGTGATGACCACGTAGTCGAAGGCGTACTGGTCGGGGGTCAGGAAGACGTAGTCACGTCGGTACTGCTCGGTCGGCGGAATCGCGACGATCGCCGGGTCACCGCCAGGGTAGATGTTCGGAATGCCGACCGCCTGCTGCGACGGAAGCGTCTGCAGCACGGCGACGGGTTTGCCGTCCAGGGAGTTCATCAAGAAGTCCTGCGACGCGCGCAAAATGATCGACTCGAACTGCTCGAGAACGATTCGGTCTTCGGGCGGCGGAAGCGTCGTCGTCACCGTCGTCTGTCCGTTCGCCACGGCAACCACGCGAACCCACTCGGGCTCGTTGACCTCCGCAACGCTATCGACCAGCGGGTTCACGAACGCAGCGTTGAGGGATGTCGTTCGCCGCGGCATGCGGGCGATCATGAAGTTCGTTCCGAGAACCTCGTCCCCGAAGAGCTGCTCCTCGAGGTGGTCCGCGCAGCACTGGCGCGTCGCGTAGGTGTCGAAGCGCGGCGCATCGCTGGCCTCGCTGCCCACGAAGACGCCGACGGGCATGCTCGCCTCGACGCGGGTGCCGGTGAAGTCGCCGTTGAGTCCGTCAGTCTCGAGGTTGAGGACGTCGAAGGGTCCGAGCTCGATGCTCAACTCCGCGCCGGCGCCCAGGACCGCAGGAATCCCCTGCTCCTCGTTGCCGAGAACCTTCACCACGCGGGTACCGAGGGTGAGATCCACGACCGCCCGCTGTGGGCCGCCGAGAATGGTGAGAAAGGCGCGAAGGTCTTCGTCGTCCTCGGCGGGGTTGAAGTCGATGTCGCGGCATGAGGGCATCGCCGGGTCGCAGTCCGCGTCGGCGATGGTCTGCGGCCAGCCGACGACGGTGTACGTCGTGGAGATGGCGCTCGTCGGAATCAGAAGCGACGCGTCGTTCGAGAACACGCCGACGTTGTCGAGCGGGTTGAACTGGTACGCGATGATCGGGAACTGAGAGCGAACCCGGTAGGCCTGAGAGCTGAGCGCCGTATGGGTTCCGTCGTTAAGACCGGACGCGTCACTCGAGACGCGGCAAAAGCACGGGGGTCCGCCACCGCCGCACACGCACGTCTCGGTGCCGGGACAGTCGCTCGAAGGCGTGCAGAGCTGGTTGCTGCTCGAGCCGTCGACCTCGCGGCGAGGCAGCGCGAAGACTTCGAGATCGCCCGGCGGAAGGCTGACGCGGGTCACCTCTTCGACCTGGGCGTCTTCGCCGTAGGCCGCGTTGTTGATTTCGATCCAGACATCCGTCGTGAGCGGGCTGGGGTTCGAAACGACGATGGCGTACTGCTGGGCCGACGCATCGCGACCCGCGCCGATGGCAGCGTTGTCGAGGTCCGCAGCGTAGAACTCGCACCCCTGGTAGGACTTGTCGGCAATCGCGATGTCGCAAAGGTTCTGACAGGAACCGTCGCGGCAAACGTTGCCCTCCGCGAGGTCGCACTCGTCGATCAGGTCGAAGCCGTCGCCCGCAGAGTTGCAGCGAACGACGTTCCCGTCGCGGCAGAACTGTGTGTCCGGTCGGCAGACCGAGCAGCCGATGCCCATCACGCACTGCATGTCCATCGACGCGCAGTCGAGCGGAGTCGCACGAAGGAACTCACCGTCCTGTTCGCAGGTGTTCCACACTTCGCCCAAGCACGCGCGAGACTCCGGCGTGAAGCAAACGAAACCGCCATCCACGATTGGGTTTGGTTCCCCCGCGTCCAGTCGTGAGACGTCGTCATCACCACAGGAGACAAGAAGGGAACTGGCAACAAGGAGAGCGCCGAGGCGGCTCATAGAAACACCTGTTTTCGAAAAGGTAAGGTCACCGCTGCGCGGTGAATACGTCGATCGCCCACGCCGACCAGGCACGGTCGTTGAGGTCCGCGTAGGAGACTTCGTTGAAATCGAATCCAGGAATACTGATCGCGAACACCGCCCAGGTGATGAACCCGCGGGAGATGTCGTTGATGCCTGGAATCGTCTCAAGGTTCGGAATCGGCGCTTCCTGCTGGTCCCCACGGACGAACATGCGCCATGCCGGGTTGCCATCACCGCCGATGATCAGCACGAGGTGGAAGTCGGGGGTCTCCCCGCCGTCGGTTTCCCAGCGGAGCACACGGTCCGACGGGATACGCTCGCCGAACCCGGGCGAGGTCGCGACGGGAACACCGAGGAACTCCCCGACGGTGATGACGGTGTCGACTTCACGAATGCCGTTGCGAACGCGGTGGGTCGAGGGGTCAGCGTCGAAGTCGCCGGTCACCCACGAGGTCTCCACGCGGTAGCGACCGTCTTCGAGCGCCCCGAGGAGCGCGGGCTGCGCAAAGAATCGGAAGGGACGCTCCGTTCCGCGCTGACGCACCACGTCGATGCGGGCGTTGGCGACGCGACGGACGATGAGGCCCTCACCGCCAAGGTCGATATCTGCGCTCGCCACAAAGCGGTCGGGACCGGTACGGCCGGGGCCTGGAATGTCCGCGAGCTCCACATCGAGGAAGTGGTCGAGGGGGATGTTCATGATGATCTCAACGTTTTCGACCTCATCCCCCGGTCCCACGAGAATGTTCCGCGCGACCCCCATCACGTAGGGGAGGAACTCGCCGGTCGTTCGATTCTCGAGGCCCGCCATCGCGTACACGGCGAACGCGGCCGGACGCACGAAGATGCGGAAGGGATACCCCCGCGAGCCGAGCGGCGTTTCGAGGACGCGCGGCTGCCCGCCGCCAAGACCCGGGTCCGGGCTCAGGCATCCGAAGTCGTCGCCCGCGCAGGGCTGCGTCGTATACACGTACGAGACGCGCTCCCAGCCTTCGCGCGGCGGCGGAACGATGTCCCACGGGTTGGGACCAAGCTCGTTCGGACCGAGGAAGACGAGCTCGCCCGAAACGAACGAGCCGTTGCGTCCCGGACCCGGCGGGGGTGGATCGCCACCCATGCCGCACATCGGATCCTGCCAGGGCACGAGGAAGATGGTCACGTCGCGCGCGTCGAAGGACACAAAGGACGTCTTTTCAAAGCAGAACTTCGCCGCGGTGATGAGCGCTGGCGCGACCACGTCCGGGCCGCTGAAGGAAATCTGCCCGAGGAGGTTGGTCAGGCCCTGATGCTCGGTCGCGGTGTTTTCCCCGAGGATGACGAAGGCCTCGTCGACCGGCTCGCCCGTTCCCGCGTTGAGGACCGTGACGTTGATCGTTCCCTCGATGGGCCCGCCGCCGAGCCCGCCGTTGAAGGGGTCGGAGGAGTCGAAGTACTCAAAGCCGTCTTCGATCGTGATTTCGGAACCATCGTTGCGAATGACGGAGACATCGACGGTCGACACCGCGCCAGGAGGCGTCCGGCAGGTGATGCGGTCGCCGCTAACGACTTCGACGTCCTCGCAGTCGCTACCGCCGAAGGTGACCCGGTCCCCCTCTTCAAACCCAACGCTCGAACCCACGATGTTGACGAACGTGCCGCCCGAGGTCGCACCCCGCGTTGGCTCGACGTAGATGGAGTCGTAGAGGTATCCGTCGGGGAGCGTCGCTTCCGCGTCGTCCACGCTGACGGTGACGTCGGCGGGTCCGGGCTCGCCCGCGGGCAGCACGATCGCGAGACGGTTGGGATCGATCACGCGCGTGTCGGCGGGCTGCACCATTCGACCACCCACGGTGACGACGGCGCCGTCGACAAAGCCGCTTCCGCGAACGATGGCGCTGTTGCCCCCGATGAAGGGGCCGTGACCGGGAACGACACGCGTCACGAGAAGGCCGGTGCCACCGATGCCGGTGTCGGGCGGACGGTTCGTATCCGTCCCAGCGTCCTCCGCTTCGGTCGCGTTCGGTTCTGGCGGCGGCGTCAGCGTTGATGGATCGGTGCATCCCAAAACCAACACCAATGCACCAAAGAGATGCGCGCGCGCGTCAAGCAAGGCCTTCATCGTTGTCCTCTCGCCCCCGCTCTTCACCCAGAAATCCAACGATTTCCCACGCTCAAAGCAGCTCCTGGAAGTATCGGGGCGGGGTGGCTGAAGTCAAGGCGAGCGACCCCCCAAAAACCGTGTTCTCGCGCAGCGATAGACGCGCCAACTGGTGTCATCGACGCTGCGAACTCCGTTCGATCGTCACGATCGGGCGGTTTTCGAGAGCGGGTGGTATAGCTGAGCCAACCTGCCGTGCGACTGATTCGGCTCGTCCTCAGCGATCTTCACCTTGGAACCGGCTCGCGCCCTGGCGAGCTGAACCCCTTTGAAGACTTTTTCCACGACGATCGCTTTGCGGAACTCGTGAGCTTCTACCTGCGTGAGGAGGGGGAAGACGCGGGCATCGAGCTAATCCTGAACGGAGACATCTTCGACCTCCTGAAGGTCAAGATCGGCGGGGTTTGGCCCACCGAGATCACCGACGAGATCGCCGCGGAAAAACTCCGCCAGTGCATGGACGGCCATCCGGTGTTCATTCGAACGCTCAAGCGCTTCATGAGCAACCCCAACAATCGCATCACCTACCTGCCCGGCAACCACGACCTCGACATGTGGTTTCCCGCGCCGCAGGAGCTCTTTCGACGCTACGTCGCGCCGGGCGATGCGGGCGACCGGGTGCAGTTCATCGTGAACTCGGACACCTACTACCTTCCCGAAGGGATTCAGATCCGGCACGGGCATCAGCTCGAGCGCATCCACTGGGTCGACTACCGCAACATGACGCGGACCCGGCCGGATGGGAGAGAAGTTCTCGCGCTTCCTTGGGGGAGCATTTGGATCCTCGAGGTGCTGAACCCGCTGAAGGCGATCCGCAGCCATATCGATCGAACGCAGCCTCTCGGACGCTTCATGATGGCGTCGCTCTTCCTCGACCCGGGATTTGTGTTTCGTTTTCTCTGGTACTCGACGAAGAACTTTTTGAAGCACCGCATCCTGCGCATCGAAGCGTGGCGCGATCGCCTGCGCAGCATTCCGCGGCTGGTTCGTGAAGAAGTGATCTCGCTGACGGGCGGCTACGACGAGCACGCGATCCGCGAGCTGACCCGCATGCGCGGCGCCCACACGTTGATCGTCGGCCACAGCCACGGGCCCCGCTATCTCCAGTTGAGCAACGGAAAGACCCTCGTCAACACAGGCACGTGGGTGAAGATGATCAACCTCGACCTTCAATACCTCGGTCAGGACAGCGGGTTGACCTACGCGCTGATCGACTACGACGATGAGGGGCGTCCACGAACGCGTCTGATGCGATGGTACGGAATGAGGCAAGCGTGCGAGGTCGTTCCTTACGCGGACTGATGGTTGGCCTCGGCGCGCTCCTCGCGTCGAGCCTCGCAGCCCAAGCGTCCTTTGTCAGTCTGGAGCCGCCGTCGTCGCTTCGTGCGGGGGAGCGTGCCACCGCGGTTGCGCTGATCGATCTTCCCACCGACGTTCCCGTGATTCTCACCCCTCGGGTGAACGGCACCGCGCTCGACATCGTGCGCGGGCGTTTGCTTCGCAGTGACGCGCTCGACCCGGACGCGCGCCCTCTTCGCTTTCGGGTTCCGCTGGTCGCCCGGAGCGCCGGCACCGCGATCCTGCGGGTTCACGTCGCGTCCTTTCGATGCGAAGGCGATGAGTGCGAACCGATCGAGGAAGAAGCGTCAGCAACCCTTCGGATTCAATCCCGGGACTGAGCCGGGAGCGCGAAGGTAAAGCTTGCGCCCTCCGGTCCGGTGCTCTCGTAGAAGAGGTCGCCCCCATGCGCCGCGACGAGCGTCCGCGCGAGCGCAAGACCGAGACCGAGACCGCCGACACGACGGCCCGAAGGACGCTTGATCTCGCGAAATGCCACGAAGATGCGCTGCGTGTCCTCGGGCGGCAGGTCTTGGGCGTTGATCTCGATGCGAATCTGCGACGCGGGTCCGGGGGGTCCGGACGTTTCGCTCGCACGAACTCGAATTCGCCCCTGCATGGCCATGCGCGCGACGTGGGAGAGCACGCCGACGAGCGCCTGCGTCATGCGATCCCGGTCCACCTCCACGGCGGGAAGTGAATCCGAAAGAACCACCTCGAACTCGGGCCCGCGCCCGGGCGTGGCTTTCGCGTCCGCCACCGCGTCCGCGATCAGATCCCCGACGGCGACCGACTCGCGAATCAATTCGAGCCGTCCGGCCTCCACGCGCGCGGTGTCCACGATATCCGTCACGAGGCGTACCAGGACCTGACCGCTGTCGCGAATCGCCCACACGGACGCGTGCTGCTCGGAGTTGAGAGGCCCGTCGACCTCGTCCCCGAGGATGTCCGCGAACCCCGTGATCGAATTGAGCGGGCTGCGGAGGTCGTGACTCATAAAGGCGATGAAGCGCGATTTTAGACGCTGCATGTCCTCGATGGCGCGGCGCGCGCGGGTCTCGTCTCGGGCCATTCGCGCGTACTTCGCGCTCAGCGCCCGCGCACGTTCCGCGATTCCGTCCGCGACCACGGTGCGCATCTCCTTTCGGGCGAGCTGCGGCGCGTCCGTGGACCAGCGATGCTCCGCGCCTCCAAGGGAGCCCACGTAGCGATTGAGGTCGGCGACATCCGCGGCGATGCGGCTTCCAATTCGCCAGCCGAAGTACACGGCCGCGGCCGCCGCGACGACAACGCTCGTCGTTGCTCCCGCCAGGAACAGGAGTCCACCCTGCGCTTCGAGACGCGCGGAGGACCCGCCGGTTAGCTCCTGCGCAGTGGAGAGGTAGGCGAGCGGAACCGAGATCACCGCGCACCCGAGAAAGGCGAACGACGACGCCACCCGAAGGGCATAGCGTCGCGCGAGGGTCGGCCGCGTCGTCAGCGAAACGTCCTTCGGGTGAATCTTAGAGAGCCACGCCCACATCAGCGCGCGCCACGCCTGCGCACCGAAGAGCAGCCCGCTTTGAAACACCCCGAAGGTCAGCACGTCGACCGCGTAACGTCGCGGGCCCACGATGCCCGAAAAGCGACCGCCGGAAACCGCGTCGAGCAGGATGAGCACAAGCGTGGTGAGGGCCGCGACGGTGGTCACGCGCGCCGGACCGAGAAACGCGTCGTTCGCGTTCGGGGCAAGCCTGCCCTCCCCGGCAGCCACAAAGCGATACAGCCCTGGAAGGCCCCGAAGAAGCACGAGGGACGAGAGCACGACGGCCACGACGACAGCGCCGCCAATAATTCCGGCGAGACGGAGGACACCGTCGAGCTCATCTCCCCGAAGAGGGAGCACGCTCCAAGCGGTCGCGTAGGTAAGCCCCGCGCTCACGGTCACAACGGCGAGGGTCGCTGCGAGAAGACGCACCACCATTCCAGGGAAGGTCGGCATCTACGCGTCCTCCCACACGGGAAGCGTGAGCGAGAAGGTCGACCCTCTCCCGACCGTGCTGTCGACGTGAATGGTGCCGCCGTGGAGCTCGACGAGACGCTTTGTGATCGCGAGGCCGAGACCAGCGCCGCCGCGACCGCGCTTGCGCATTCCGCGCTCGATCGCCTGACCAAACTCGACGAAAATCTCTTCGCGCGAGTCCTCCGGGATTCCGACCCCCGTGTCGATCACGCGCACTTCGATCCAGCCATCCTCGCCGAGGCGTGCCTGGATGCGTACCTCGCCAGCGTCCGTGAACTTCAACGCGTTGCTCGCAAGGTTGGTGAGGATCTGGCGAACTCGTTTGGGGTCCGCGTTCACGAGCGGAAGCTCCGGGGCAACGTCCACGACGACCTGGATCGTTCGCGCGCCTTTCAGACCGCGAAGCTCGCGCGCGATTTCGTCGAAGAGCGGCGCGAGGTTGAGGCGCACCCGTTCAAGGCGCAGCTGATCGGTAACCGCCGCCGAGAGATCGAAGACGTCGTTGAAGAGCTCGAGAAGATGCTGCCCGGCGGTGCGAATGATCTCGAGGTCCTCGCGTTGAGGGGTCGTGAGCTTCCCGTCGATTTCCTCGAGGAGCACATCGGCAAACCCCAGAATTGAGTTCAGCGGCGTTCGCAGCTCGTGACTGACGGCCTTGAGGAACTCCGCCTTCACCGCGTCCGCGCGCTCGAGCTCGCGCCGGAGATCACGCTCACGCTCGAGCGCATCGCCGAAGTCGCGCCGCAGCATCTCAAAATCGCGAACCAGCGCGCCGAGCTCGTCGAGCGTGCGGAGAGGAATCGAGGCCACCAGCGCGTCGTCACGGACCATCGCGTCGATCCCGGCGTCTACGTAGCGAAGATCGTCAGTGAGACCGCGCCCCGAGACCCACATCGTCATTCCCGCGACGAAGAGGGACACGCCGCCGACCAGAACGAGGGAGAGCGTGAAGGCGGGGGCCGAGATCGCGACGCGGTAGGCCGCCGCATCAAGGGAGGGCGCCGGACCGGGCACGAGCGCATCGAGGCCGGCGAGTCCGAACGAACCCACCAAAAGGATCACTACGACGCCGAGCACGCAGACGAGCGCGACGCCTAAGCGCACGACGTTGGTTGGCCGGCTCATCGGCCGCGATGGTCATCGCTCCCGCGGCACGTTTCAACCGCGACGTCGCACGAACCACAGGGCGAGCAGCACAAGCCAGATGCCGCCGCCGCTTCCCCCGGTGCTGCAAACAGGTTCGAAGAAGTTGCCCTGCACGGGCTCAAAGCACTCGGGCTCCATGTCGCGATCGACGTTTCCGACTCCGTCGACTGCGTGCACCACAATGCACGCCGGCGAAACCGCCTCCGCATCGGAGAGCACGAAGGCCATCGTCACGAGCTCGGTGGAGAAGTTGCGCGCGCGTGCACGAAGTTCGGGGGCATCGATTCCCGCGCCTCGGGAAAGGTAGAGGAGGTATTCGATGCTCCCCGGCGAACCGTCGTCCTGGGCCGGCGGAAAGCTGACGTCCACACGAAGGCCGCCCTCGGGCGCTTCACAGCTGGGATCGACACGGGAGGTGGTGGGCGAGTCCACGCGGCCGAGCACCGGAGGCCCTGTGTCGACGAAGGTCGTCGTGCGAAAGTTGATGCCGAGGTCGAGATCGACGCCCCGCGCGACGCCAGCGTAAAGCTCGTTCGGCGCGAGGGCGCGCGCGGGCAGAAAGAAGAGCGTGTCGCCGACGACTTGGATCTCGCCACCGACGAGCTCGCCCGAGGTCTCACACTCGAAGGCGATCATGTCACCGCAGCGGCGCAGCTCGAAGCTCGTGCTCGCGTCGATCCCGGGAATCGAAAAGTAGTCCGGCGAGTAGGCGACTTTGACGATCGCATCCAGAGTGACCCGGGCAGCGCCGGTTGCGGGGGTGACCTCCAGCGGGCCGCGAATGACCTCGTCGCGGCAGTCCATCGGGCCGGCGTCTTGAGCGAACGCCGAGACGGGTGCGCTCAAGAGCGCGAACGCGAGTGCAGCGCTGCACAAGCGGGAGAGGTCACGTGAGGAAGGTGGGACCCTCCCGAAAGCAAGGCGCGACACGGGATCACTATAGCCGGAGATGCTCCCCATGCTACCAAGGCGATGTGAAGGAATCGGTGGTCGACGGCTGGCTCCTGGCTGAAATCGTCAGCGGCACCCCCGCGGAGCTTTCGGATCCCTTGCGCGAAGCGGCGACCGCGCGGATCGCAGGCCAGCGCGCGCGCTTTGCGGCGAAGGTCGCGCAGCGTCTCCGGCCCCAGACGCTTCGAGCGGGTCCGCCGCGCGCGCAAACCCTCCTCGGAGAGACCGGCCCCGCGCCCCGTCGGCGCTACCGTCCCCCGGCAGGGCTGGCCGTCGCGCTTCGACGCATCCTCGCCCAGGCGGAGCCGATCGGGGAGGACGCAGCACGCGGCGCGGGCCGGGTCGCCCTGGCGCGACTCGGATCCGACCTCGAAGGGATCGACCCCGAAGAGGCCGCAGCGATTCTCGCACTCCGCGCCCACGTCGACGTGGTGGACGCCGAAGAACGCGCATCGCTCGAGCGCTGTCTCGCCGCGCTTCGCACGCTCGCGCCGGCTGATCTCGTCGTCGCACTCGGGCGCTCCATCAAGGGCGAGGGCGACGACCTATTCGGACGCGGCGGACGAGAGCTTCGCGAACTCGAAGCCAGTATGAAGGAGGCGTGATGTCCCGGGTGATCCGCGGCAAGGACAAGGTCGTTCCGGGCGAGGTGGTGGATGCGCACGAGCGCGCCAGTTCGATCGTGAGCGAGGCGGAGGCCAAGGCCAAAGCGTTGGTCGAGGCCGCGGAACAGGAGGCCGCAGCGATCCGTTCGCGCGCGGAAGCCGAAGGGACCGAAGCTGCGCGCGCGGAAGCCGCGGCACTTCTTGTTGCCGCCGAGCAAGCGCTCCGTGAAGCACGCGCCGAGGCCGAGCCCAAGCTTGTCGCGCTCGCCATCGGCGCCGCCGAACAGCTCCTTCGTGCAGAACTCGAACTTGCCCCCGCAAAGGTTCACTCGCTGGTCGGCGAAGTGCTCGACCGCGCACGCCGCGCCCGCGAGCAGACGCTCCACGTGCACCCGGACGATGCGCCAACGCTGCGGACGCTCCTTCCCGGGGTGGTGCTGCACGAGGATGAGAGCCTCGAGCGCGGCGACTGCGTGGTCGAGACGGACCTCGGGCGCTTGGACGGGCGGCTTTCGGTTCGGGTGGCGGCGCTGCGGCGCGTGCTTGAAGGAAACTCGTGAGCGAACCTGCGCCCGACGAGGGGGCGAAAGAGAGAAGCGTCGTTCGTGAGTGGGCGGTTCCCGCAGCGCTCTTCGTACTGACCTTCTTGTCGATGCTGTGGGTCGGCGCCGCGATGACGCTGGGAGAAACGGCTGAACTCCACGAGTTGCATCACGGGGTTTCGTTCGCCGTCCCGCTCATGGCGATCCTCTTCGCGCACGAGATGGGACACTACGTTGCCGGCGTCCTTCACCGCGTCGACATCTCCCCGCCGTACTTCATCCCAATGCCGATTACGTTTCTGGGAACGCTGGGCGCGGTGATTCGAATGCGAGGGGCAATCCGCTCTCGAAACGCGCTCTTGGATGTCGGCGCAGCAGGTCCTCTCGCCGGCATGGCCGTCGCGATTCCGGTGCTCTGCTACGGCATCGCGACATCGCCGATCGAAGTGCTTCCCCCGCGGACAGACGCCAGCCTCATCTTGGAAGGGCACTCGATCTTCTATGAAGTTCTCCTCGCTGCGTTCCACGGAACGATACCGGCTGGAAGCGACATCTCTCTCACGCCGACAGCCCTCGCGGGCTGGGCGGG
>JBCDAA010000061.1:0-29314 GCA_039186435.1 Myxococcota bacterium | reverse complement strand
GCTTAAACTGATCTCGTGATCGCGCCGGGCTCGGCGTTCCTCGCAAGACGGGAAGTCGATGGAATACCAGTGGTATTTCAAGACGAGCAACGCCGCGAGGGGCGGCGAGAACAAGCGAGCGCGGGGTCAGTTTAAGCAGAGAGCGATCTAGGACGGACGTGCGGCCCCGCGGACAAGCACTTCGAGAGAGGTCGCGCCCGGGAGCTCCAGCGTCCAGCGGCCCTGACGGGTCGAGCTTCCTAAGGCCTCTTTCAAGAGCACCAGGAAGTCGTCGCGCGAGCATTCCACCGCGCCGAAACGCTCGAGGTGCGCCGTCGGCACCTGGCAGTCCACGAAGCGAAAATTCCACGCGCGGAGCTGACCGCAGAGCACCGCGAACGCGACCTTCGACGCATCGGGCGCCCGGGCGAACATCGACTCCCCAAAAAACGCCCCGCCGAGGGAGACCCCGTAGAGGCCGCCAACGAGCCGCCCCCCGGCCCACGCCTCGACGCTGTGAGCGTAGCCGAGCTGATGAAGCCGCACGTATCCGTCGCGAAGCTCTGGGGTGATCCACGTGCCGGTCTGCCCCGGTCGTGAAACGTGCGCGCAGTAGTCGATCACCTCGGTGAACGCTTCGTCAAAGGTGATGCGGTAGGTGTCTTTCCGAATCTGTCGTCGAAGGGAGCGACCGACGTGCACACTTTCGAGCGGGAGCACGAAGCGTGGATCCGGACTGAACCAGAGCAGGGGAAACCCAGCGACGGGCCACGGAAAAATCCCGGAGCGATAGGCGAGCAGCAAACGCTCGGGCCCCACGTCACCGCCCACCGCGACGACCCCATCTTCGTTGGCGAGGTCGGGCGGCGGAAACGCGAGGTCGTCACCGAGGAGGTACACGGGCATTCACGCGAGGTCTTGCCAAAGCACCTGAAAGCGGTCGGCGAAGGGCTTTACGATGCGCGGGTCGGTGCACACGACGACGTTTTCGCGGTTGTACTCGGCGGCGCTGCGCGTCCAGTTGTAGCTCCCCGTGAGCACCGTATCGCCGTCAAACACCGCGTATTTGTGGTGCATATGATGGTCGCTTTGGTCGACCCGAACCGGCACGCCGGCCTCGGCGAGCTTGGCCACGTCGGACCCTGCGTCGTACGACTTGTCGTTGTCCGTCACGATGCGCACGCGCACGCCCCGGCGGTGGGCGTGAAGGATCGGTTCGGCAAGACGATTGTCGGTGATCGTGAAGACGCAGATGTCCGCAGAGGTTTTGGCCTGGCGGAGAAGCGCCGTGATTCGCGAGCGGCACGCGTCCCCGGGGCTAAAGAGAACCTCGGCGAGGTTCGCGGACGACGATTCCGTCGCCACCTTGGCGAGAAGCACGCGCGTGACGTCGTCGAGCCACTCGATGATCGCGCGGGTGTCCTTCGGCGACTCCTTCATCGTCGCGCGGGCGATGTGAAAGGCGCGAGCGCGCCACACGGGGGCTGCGGAGGGGTGCTCGAACGCGAGCTCGCGAAGGACTTTCTTTTCGCCGCGACTTAGACGGCGGTCGTCGAGAGTTTTGCGAAGGACGTCATCGATTTCCGCTTCGTTCACGGGACCCACCATAGTCGGTCTCGCGCCCGCCGAAAACGCTAGGGCTCGTTTGGCTGGGCTGCGAACGCGCCGTAGCGACCCAGCTGCGCGCGCGCCCGCGGGGTATCGGCCAGGCGATAGAGCCGAACGGCTTGCTGCCAGAGGGCCTGGGCCTGGGGTTTCAGCGCGCGGCGTGTCTGGCTGTCGACGGCTGCGCGAACCTCAGCCTGAACCTCATCGGTCGCCGACGCGACGCGACGCTCGAGGTCGCGCGGAAGCGTCACTCGCACCGTGTCGAGGCGATGCGCGACAAGGTCCCGGGCGTCCGCTCGCAAGGTTGCGCAGGGACGGACTCTCGTTGCGTCGGCTGCCACGAGACTGCCGCATGCGTTGTCGATGGCGGTGATTCGCTCTTTCGCCTGATCGATGGCCGCAAAGAGCGCCCGAAAGGCGACCTGAATCGTTGCCGCCGGCGCCGACGAAGCAAGTTCCTGGCGTGCAAGGTCCGCGTAGATCGCAGACGCCGCCGCGATCGCCGCCGGGCGAACCTCGTCGACTTCAGCGACCTCCGTCTGCGCGGGCAGCCCCTCTCGAGCGCGCAGGTGCCGCGCGAGGCCGCCGCACGCCTCGCCGATGCACCCAAGAAGCATCCCCTCCGTCGGCGTCGGGGGCGTCGCGGTCTCGTCCGGTTCCTCGGACGCGTCGGCCGAGGCTTCCGGCGGCGCGGTCGGATTGTCCGCTTCCACGGACTCCGCACCGCTCGTTTCATGCTCGCTGTGCGCGGAGCTTGTTTGCGTATTCGCTTGCGTGTTCGTTTCCGCCTGCGGCTTTCCGCAGTGAAGCGAGGTGAGGGTAACGAGAACAAGAAGAGTCCGGAAACGCATGCGCGGTCGATCGCACATCCGCGGCGGCTGGTCGACTACTCCAAATCGAGCAGCGCTAAGGCCGCTGCGATGCTGTCCGCGTCCTTGATCGTTTTGTCGCGACGCCAGCGCGCGATCCGCGGAAAGCGAACGGCGACGCCGCTTTTGTGACGCTTGCTCTTTCGAATCCCCTCAAACGCGATCTCAAAAACGTGGGTCGGCTCCACCGAGCGGACCGGACCGAAACGCTCGAGCGTGTTGCGTCGAATCCACTTGTCGAGCTCGCGAATCTCCTCGTTGTCGAGACCGCTGTAGGCCTTGGCGATCGTCGTCAGCGGACGCTCTCCGTCGTCGCCTGGCTCGCCCCAGACGGCAAAGGTGTAGTCCGTAAAAAGCCCCGCGCGTTTGCCGTGCCCCGCCTGGGCATAGACGAGGACACAGTCGAGAGTGAGCGGATCGATCTTCCATTTCCACCACTCTCCGCGCTTGCGTCCGGTGCGGTAGGGACCCTCCTTGGCCTTCAGCATGAGCCCTTCGACGCCCCGACTTCGGGAGGTCTCCCGCAGCGCTCGAAGCGCGGCCCAATCCTTGGCGTCGACCACCTCGCTCACGCCGAAGAAGTGGGGATCGAGCGAAGCCACGACCTTCTCGAGGATCTTGCGGCGTTCGTGCTGGGGCCGGCTGCGAACGTCCTCGCCGGCATGCTCCATGAGGTCGTAGGCCACGAAACGCGCCGGCGCGTCCTTCAGGATCTTCGCGCTGAGCTTCTTCCGCTGAATCCGCGTCTGCAGGATCGCGAAAGGCAGCGGCCGCTTCGCCTCGTGGTCCCAGCACAGGAGCTCCCCATCGAGGGCCGTCCCGACGGGAATCGCGTTCGACGCGTCGGCGAGGTCCGGAAAACGCTCCGTGAGCAGCTCTTCTCCACGCGACCAAAGAAAGACTTCGTCCTTCCGGCGGAGGAGCTGCCCGCGGATCCCGTCCCACTTCCACTCCGCCATCCATCCGCCGGCATCGCCGAGCTCCTCGGGCTCTTTCTCGAGAGGCGATGCGAGGTAGAACGGATAGGGACGACTCGGATCGCTCTCCTCCGCATCCGGGTCCACGAGCGCACGAAACGAGTCGCCGCTCGGCTCCCAGTTTCCGCTCATGCGATGCTGGAGCACGTTCCGAGGAACGCCGCTGGCTTTGGTCAGCGCGCGAATCACGAGCGGCTTCGAAACGCCCACACGAAGCGCGCCGGTAAGCAGCTTGTCGAGGACGAATCGCTCTGGGCGATCGAGGGTGCGCCACCAGTTCGTGACCTGCGCTTCCTGATCCTCGGCGCCTCGCAGCTTTTGAACCCGAGCGACCCACTGATGGAGAGGGAGCCCAACCTCACCCTCCGAGGTACCATCGATGAGAAGCGCGATCGTCTCTGCAAGATCACCGACGGCGGCGCGGCATTCATCGAAAAGCCACGCGGGAATCGCGCTCTCCGCGAGAGCCCATTCGGTAAGCGGACGCCATCCGACCAGGCGCTTGAACCGTTGCCCGCTGAGAAAGAACACCGCCCACGCAGCGTCCTCCGGCGGCGCGCTTTCGAAGTAGCGCGCCATCGCGTCGATCTTCGCATTCGTCGAGGTCGTGCGATCGAGCTCGAGATAGAGCTGCGAGAAGCGCTTCATGAGCGAGCGAGCTCCGCGCCTTCTTCGCCGAGAAATTCCGTCGTCAGCGCGGACGCGTCGAGACCTCGTTCCTCGCGCAGAAAGCGCGCGAGCGTGTCCGAAAAGCCGTGCGTGCAAAGCACTTTCTTCGCGCCCGATTCTTCGATGGTCCGAACCAGGTTGGGCCAGTCGGCGTGATCGCTCAGCACAAACCCGCGACTTAGTCCGCGACCGCGACGCGTGCCGCGCACCTGCATCCAGCCTGAGACGAGCGCGGCTTCGTGATCCTTAAAGCGGCGAAGCCACGGACTTCGACGCACGCTCGGCGGCGCGAGAATCAGCTGCCCCGCCCAGTCCTTGCGCTCGACGTCCGCGATCTTCTTCGTCTCGAGGAGCGCTACGCCCGCGTCGCGATAGAGCGCATTCATGGGTTCGAGCGCGCCGTGAACGTAGGCAACGTCTTCCGGGAGGTCTCCGAGAGCGCGCAGCTCGGCGAGGAGACGCTGCGCCTTGCCGAGGATGTAGCAGTAGAGGATCGACGCCTTGCCCGCCGCGGCGTTCCCTCGCCACCAGCTGCGGATTTCTTCGAGGACGACGCGCGGCGGAGACCAGCGGTAGATCGGCAGCGCGAACGTCGCCTCGGTGATGAAAACATCGCAGGGCACGACCTCCCACGGGCGGCAGGTGGGATCGGGCGCGCGCTTGTAGTCGCCGGACACCACCCAGACTTCGTTGCCATCGTCGATGCGGATCTGCGCGGAGCCGAGAACGTGACCGGCCGGGTGAAACGAAACGTTGACGTCGCCGAGGCGCCGAACCTCGCCGAAGGGAATCGTTTCTACGTCCGCCGCAACTCGGCGTGCGAGGACGTCCTTCCCTGGCGCGGCCCCGAGGTAGCGTTCCGAGTCCGGGCGTGCATGGTCGCCGTGGGCGTGCGTGATCAACGCGAAGGGCACCGGCTTCCACGGGTCGATGGTGAACCCGCCCCGCTCGCAGTGGAGCCCAGACGCGGTGACCTCCACCAGCGGCACTACTCGACCTCAGTGAGGGCCGCCCGGAGCTGCGCAGCGGCTTCCTGAAGAGTCTCCTCGCTAGCCTCGGTCGGTGGCGGCTGCGACGGGTCGCGAACGCGTTGAAGCGCAAGGGCAAGGGCACTTGCGGCTTCCGCCCCTGCCGCAACGACGTAGAGAAGCTCCGCGTGAAAGGCGTCTTCGGGAACGCGATCGGCCGCGAGACGGACCAGCGGTTCGTTTTCGACGAGCGCGTTGACCCCGGCGCCGAGGTAGGAGGCCGTCGCCTGCGCCCGCTGCATGCGGTCCGCTTCGGCACGAAGACGCGCGGTGAGAAGGCCTTCGGCTGCGCGGGCCACCCATGCGGCGCCGGTCGCGAGCGGGGGGTAGGCCGTTGCCACACCATTCCGAAACGTCGCGGGCGCGTCGCGGGCCACCCGGTCCGCTTCCTCCGCCGCCGCCAAACAGTCCTCCCGTCGGACGTCGCGCCGCACGCACCCCTCGGCCTTTGCGAGCACATGCAGCACGACGGCTTCCGCATCCGGAACGTTCGCGAGGATTTCGCCGGCCCAGCCGCTTAGACCAAGCAAAAGGTGATTGAGGGATTCGCCGTAGACGCCGGCCAGCCAGACCTGCCATTCCGGCGACGGACACGTCGCCCACGCGTCGTCGCCCACGCCCTTCGCCCACGCGATCATGGCTTCGGGCGCGTCGACGCGGGCGAGGAGCGAAGGGAGCATGGCGCGCCACGGTACCACCTGCGGACCGAGGGGGTCTTCGAGTTCGTGCGCGCCGGAACGTGGCGTTAATTAATCGTTTAACCGGATGGACGGCGCGTGGCCGCTAGGTTGGCCTCCGGAGTCCATCGTGCGTTCTTGGCGTCCCCCATACACCGACCGATTCAGGTCTCGGAAAAGTGCGAACCGCCAACCGCCGAATGGGTGGAGGGCGTAAATGCGTACATTCCTGAGTTTGGTTTTCTGTCTCGCCTGTACTTCCGGCGGCACCACCGATCCCGATGGTCCTGACGAGCCTGAGCTCGAGACGCTCGAAGAGGCCCTCGACCAAGCCGTGGGCACCCCACCCGAGCTGCTGGTCTTCGGCCAGGACTACCCCTCGCGACCGGCGCCGACCCTTGAGGAGACGCGGAGCGAACTCTTCGCGGGCGGCGAGCCGGGCCCGCTGCTTTCGGCCCTCGTCGAAGCGGGGATGGACCAAGACGAAGCCGTCGAGGTCGTGTTCGCAGCGGCGGCCCACAACTCCGGACAGGACTACGACCCAGTTCGCCAACGCGCGAACGAGTGGCGGCGGGTCTACCGAAACGCGGTCGAGGAATTTCGCGCGGAACTCGCCGCCGCGTCGGAGGAAACCGGCATTGCGTACAGCGACGAAGAGCTCAGCGAACGAGGCATCATCCTTGGATGGGGTGACCTGTGACCCGCTCGGCTCTGCGATGTGCGCTCGTCGCGTTGTGCAGCGTGGCGTGTAGTGTGGCGTGCAGTGTCGCGGGGACTGCCCACGCCCAGCGCTCCTGTGCCGACCTGCCAGCGGTCTCGGCGACGGAGGCCGACTCAGCGCGCCTCACGGTGATCTCGCTTCCGCGAATCCCGAGCGTTAAAGAGGTCTACCTGCGCGCAATGTGTGGCATCAGTCCGGCCGCGGTGTGGGGGCTGGTCGATCGCGGCGAAGGCGCGCTTCTCGAGATTCCCGACGCGCTCGCCGAAAACCTCGACCGCGCCATCCCGTACCTTCCGGCCGTCCACTTCATGTACGTTCGCGGCGGCGGACCGGACCGCGAGATGATCGTCGTCCTCTTCGCGGATGGGTACGACGGTCCTTTCTTCGAGTTCGACCATCAGGAACCCTGGACGCTGATCAGTGCCGCGGCGGCCGCAGAGCACTGGAACCGGGTCCCCTACGAGTTTCTCCGCTTGAGCACCCGCGAGATCCACGACGTGGCGCGGCACCGCCATGAGTACGACGCGTCCATCTCGATTTTCGGATTCGACATTCGCGTCTTCACGCAATCGGGCGGGCGCGGCCTCGCCAATCCCATGGGAACGATCTTTGGGTCCACCGAAACAGGACCGGGAGCGTTCGACCGCAACAAGATCGACGACGAAACGTTCTGGGTGCACGAGCTCGGGCACTACGTTCACTACCACCGCCAAGGCGCCAATGCGCTTGCCTACGCCCGCGGGTTCACGGCCATCGCGCGAAAGAACGCGCGCATCCTCGGCGTCCGCGTACCCTTCTTGTTCAGGGAACGCTTCAGCGCGGCTGACCGCCAGTCGTGCACCCAAACCCGAAGCTGGATTCCGTGGGGGTACACCAGCCACTACGCGCGCTGCGGAGAGTCGATCAGCGAGGACTTTGCGGACACGATGTGTGCGGCGCTGGGGGCAACGCAGTCGTTTGTGGAGAACCCCTACGGGGATTTTCAAGACACCTACGATCCCGAACGCCTCTTCAACCGAACCGGAGAGGACGCCTCGATCATGGCGACCCGCGCGCAGTTCGTTCGCGAGACCTTCGACATCGATCTCTTCGGCTCGCAGGACGCGGATGGCGACGGCGTTCGGTGGGAACGAGGTCGCTCCTCCGGAGACTGCAACGACCTGAACCCGGCCGAAGGCATCTGCCGCTTCGGGTCGTGCGAGCGCCACGCCGAATGCGACGACGGAGATCCCTGCACCATCAACCTCTGCGGCACAGGCAATGAGTGCCAGGCGATTCCGGTCGACCGAGACGGTGACGGCTCTCCGGACATCGACGTCGACGCGGATGGAGACGGAGTCTTCGAAACGACCTGCGACGGAAGTGACTGCGACCCGAGCGACCCGGCGATCTTCGAGGGGAGCTCGCGGCCGTGCACCAATCGTTGTGGCATGCCGTCGACCGAGGAGTGCACCTCCAACGGGGTCTTTAGCGAGTGCAGCGCGCCCGAGTCCTGCGAGTGCACGGAAGGCGAGACCACCAACGCCCCCTGCGTGGGGGCCACCGGAAGCTCCTGCTCCGTCGACACCCTCCGCTGCGTGGACGGCGCGTGGGTCGCCGATGGGGTCTGCCTGGAGATCGGCGTGTGCAGCGCCGGCTCTAGGGAGTACCTCGGCGAGGTGACGCGCGAGATCATCTGTTCGGGAGGTGGCGTTGCTGGCCTCGAACGCTACGCGGAGTATCGCGTCTGCGGTTCGGGATGCGACTGGGCCGAAGAGACGGTGCTCGAGCTCGTGGGGCGGGATGAAGTCTCGTCGCCGGAGAGCTGCAACGGCTTGGACGACGACTGCGACGGAACCATCGACGACGGCTGTCCGTCGACGCTGCGGATGGCTCCTTCGCCGGAAGGCCGATACGTTGGCCGCGATCGCGGGGACTGGGCGAGCTCGCTCTGCCGAAATGGCGAGGTCGTGGTGGGTCTCGACATCGATCGCCTTGGCGACACCGCCCGACTGGATGGTCTGCGGGTGCAGTGCCGCGAGCTCGAACTTGTCTCCACAGAGCTTCTCTCGACGCTGCACTACTCGTTCGATCTCGGCGAATCGTTCACGCCAGGATGGGCCCACGGAGACACCGCGAACCACTCGCTTCGATGCCCCGAGGCGACCGTGGCAATCGCGATCGAGGGCCGGGACAACTTCATCAGTTCGGCCAACTACCTGACCGGCTTGAGACTCGTCTGCGCGCGGCCGGTGCTTGCGCCCTTTCTGCACCGATACATGCCCGGTCGAGAAATGCCGACGGAGGCGTGGCCCCGCGAGACGGATGAGCGTTCTAGCTGTCCGGCGGACTCGGTGGTAACAGGGATTCACGTCCGCTCGACGGGCAGCGGACTCAAAGGGATGCGGGCGGGATGCGGCCGTCCCATCGTCGAACTGACCCCAGACGGCCCGTGACTCGAAGGACCCATGAAGCAGCGATTTCAAACGACGGCGCTCCTCGCGACGCTTGCACTGACCGCGGTGGGCTGCTCCAGCGGGCACGACAACCTCGATAGACTCTGCACCGCGGCGGAGGCTGCCTCTGCGGAAACATCCTACGAGGCACGCGAGGCACAGCTTCGGCAGCTGGAGTTATCCGGCGGGATCAAGACCGCCTGGGATGCGGTGCAAGGGGCGTCGCGCGGGCAGCGCTACGAGCTCATGCAAGCCGCTGCCGAAGAGGTTGGCGTTGCGAACTGGAGCTGCCCGGCCCTTCGGGACCACTGGGCGAGCGAATGATCAGCCAGGCGGATCAGCGCGAATCACGATGACGCCGATATCCTCGCCAATGGCGGGTGTCGGGACGACCGCATAGCCGTACCACTTGGTGTGCAGCTGCACGTCGCCACTGAACCCGCCGGGGCTTCGCGCAAACCCCGCCTCCCGGACGGTGGAGTCGGGAAGGATCGCCGTCACCTCCGGGGGCGCTTCCGGCGACTCAAAAATGCGGTCGCCCTTGTACAGGTAGACCCAGACGATCAGGCCTTCGGCAATTTCGGTCGCCAGCTCGACGCGTAGCTGCCGACTCAGGCGCTGCGCTTCACGCCAGAGCGGAATCCCCGCAACGACGGCCCCGACCACTTCCCCTTCGTGCCTCGACGGCGCAGCGAAGAGGATCGAATAACTCGGCGGCGCGCCCTCCTCGAGGGCGGCGAACTCCCCAATGCCGCGACCTACCGTGCCTTCCTGGAGCGCCGCCTGAACGACGGGGTATGCCTCCGCGAAATTCTGCCCACGCATGTGGTCGTCGTCGCTGTCGCGCGCGATCACGATTCCGTCGTCGCCTACCGCCGCGAGGAACGCCATCGGGGACGCGATGAACTCCGCAACGCCGCGCGGCGGCTCCTGAAGTCGCTGGAGCACGCGGCGCATGTCCCCTTCAAGCCGCGCGCGGTCCTCCACCAAAAAGCCGCGCTTGATGCGCTCCGCCGTCTCGATCACGCCGTCGCGATGACGCTGGCGGTCGAGCTGGAGGATCTCTTTGACGCGCGGAACGTGTTCCCGAAGGACCTGTCGCTGGGCGTTGGGGGCTCCCTCCGGTCCGCAGGCGAGAGCGATGGGAATGGCAATGAGAATGAGGCGACGCATCGGGCTCCTTGGCGAGAGGGTACGAGAATGGGACGCCGCGCGGGGGACAAGGTTCCCGTAGCTCGGCCGAAGGCCTGTCTGCAGTGATCGTTGGGTTCCGCTCAGCGGCGCGAAAGAGCATCTCGGCAAAGGCCGCCGTCCGAATCAGCGCGTCGGTTCCTGGCTGCCGCTACGCACTGCGTCGCTGAGCGCCTCTCGAAAGAGCGCGAGCGTCTTCGCGGTCGGCCTCGTCTGAGCCTCTCGATAGCCCTCCCGGACCGGCGCCTCCCGAAGAACACGCTCCACCGCCGCGAGCGTGTACCGCCGCTGCTTTTCCGAGAAGCCGCCCGTGAGTTCGCGAATCCGGCGGGCAATCTCCTCGTTCGGGCGGGCCTCTGGAGCGGTCGCGATGTCGTCGACGAGGTGGGCCATGTCGATGCGCATGAGCTCTTCTTCGAGCGCAGCGCGAGTCGTCTCGGAGAGAACGCCCTGATGCCACGCGGCGAGAAGCAAAATCTCGAAAAGGTCCTGGCGAAGCGAGCGGTGAAGCGCCTCCTCGACCTTCTTGCTGTCTTCCGTCGCGTCCTCGACGAGGTGTTCGACGCCGTCGACGACTCGGTCGACCATCCACCGAAAGAGCGCGTAGACTTCGATCATCGCTCGCCTTCGGCCGTCTTCAGCCCGCGAACACCAAGCCAGACGAAGAGCGCGGTGACGACGTGACCTGTCATGGTGAAGATGAGGAGAAAGTCCTTCGCCAGCATGAAGATCTCATCCGTGGGCATGACGAGCTGAAGACCGAATGCGTAGATCCCGTAGAGCACGACCGTTGCGCACGCTGCGATACCGGCGCTTCGAAAATGCGGCGCGGACACCTGACGGGTCTCCACCACGAGAACCACGGAGAGCGCGAACCAAAGGACGAATGCAGCACTGACGAGCACGCCGAAGAGAGGGCCCATCCCAACGCTCTTGCACGCGGCCCCGAGGCAGCAAGCTGCGCGAGCCAAAACGCCCCCACCGGTTAGGGCAGTAGCGACATGCGCGTCACTGCGCCGTCCTGAGCAAACGTGACGAGATGGGCGGCGAAGACATAGCTCGCGCCCTCGCCCTCCCCTTCGACCCGTCGCGTTGCGATCGCCGCTCGCAATCTGCCTCGGGCCGAGGCCCACAGAATCCTGCCGCGGTCTTCGCTCCCCGTGAGCTCCTGCCACGACTTTCTCCACCGCACTCCGTCCTCGCCGAGGAGCGCCAGCGACGGCGCCTCGGTATGCACAAGGGCGCCCTCCTCGGTGCGAACGACACTTTCTCCCTCGTGCACGAAGGAGGCGCGATCACCGAGCTCTGAGAGCGCCTCCTCAGCCCCCTCCCACGGAACCAAATCACCGCGAGTGCTTCGATAGTCCTCGCTCGGCGAGATCACTTCGACGACGACGTCTTCGCCGAGAGGCTCTGGATCTCCGGTTGCCGCAACCGTGTAGCGCCCTCCTTCAGCATCGCGAACCACGAGGCGATCGATCGTCTTTCCCGCCACGCGATAGTGACTCGAGAGGCGCGGGTGACCCCGAAGCGCGCCTTCGACGCGGTGCCGCGTCAGCGACGGAAGCTCGATCGCCATCAGCCCTCCCTCGCGGCGAACCCAAAGCACCCCGGGGGTTTTGGTGACCACCGAAAGCGTCCCGTTCTCGTCGGCTCGCTCGACGGTCTCACCGCTCTGGAGGTCCACGAGCGCGATCCTCGTCGCCTCCTCCGGGGCGTCGCGATACCAGAGCGCGACCGCTTGTCCGTCGTCGACCTGCTCGAACCAGCGAAGGCTCCAGCCCTCATCCGAGGACCGACCGAACCACAGAAACGCGCCGCCGATCGCCGCGGCGAGGATCACCAACACGGGCGCGAAGCTCACGCCTCTCGATGCATCAGCCTTCGAGTCGGCCATCAGTGCGCCTTCCCCCAGTTCTCACCCCAGCCCATGTCCACGACGAGGGGGACGCTCAGCTCCATCGCGCCTTCCATGATCTCCTTCACGAGCGGCGCAACCGTGTCCTTCTCCTCTAGAGGCACCTCGAAGAGCAGCTCGTCGTGCACCGTCAGGATCATACGCGTCTGAAACTTCTGCGCGCGGAGCGCCTTGTGCACACGAATCATCGCGACCTTGATGATGTCGGCCGCCGTCCCCTGAATGGGCGTATTGCGCGCGACCCGTTCGGCGGCGTGACGCAGCGACGGGTTCTTGCTTCGCATGTCCGCCAGCGCCCGGCGTCTTCCGAGAAGCGTCATCACGTATCCGGTCGCCCGCGCCTCGTCGATGATCTCATCCATGAATCGCTGCACGCCGAGGTAGCGCTCAAAAAACGCCTCAATATAACGCTGCGCCTCCTCCTGGGTGATCCGCAAGTTGCGCGCGAGCGCCCAGCGCGTCTGTCCGTAAATCACCGCGAAGTTCACCGTCTTGGCCTGGCCCCGCTGTTCGCGCGTGACCTCTTCGGCAGGCACGTCAAAGAGCGCCGTCGCCGTACGCACATGAACGTCGTCCGCCTTCGTGTACGCATCGATGAGCTCCGGGTCCTGACTCAGATGCGCAAGGACACGAAGTTCGATCTGCGAGTAGTCAGCCGCGAGAAGCGCGCAGCCGTCCCGGGGAATGAATGCGTCGCGAATGCGGCGTCCGAGCTCGGTGCGAATTGGAATGTTCTGAAGGTTGGGATCCGACGAGCTAAGCCGCCCCGTCGCCGCGACCGCCTGGTTGTAGCGCGTGTGAATGCGACCCGTGTCCGGGTGCACCGCGGCGGGCAGCGCGTCCAAATAGGTTCCCTTCAACTTGCTGAGGCTTCGGTGCTCGAGGATTACGTCCGGAAGGTCGTGAAGAAGCGCGAGCTCTTCGAGCACGGATGCGTCCGTGGAGCGAGCGGTCTTCGTTCGCTTCTTCACCGGAAGGCCGAGTTCGTCGAAGAGAATCGTCTCAAGCTGGCGCGGCGATCCGACGTTGAAGGAATGCCCCGCAAGCTCGTGCGCGGTCTTTTCGAGCTCCGCGACGGTGGTGCCGGCTTCCGCGCTCATCGTTTGAAGAAGGGAAGCATCGATGCGCACACCGATGCGCTCCATGTCCGCGAGAACGTGCGCGAGGGGGATTTCGAGGCCGTAGTAGAGCGGCGGAAACTCCCCCTGATCCATGCGGCCCCCGAGGAGATGGGAAAGCCGCAGCACAAAGTCCGCATGCGCGCCCGCAACCGGCGAGAGCTCCTCAACGGAGACCTCATCCATCTGTCGCTTCGGACCCTTTGCAGGTTTCTTCAGCGCGTCGAGGGAACCGATCTCCGCGCCGAGCTCCGCCCGCGCCACAGCGTCTAGCGCGTGAGAGTGACGACCCGGGTCGTAGAGGTAGCTTCCAAGCGCCACATCGAAGGCGCCGCCCCGCCAGGTAATTCCGCGGCGTCCCCAGACCAGGTCCTCTCGCTTCAGGTCCGCGCAGCGTTTGGGAAAGAGGGAGTTCTCGAGCAAGGGCCGAAGAACGCGGAGCACCTCGTCGAGAGGCAAACTCTCCGGCGCGCCGATGTAGCGATGCGCGATCGGAATGTAAATCGAGAGCCCTTCGACCCAGCTGATCGCAATCCCCACGAGGTCGTCACGAAGGGGGTCGTTCCCCATCAGCACCGAGAGGATGCTCATCTCGCCCGCGTCCCGAATGTTTCGGGCGCACGCTTCGAGACGCTCGAGCTCCGTGACCACCTCCACCTTGCCGGCGACGCTCGGCGCGGGATCGAGCTGCGCGAGCAGACGCGTAAACTCGAGTTCCGTAAAGATGCGGCGAACCTCCCCGGCCTCGCCGCCATCGTAGTGAAGCGCCTCTTCGTCGAGCTCGATGTCGAGGTCATCGCGAAGGGTCACGAGTTCCTGCGAAAGCCGCGCAGCATCCTCGTGCTCGCGGAGCTTTTCTTTGACCCGACCTTTGACTTCGTCGAGGTGATCGAAGACGCCGTCCAGGGTGTCGTGCGCCTTGAGAAGCTTCGCGGCGGTCTTGGGCCCCACGCTCGGAACACCGGGAACGTTGTCCGAAGTGTCGCCCGTGAGCGCCAAGAGGTCCCGCACTTGTTTCGGCGGCACCCCGAACTTGTCGATGGTTTCGGGAACGCCGAACACGCGTTCGCGCATCGTGTCCCACATGACGACGTTGTCGCCGACGAGCTGAAGCAGGTCTTTGTCCGCGCTGACGACGACCACCTTCCAGTTCTTTTCGACCCCCTTCACCACCGCGGTCGCGATAACGTCGTCGGCCTCCATTCCGTCTTTCGCCAGAAGCGGAATGCCGAGCGCCTCGCAAAGCTCGTAGATCCGCGTGATCTGACTCGCGAGATCCTCTGGGGGCGCCGGACGGTTGGCTTTGTACTTGCCGTAGATGTCACGGCGAAACGAGCCCTTCCGGCTGTCGAGCGCAACCGCGAGGTAGCGGGGCTTTCGCTCTCGAATCAGCTTCATCAGCATCGTCGTGACGCCGCGCACCGCGTGGGTCGGCTCGCCCCGGCTCGTCGAGAGAGGCGGCAGCGCGTGATAGGCGCGGAAGATGTACCCGCTGATGTCGATGACGTAGAGCGTCGACGGATCGGCGGGCGGAGGAAGCGGGGTGCCCGGCGTGTCGGTCTTGGCCTTTGCCGCCTTCTTTTTCGCCGCCATGGGCCCAGGACGATTGATCTTTCGGGGTTCACGGTCAAACGCGCGTCCGACAAAAACCCGACACCGCCTGGGCGCGCGAGAGCTAGGATGGCGCCCGATGAAGCAACTACTCGTCCTTTTGGTCGCAATCACCTCATTCGTCGCCAGTTCGGAGGCATCCGCTCAGAACGAGCCCAACCGGCTGGTGGGCTACCTTGCGCTCGGCCTTGGAGGCGAGGTTGAGGCCGATCTCGACGGCGGCGGCAGTTTCGAGGTGGACCTGGACGCGTCCGTGGGACTCGGCTTCCGCTACGAGCTGATGTTAGGAAAGCTCCTCTCGATCGCTCCCATGATCGAGTGGCTGACCTACGAGGTGGACGCCCCTGGTGCGGATCGTGAGCACATCCTCGACTTCGACGTGTTCATCAAGTTTCGCGGCACAATTCGCGCAGGACGCCAGGAAATCGAGCTCTACGGAGGAATCCCGGTCGGATTTAGCTTCGCCACGGACGTGGCCGGCACGGACAACGGGGTGGGCTTCAATCTCGGCATCATGGGCGGCGCGGCCCTCTTCTTCGGAAAGTTTGGCCTTTTCACCGAGATCGGTTGGCGAATGCACCAGCTCTGGGACGACGGGAACCGCTTCGCGGCCAATCAGGCCGGCCTCAACTTTGGCGGCCTGATCCGCCTCTAGGTCCGCACGAGCGCTCCGACCGATTTCCGTAGAGACCGTCCCTAGTTGCGCCGGCTTGAACCAGCGTGCTAGGGCGAGCGTTCACGCATGTTCGAAACCCTCACCAAAGGCTTTCGCGCAGCCAAAAATCGCCTTGCGGGCGTCACCGAGCTGACCGCCGAAAACATCGAGCCCGCTCTCCGTGACGTGCGCCTTTCGCTCCTCGAAGCGGACGTCGAGTTTTCGGTTACGAAGGGCTTCCTTCAGCGCGTCAAAGAGAAGGCCGTCGGCAGTACGGCGCAGAGCACCGTCGAGGTCGCCGGCAAGAAGCTGAAGGTCGGCGCCGTCGAGCGCTTCGTCAAGATCTGCCAGGACGAGCTCGAAGCGATGATGGCCTGGGACGGCGAGCCGATCGTCTGGGCCGATAAGAAGCAGCCCACCGGCATCATGATGGTCGGCCTTCAGGGCTCCGGTAAGACGACGTCCTCGGGCAAGCTCGCCTACCTCCTCGAAAAGGAACACGGCCGCAAAGTCCTCCTCGTCGCTGCGGACGTCGCACGCCCAGGCGCCATCGAACAGCTTCAGGTCCTCGGCGAGCAAATCGACGTTCCCGTCTTTGCGATCCCGGGAGGCCGCCCCGTCGACATCTGCGAGCGCGCTGTGAAGCAGTGCAAGAAGATGAAGCGGGATACGATCATCTACGACACCGCCGGTCGCCTCGCGATCGACGAGACCCTCATGGCGGAGGTCGGAGAGATCAAGCGGCGCACCAAGCCGCAAAATATCTTTCTCGTCGTCGATGCGATGATCGGTCAGGACAGCGTCAAAACCGCCAAGTCCTTTCACGACCAGCTCGATCTGACGGGCGTGATTCTCACGAAGCTCGATGGCGACGCCCGCGGTGGCGCCGCTCTTTCCATCCGCGAGGTGACCGGCGCGCCGGTGAAGTTCGTCGGCATGGGCGAGCAGATGGACAAGATGGAGGTCTTCCGGCCGGAGGGCATGGCCAGCCGAATCCTCGGCATGGGCGATGTCGTCGGCCTGATGAAGGACTTCGAAGGCGTCGTCGACGAACAGAAGGCCGAAGAAGACGCCAAGCGAATGCTCCAGGGGGACTTCACCCTCGAAGATTTCCTCGAGCAGATCGAAACGATTCAGCAGATGGGTCCGCTCCAGGACCTCTTTGAAAAGCTCCCCTTCTTCGCCGACAGCGTGCCGGACGGGTTCAACGTCGATGAGAAGGAGCTCGTGCGAACGAAGGCCATCGTGTCGTCGATGACGAAGCAGGAGCGCTCGCGCGTCGACCTCTTCCGGGATCAGCCCTCTCGGATGGAGCGCGTGGCCAAGGGCTCGGGACACACGAAGAAACAGGTCGCCGAACTCCTCCAGCGGTTCATCTTCATGCGCCAGATGATGGGCAATATCGGTCAGCAGGCCGGGATGCTCTCGAAAATCCCGGGCATGAAGCAGTTCGCCGCCGCAAAGCGACTGAAGGACGTCGTGAAGACGGGCGGGCTGGAGCAGAACCCGATGATGGCGCAGCTCGCCGACCAGCTTCTCGAAGCGGCGGTGGCCGAAGGCGGCGGCGGCGGCAACCCGCTGGCAGCGCTCGCCGGCGGCGCCGGGGCCGCACCGAGCAAACGCCGCACCATCGACAAAACGAAGAAGAAGTCCAAACGCAAAATGCGGAAGAAGTCGCGTCGCAAGGGACGCAAATGAGGTTTCCGATGCGTCTTTTGTCTCTTGCGTTGCTGATCGCTCTCTCCGTCAGCTGCGTCGAAAAGTCCGAGGGTCTGACCCGCACCGAGCGCGAGCAGCTTCGCCAGTTCGTCGGCGAAGAGCCGACCTCTCCGCAGCACGAGCTCGACGTCTCCTTCGAGGACAAGGTCATCCTCGTCGGCTACGACGTGTCCGAGACGGTGGCGCCCGGCGGCACGCTGACAATCACCTGGCATTGGAAGGTGGAGCGCGCCCTCGAAGACGGGTGGAAGCTCTTCACCCACGTCACCGACGACCGCGGCGGCAATCAGCTCAACGAGGACGAGAACGGCCTCGTGCGGCAGCTCTATCAGCCCGGCGAGTGGAAAGCGGGCGAGTACATTCGCGACACGCAGGAGATCGTGATTCCAGAGGACTGGGCCGGACGCCGCGCGGTTGCGTACGTCGGGCTCTGGAACGGGCCGAATCGCATGCGCATCCTCCGCGGACCGAACGACGGCGACAATCGAGCGCGTGGTGCAACCGTCCCGGTCGGAGCAGCCGGCGCACAAAACCCCGCGCAGCCTTCGGTGCCGAGCCTCGATGCCGCGCGCGCTGAGAACATCAACCTCGACGGCAACCTCGATGAGCCCTCGTGGGCGAGCGCCCGCTGGACGGACCTCTTCGTCGACACGCTCAGCGGAAACCGCGCGGCGTTTGAAGCGAAGGCCAAGGTCCTTTGGGATGCGTCGAACCTCTACGTCGCGTTTCAGGTCGAGGACGACTACCTCAAGAGCGAGTTCACCGAGCAGGACGACCACCTCTGGGAGGCGGACTGCGTGGAGATCATGGTCGACCCGGACGGAGACGGCCGAAACTACTTCGAGCTCCAGGTCTCGCCGCGAAATATCTCCTTCGACACGCGCTACGACTCGCGCCGTCAGCCTCAGCCCATCGGCCACGCGGACTGGGACTCCGGCCTTCGCTCCGGCATTGCGCTTCGCGGCGATGTCGACGACGAAGACGACGATGACGAGGGCTACACCGCCGAGATCGCGATTCCGTGGTCCGCCTTCGACGCGGGGGCGTCCCCGGCCACCGCCCCGAGCGCTGGCGACACCTGGCGCGTGAACTTCTACGTGATGGACTCCCGTGAAGATGGCCAGCGCGCGAACGGCTGGTCTCCGCCTCGCGTTCGCGACTTCCACATGCCGGCGCGCTTTGGCCGGGTTCGCTTCGTCGATCCCACGGCGCAGGCGCCCACGCCCGCTGCGGTGATGCGTCCGGCGCAGATCGCTCCGGGGCTTGTTCCCGCCGCGCTTCAGAAGCAGCTTGCGGGCAGCCTCGACACGGCCCGCCGCAACCACGCCCGGGAGCTTCAGGAGCGACCGCAGCGCGGCGACCGTCCGCCCGTTACGGCGATGTAGGCCGCCGCTCGAGCCACACGTAGAAGTAGTCCGGCGCGTAGCGAATCACCTCGCGCACCTCGTACATCTCCCGGACGTAGGAGCTCGCCGCGAGACGCCGCTCCACCGGATGACCCGCGAGGGTGCGGAGTGCTCCGTCGACCACCAGGGGCTGCGCGCGACTGTGCAAGAGAATCACCTCCGGGCCGCGCGCCGCGAGGTAGGCGATCGGAAACTGCTTTGCGACGTGGCCGCCGGGCGACCGGGCGATGATCGGATCGGTGAGTCCTCCGAGGTCGAGAACGTCGTCGGGTCCCTCGTGGACCAGGAAGCCGACGTCGACGAGGGCAACGGAAGCCCGTTCGGCAAGACGGCGAGCCAGCGGGGCGGCGTTTTCACGCGCCTCGCCCGCGGCGCGAATCGGTCGAACCTGGACCGCGAAATCCAAGAGCGGCAGCGCGAGGGCCGAAGCGATCAGCAGGCCGGCGAGGCCCCATCCGAGGAGGTTGCCCTCAGGGCGCCGCGCCCGGCGGGTCTGACGCACGAAGAGCCTCACGGATCCGTCCGCGACCAGCACCGCGTAGACCGGAAGCAAGGGAACGAGAAGGCGAAAGCCGGGCATCCAGTCGCCCCCAAGAAGCGCGATCGTCGCGAGCTGCGTCGCGAGCGCCGCCTGGAGCGCCCGTTGGCGACTCTGGATCGCGAGGAGAACACCGCCGGCCCCGGTGGTGACCAGAAGACCGAACGCAACGTACGCGATGCCCGTTCCCACACTCGCCCCTTTCGCCCAAAAGGAGAGCGGCAGGAGTGCGCCAAAGGTCGCGCTTCGCCAAGCGACGAGCAGCATCGCGCCCGCGAGCGCGATCCCGAACGCACGACGGTCGCGGCGAAACGCGAGGACGACGACGACCGCAGGGGCGAGTTCGGGGCGTAGCCCCGCGAGGCACGCCGCCGCAAGACCGCGCCGGATCGAAGACGAGGTCAGCGCAAGGGCTGTGAAGAGGAGCGTCGCGACGCCCGTTTCGAGCCCCGCGCCGCCCCAAACGGCGAGGTTTCCCTGAACGCTCAAGACGGCCGCCGCGATCCACGCCGCGCGTCGCCCGCGGGCGCGACCTCTCATCTGGCGAACCGCGACCGCCGCGCTCAGCGCGACGCAAAGCATCCCAAGCGCCTTTTGAAGGAGGATCGGGGAAAGGCCGAGGAGCGCAGCGACGGAAGCCGGCAACACCCAAAGCGGCCCCGTCACGCCGTCGGTCGGGGGCCCTGGCTGAAACGTCCACCCTTCCCCCGCCGCGAGCCGACCGGCGTAGCGCGCGACGATGTAGGCGTCGTCGACCGTGAACGGCCAGGTCAGAACCCCGCCGAGAACCACGGCAGCTCCCGCCACGAGCGCGGGCCTCACGCTACTCCGGAATGCGGTCGCCCTGGTCGCGACGCTCGCTTCGAAACTCCTCGATGGCCTCCACGAAGGGGTTGGCGACATCGGGGTCGAACTGCGATTTGGAACAGCGACGAATCTCGCTGATGGCGACCTCGTGCGGAAGCGCCTTTCGATAGGCGCGGTCGCTGGTCATCGCGTCGTAGGTGTCCGCCACGCTGATGATGCGGGCGATGATCGGAATCTCTTGCCCCTTGAGGCCGAGCGGATACCCCCGACCATCCCAGCGCTCGTGATGAAGATGCACGCCCGGGATCAGCGGATGGAGAAACGAGATCGGCTCGAGGATGTCGCGGCCGTGTTCCGGGTGCTTCTTGAAGACGTCGTACTCTTCCTGCGAGAGCTTTCCTGGCTTGTTCAGGTTCATCACGCAGCCGATCTTACCGATGTCGTGCATGAGCGCGGACTGGCGCACGATTTCCACGGTGTCGCCGTCCATCCCAAGCTTGAGGGCGAGGACCTGCGCGTAGCCTGCGACCCGTTCGGAGTGGCCCGCCGTGTAGCGGTCCATCTTGTCGATGGCGCTCGCAAGACCTCGAATCGTCTGTCGAAAGGTCGACTGCAGATCCTCGTAGAGGCGCGCGTTTTCGATGGCCGCCGACGCGCGGTTGGCCACGATGTGGAGGAGTTTTCGCTGCCCCTCGTCGAAGCGGCGGCCGCGCGTGTAGTGCAGCGCGCACAAAAACCCGATCGTCTCACCGCGTATCCGAAGGCGCGTCACCGCAAGGGACTCGGGTTCCGGGCTGTCCGGGGAATCCTCAAAGAACGCGAGCGTCTGCTTGCCGTGCACCCGAAGCGGCTTTTGCTCCTCGAAGAACGCGGCGAGTTTGTGGACGTCGAGATGGCCGAGCTCTGACGGCTCCCACCGGCTCCGTTCCGAGGTCTGGTTGATGCGTTCGTAAAAGCCGCCGTACCCATCCTGCAAAAGCACGATGACCTGATCCGCCTCGACCTCGTCCAGCGCAGCTTCGACGATCGTCGAGAGCACCTGCTCGAGGGAAAGGCTCGTCGCGATGGCTTCGCTGACCTTGTAGAGACTCAGCGCTTCCTTCAGCCGGATGTTCTCCGCGCGGAGCTTCTGCTTTTCTAACCCGCGGCGAATCGTGTGGACGACCTCCTCCACCTTGAACGGCTTGAGGATGTAGTCGTACGCGCCGCGCTTCATGGCATCGATCGCGGTTTCGACCGTGCCGAAGCCCGTCATGATGACCGTCACGACGTGAGGCGTGTGCTTTTGAATGGCGCCGAGGAGCTCGAGACCGCCCATGTTGGGCATCTTCAGGTCCGTGAGCACCAGATCGTATTGCGCGCGCGAGAGCTCGACGAGGGCCTCGCTCCCGTCGGCCGCCGTCCGCACGACGAACCCTTCCATCGACAGGAAATCGGCGAGGATCTCGCGGATCACCTGCTCATCGTCGACCACGAGGATTCTCGGGGCTTCGTCGTCCTGCATCCGCCATTCGGACGTACGTCGCGGTGGGCGCAAGTGTCAACTGCCTGGCCGGTGCGGAAAGGGTCTGGTACACGAGCGTTCAGTGGTTTTGTCCGTGACCAGCGACCTCCGCCCAGTTTGCCTGATGCGAGGGTTTGCCTGATGCGACGACGGTTGCTGCTCGCCGCGGGCGTCTATGGCGCGATGGCCCTCACGGCATGGCTCTGCACCCGCGGTGAGATGTGGCGCTCTGATGGGTGGCTCTCGCTGACCCGACCTGCGGGCCTCGCACTCTCTCTCGTAGGTGGTGCCCTCCTCGCGGTCGCGGTGATCGGCGCAAGTCGGATTGTGGTCCGTCACACGCGCTGGGGCCGAAACCTCCACGTCGCCTTTCGGGGGCTCCTCGGCCCGCTTAGCGGGGTGGAGATCGCGTTCTTTGCGCTCTCGTCGGGTTTTGCCGAGGAGCTCTTCTTTCGCGGAGCGATGCAGCCCGCATGGGGCATCGCGCTTACCTCAGTGCTCTTCGCGCTCGCCCACGTCGCGCCCGATCGGCGCTTTTTGCCCTGGATGCTCTCCGCCGGCGTGGTCGGCGCCCTCCTCGGGCTCCTCGTTGCGCTGACTGGCGAGGTCGCGGGCGCAATCCTCGCCCACGTCGTCATCAACTACGAAAACCTTCACTTCATTGAGGCGTTTGATCCGGACGAGGCGCCGAGGCCGCGGAAGATCACGCCCCCCTCCCTTGTGGGACGCAGTCTTCGAGCGAACGGCCGCGGCTCTTGACGACCTCCTGTACGTCAATTGCACAGGGTTGTGGTTGACGTCGGGGCATTCCTGTCATTAACCTACCGGCAAACCAGGGAAATCTGGGGATTCCCGCTTGGACAGCGACATCAAAACCCGCGTTACTCCTCTCGAGGAGTTGAAGCTTCCTAGCAAGCCAGGGATGGATTGCCTGGTCGTGATCTACTCGACGGATGCGCGCCAGCTCGGCAAGCGGTACGTCCTGGCGTCCGAGCCTGTCCTTCTCGGGCGAGGCAGCGAGAACACCATCGTTCTCGAGAACGATAGCGTGTCCCGGCGTCACTGCCGCATCGAAAAACGCGGCCGCGCCTACCACGTGCAGGATTTGCAGTCCACGAACGGCACCTACGTCAACGACGAGCTGGTGTCGGACTATCAGCTTCGGCGAGGCGACCAGGTCAAGGTCGGCGACACCATCTTCAAGTTCCTCAGTGGCTCCGACATGGAAGCCCAGTACCACGAGACGATCTACAAGATGACGATCGTCGACGGTCTCACCGGCGTAAACAACAAGCGTTTTTTGATTGAGACCCTCGAGCGTGAAATCCCTCGGGCACGTCGCCACGAGCGCCCGCTCACGCTCGTGATGTTCGATATCGACCACTTCAAGCACATCAACGACACCTACGGACATCTCGCAGGCGACTACGTCCTGAAGGAGATGGCGCAGCTCGTGAAGGGACGTCTACGCCCCGACGATGTCCTTGGTCGCTACGGCGGCGAGGAGTTCGCGGTCGTCCTCCCGGAAACGGACGTTCGAGGCGGCGCGGCGATCGCGGAAGAACTTCGCGCGATGTGCGAAGGTCACCCGTTCATGTTCGAGCAAGAGCGCATCCAGGTCACGGTCTCCTTCGGCGTCGCCCAGATTTACGAAGGCATGGACGTGCTGGCGTTCATCAAAGCGGCGGACGAAAAGCTCTACGAGTCGAAGCGCGAAGGCCGCAATACCGTTCGCTTCTAGGCGCGCTCAGAAGTCGCGGCGAATTCGAAGAAGCTGCGTAAAGTCGCGAACGCGACCGAGCTGTACGAGATCCGGGTCCATCAGCAGGTCCTCATCCCGCAAGCGACCCGACGCGTAAGCCTCCTCGCAGGCCCCCCACCAGGCATCGACATCCGGTTGACGAGGAACAACGGGTTCGTCGCGAAGGGGTCGCACTGGCGGCAAGGTGGCGCCGAGCTCGAGCGCGCTGCGAAGGGTCCCGATAAGGGCTTCTTCGTCGCCCTCTGCCTGGTGGGCGAGGTGCTGAAGCACGCGCATCCACGGTTCCCGGTCCCGGGCGCGCAGCACAAGCGGTGCGAGAACCTCAGCGACGCGTCCCGGCGTCGTCTCTCGCTTCGCCCAGGTCGACCGAGGCGCATCGCCCCCCACTCGCGTCGCCGCTTCGAGCGCTTGGTTTAGGTCCCCAAGGACGGCTGCGATCTTGAGCGCTTCCCAATCGCACCACGGAAGCGGCGGCACGCAGCGCGCTGCTGCGAGGTAGTTTTCGAGGGCTTCTTCCGGCCGACCCGCGCGTTTCAGCGCGTGGGCCACGGTCGCGTGGGCAGTGGCGACGTCGGGCTCGATCTGCGCGTGACGCTGTCCAGCCCGAAGATAGGTGTCGAGGGTGAAGTCCTCGTGAAAGTCGGGATGTGTCCACTCGGCCACGCAGACCCGGCACCAGCCGTCGAAGGTCCGGTACATCAACCGGTGTTCGCCGGTGTCCTGGTAGTAGTCGACGATCGACCAGGTGTCCGAAACGGGCCCGGAGCTTCGGTCGAACGCGAGGAGACTGCCCTCCGGCGTACGGTGAAAAGGAAGGAGCAGCTCGCTGTCGAGAAAGTCACCCCCGACCGCTTCCGCGTACTCCCGTACCGTGGATCCGATGGTTCCCGGTTCGATCCCCGCCGGCAGAAGTGTTCCCGCCGGAAGCGTCCCGCCGTTGAAGCGCCGAAGAACGATCTTGAGGTCTTCGGGAAGTGGGCCTCCGAGCATCTGTTCGAGCGCCGCAATGTCGGACGTCGAGGCAGGCGGATTGAGGGCGAGCTCCGGGTCTTCCCGGTGCGACTCCACCCACGCGATTAGCTCTCGCACCCCCGTGTGCACAGCGTTTTGTAACGCGCCGAACGCAACCAACGCACGCTTTTTGTGCAGTTCCGCGGCACGCACTAGGATCGCCGGGTGCCGGGTCTCAAGCACATGGCCATTTCCCGTCTCGGAGCGCTCACCTGGGTTGCTCTCAGCGGACTTCTTCTCGCAGCGCCCGCGCAGGGACAATCGACGCAGTCCAGCCCGCCCGATGAACCATTCTTCAGCGGCGAGGAATCACCTGCCCTCGAAGCGCTACGCCGCGCGGAACTCGAGATGTTTGGCCCGCGCCAACCCTTGGTGGAGACCCCGGCGATCACCGAGGGCGTTCCGGCCGCGCTGAGTTCGGAGGTCGAGCCCCCGCGAACCCCGAACGGCGGACGACCCGCACCCTGGCTCGAGGGACTCCAGCTCCCCGACCTGCCGCTCCGCTTTCACGACCAGGTGGTGCGCTACCTCGAGTACTTTCGCGACGAGCGTCGCGGCCGACGGCTGATGCGCGCGTGGCTCCAGCGTTCGACGCGTTACGGCACCATGATTCGCTCGACGCTTCAGGAAGCCGGTCTCCCCGAAGACCTGCGCTGTGTGGCCATGGCCGAGAGCGGTTTCGATCCGACGATTCGCTCCCATCGCGGCGCGGTCGGAATGTGGCAGTTCGTCTCGCGAACCGGCCAGGAGTACGGCCTGAGCCAGAACCGCTGGTTCGACGAGCGGATGGATCCGATCAAGTCGACGCGCGCCGCCGCCCGCATGCTCGGGGATCTTCATCGACGTTTCGGCAGCTGGGAGCTCGCCCTCGCGGCGTACAACATGGGCTACGGCGCCCTCCTTCGCGCGATTCGAAAGTACAACACCAACGACTACTGGGTCCTCGCGGGCCTCGAGGCCGGGCTTCCTTTCGAGACGACCATCTACGTCGCCAAGATCATGGCGTGCTCGGTGGTGATGCGAAACACGGAGGCCTTCGGCTTCGGGGACGCGACCGGCGACGCCGCGATGGACGTGGAGCCCTTCGAGGTTCCCGGCGGAATTCGGCTCAGTCGTCTCGCGCGCGCGGCGGGCGTTTCCCTCGAGGAGCTAAGCGCCCTCAACCCAGAGCTTCGCCGGGGTCGCACGCCACCGGGCCGGCGCTACGCGGTGCGCATTCCCGCCGGCCAAGCCGATTCCTTTGCCCGCGCCTGGAGCCGCATTCGTCCGCAGTCGCCCGCGCACAACCCTTACGTGGTTCGCTTCGGCGAAACTCTCTCTCAAATCGCGCGCCGCTACCGAACGAACGTTCGAACGTTGCGGCAGCTGAACGACGCCACAGAAGACGAGACCTTCGGCGCCGGGACGACCATCCTTGTCCCCGCCGTTGCGCCTCGAGCTGAGGAAGCGTCGGAAGCCCCGGTTGTCGCGGTTCCGGAGGGTCGTTTTCACTACCCCGACCGCAGCCGGGTCTTCTACCGGATCGCGTCCGGCGATTCGCTTTGGCGCATCGCGCGGTTCTTCGGCGTCCGCATCGATGACCTCACGCGCTGGAATCATCTCGAGCGCGCGGCGGTATTGCATCGGGGGATGTTTTTTCAGATCTACGTCGCGCAGGATCACGACCTCTCGCAGGCGGTCGTGCTTCGGGAGGAGGACGTTCGACTCGTCACGGTCGGGACGGAGGCGTTCTTCGATCAGCACGAGCAGCGCCAGGGCCGCGTGCGCTTTCGCTACCGAATCGTTGAAGGCGACACCCTCGCCGGCATCGGACGACGCTTCGGGCTTTCGACCGGAAGCCTCGCGCGCATCAACCGGTTCTCGCGCCGAACGGATCTCCAGATCGGCCAGGAGATCGTTGTTTATGCGGACGAGTCGCGTGTTCCGGCGCATCTGAGGCCGCGCGCCGACGCGGAAGCCGCGACCGAACCTGAGACGGAAGCCGAAACCGCCACCGAAGCCGCCACCGAAACCGCCACCGAAACCGCCACCGAAGCCGAGACCGAAGCCGAGACCGAAGCCGAGACCGAAGCCGACACCGAAGCCGACACCGAAGCCGACACCGAAGCCGACACCGAAGCCGACACCGAAGCCGACACCGAAGCCGAGACCGAAGCCGAGACCGAAGCCGACACCGAGGCCGAAACCGAGGCCGAAACCGAGGCCGAAACCGCGGCCGAAACCGCGGCCGAAGCTGGAGGCACGAGCGTGGACGCGGATCCCGAACCGGCAACCGAGACCCCGTGATCACGATCGCCGAGGCCCTCGCCCGGATGATGCCGGCGTTCACTCCGCGAGGTCGCGAATTCGTTCCTCTCGACGAAGCGCGCGGGCGTGTTCTCGCGAGTGATCTTCTCGTACGGGAAGACGCTCCCCCCTTCGACAACAGCGCGATGGACGGGTGGGCCGTGCACGCGCCGGACGTCGCGAGTGCTGCCGAGAACACCCCGGTCGTCCTTCCGATCGCCGGCGAGTCACGCGCGGGTGGTCCTCCGCCGCGAACCCTCGTCGCCGGCAGCGCGATGCGCATCTTCACGGGCGCCCCGCTCCCCGCAGGCGCCGATGCCGTTGTGGTTCAAGAGGATAGTGAGCTCACCGGCGAAGGCGTCGCGCTTCGTTTCGCGTCCGAGCGCTATCGCCACGTACGCCGGAAGGGTTCCGACCTCCGAAAAGGCGACGTCCTCGTGACTGCCGGAACTCCAATTCACGCCGGCTCCATCGCGCTCCTCGCGTCCCAGGGCATCGATACCGTCGAGGTGGTCCGGCGTCCCGTCGTCGCGATCCTTTCGACGGGCGACGAACTACGCGACCTTGGCGAAGCGCGCGAGGCTGGAACGATCGTGAACAGCAACGCGCCGATGCTCGCCGCCCTCGTAGAAGAAGCCGGCGCCGTCCCGCTTCGTCTGCCTCGCGCACCGGATCAACTCGAGGTTGTCACCGAGCGCCTCCGCGAAGCGCTCGATGCGGATCTCCTTCTCACCAGCGGTGGCGTCAGCGTTGGCGACTACGACGTTGTCCGCGAGGCTTTCACACAAGCCGGCATCGAAATGGACTTCTGGAAGGTCGCGATCAAGCCGGGCAAGCCGCTCGCGTTTGGCGTTCACGACGGAACCCCCGCGGTGGGGCTCCCGGGCAATCCGGTCAGCGCCTACGTCACCTTTCAGCTCTTCGTTCGCCCCGGCCTTCGGCGGATGCTCGGCGACGCGCGGCCCTTTCCGAAAGTGCATCGCCTCGTCCTCGACGGGGATCTTCAACACCGACCCGGCCGAACCGAGCTCGTTCGGGGACGCTGGACCGAACGAGGCGTCGCCCCCCACGGCCACCGCGGCTCGGGCTCGCTCGCATCCATCGCGGAAGCGGAGGTCCTCATCGTGCTCCCTGCAGAGATCGAGCACCTTTCCGCTGGAACCGAGGTTTCCGTCCTCGTCCTCCAGGATCGCGACGAGAGCCCCCCGTTCTAAACCCAAAAATCGACGTTTTTCCCTGGAAGTCCGAAAGCCCCTCGCGCGTTCGCTCTTCGTGCCCCAAGGAAAGTTCTCCATTTCCATCGTATGATTGAGCAAGGGGAACTTCCCCCGCGTTCGCACGTCCATCCATTGCATGGCCCTGCCCTCTCCCATCTCCAGCGTTCTGCGTGCGGTCTCCCGGCGAATCCGGCTCCAGCGCGCCCTTAACGCCGGGTCGATCCTGCTCGTCGCGGGGCTGGGGCTCGCCGCGGTCATCCTCTCCCTCCTAAAGACGGGCGGGCTCAGCGCCGATCACGCGCCCCCCTGGTGGGCCATCGCCGCCGGCTTGCCGATTCTCGGCCTCGCCTTCGGCGCCCTCCGGCCGGTAAAGCGCCTCTTGCCGGCGATGCTGCTCGACCGGACGCACGACCTTCGCTCTCGCCTCACCAACGCAGCCGAGTTCGCCGACGCGAGCGAACGGACTCCGTTCATGGACGCCGCCATCGAGGACGCGATGGCTCGCGCGGGATCCGTCGACGCGCGCGTAGCCATGCCCCTTCGACTGCCGCGAGAGCTTCCCTATGCGGCGGCGCTCGCCCTTGGGGTCGTGCTCTTGGCGCAGCTTGAGGTCCCGGTTCGGGCCGCGGTTCCAGTCACGCAGTCGCTCGAGCCCCTCTTGGTGGACGATGACGCGCTCGCCGGATTCGAAAGCTCCCTCGAGCCGGTGCTCCAGGATCTCGAGTCGAGCGAAGAGCTCCGCGAATCGGCCCGCGAGTTCAATCAGATTCTCGAAGACCTGGCGGACCGTCGTTTGGATCGCACGGAGGCCCTTCGGCGGATTCAGGAGCTCGAGTCCGGACTCGCGGAGGGCCGACAAGCCGACGCCGAGTCGATGCGGGAGTCGCTTCGCGAGCTCGGTCGTGAGCTCGACCGCGCAGCCATGGCGGAGTCGGCCTCCGAAGCACTGCAGGATGCCGATGCGCAACGAGCGGCCGACGCGATGCGCGAACTCGCCAACCAGCTCGAAAACAACGCGCCCAATCGTCGCGAGCTCGAGCAGCTTCGGCAGGCCCTTCAGCGCGCGAGCGAGGATCGAAACGAGCAGCGCGAACGACAGCTCGAGCAGGAGCGCGAGCGGCTCGAGAGTCTTCTTCGTCGCCAGCGTGAGGAGCAGCAGCAAAGCGAGCAGGAGCGTCGCCTTCTACGCCGGCGAGAACGTCAGCTCGAGCGCCTTCAGCGGGAGCAGCAGCAAATCCAAGAGCAGCGCCGTCAGCTGGAGCGATTGCGCCGCGAGATGGAGCGCGCCGCAGAGAACCTCAATCGCCGCAGTCAGGATCGCGACCAGGCCGCCGAGCAGATGCGACGTGCGGCCGAAGAGCTCAACCGAATGGCGCGCGAGCAAATGAACGAGCAGCAGCGCCGCGAGATGGAGCGGCAGCTGCGTCAGCTCCGCGAGATGATTCGCCGGATGCAGCAGCAACAGCAGCAGGCCGGTGGCCAAGGACAAGGTCAGCAGGGCCAAGGACAAGGTCAGGGACGTCAGGGACGACTCCAGCGCTTCGTCCTACAGGCAGGCGGCCAAGGTGGAACCCGCGTCGTGATGCCCGGTCAGCAAGGCCAACAGGG
>JBCDAA010000060.1:0-29600 GCA_039186435.1 Myxococcota bacterium | reverse complement strand
GGCCGCTGCACTCGTCTTCCGCGTTCGCGCGACGTGCGATCGATTCGTTGAGGCAGCGCATCATCCACGAAAGGCTCCAGAGGCGTTCCCGCCAGGACGCAATCCGAACCTTTCGCTCGCGGGCAGAAAGCGCGGCGAGCTCCCTCGTTTTGAAGCGGAAAAGTTTGCCGTACCGGCGAATCACTTCCTGGTCGCTCCACCCTTCGGCGCGTTCCTTGTCGACGCGGACGACGACGTGCAGGTGGTTGGACATCACCGCATAGGCGTGGAGATCGACCGCGAAGATCTGCGCGAGCTCGAAGAGCCGCTCCTCGATCCACTCGCGTCGATAGTCGAAATCTTTCCCCGTGTACGGGTCATTCCCGCAGAGAAACGCGCGGCGTACGCAGCGCGAAACCAGGTGGTAGTACGGCGTCGTCTCGACGTCCAAACGCTCCGAACGAACCTGCGACATCCCCAACATCTACCAGCACCCAACCGCGAAGTCAACTAATCAGCCCACCAATCAACTAATCAGGCCACCCTAGCAAATGATCGCTCGGCCATTTGCTCTCGGGCGGGACCACGTGGGCGCTGACGCAGTCGTGAGACAGGGGACTGATGCGAGATGGGCGGTCAGGGGCCTTCGCAACGCCTCTGTTTCAGCAGCCAGGACCGCGGCCGGTCCCGAGAGCACGTTCGACGGACAAGCGATGTCAATAAAACAGGTGGGCTGTCAAATATGCGCGCCGAGCGCTGAACGCTGCTGGTTGAGCGCGAAGGTCCGAGAGTCACTTTCTGGCGATGTCAATAGAACAGGTGGGCTGTCAAATATGTACGACCGCGGGTGCGAGGCCCGAGACTCACTCTCACGCAATGTCAATAAAACAGGTGGGCTATCAAATACATGACCGCGAGGGTCCGCGAGGGTCCGGGCTGTCAAACATGACCGCGAGGGTCCGAGGCGCGCTCTCACGCGATGTCAATAGAACAGGTGGGCTAAACATAGCTGACGAGCAGTGGGCCAGCGGACGGGCGGCGTAGCGCGTCGTCGTCACGTCCGAACGCTCTGAACGAACCTGAGACATCCCGGCGCTCCGGTCGGCGCGGCGCGGGTTAGATCGCGTCGGGGAATTGGGAGGTGCAGTCCATGTACCCGAGCGCGACGAGCTGTTGGCAGAGCTCGAGGGTCATCTCGGTGGTTTCGGCCTGCACGCCGGACTGGCCGCTTCCACCGGTTAGCCAGTTCGCGCGATTGCCGGCACCGAGAAGCTGCCCGGAAAGAATGCGAAGGTAGCGCATGGCAATGGGGTGACGCCGCGGGTTCACTTCTTGGCGCTCGCCGGGATCCCGCGCGAGATCGAAAAGCACATAGGTGAGGCTCGATCGCAGGACGAGCTTCCAGTCACCGCCTCGAACGACCCGCCGGTTCTCTTGAAAGTCACTAAACGCCACCCAGGGACCCGGTTCGCTGCCGCCCCGGAGAAAACGCGTCAGCGTCCGCCCCTCAAAGACCTCCGGAACCGCGTGCCCGGTCGCTTGAAGCACGGTCGGCGCAATTCCCATCGTGCTAACCACGTGCGGCACCCGCGCGCCAGCCTGCGCAACGCCCGGCTGCCGGACGATCAGGGGCACGTGCAAGAGCTCCTGAAAGATTGAGTGACCGTGCCCCCAGGACCCGTGCTCGTGGAACTCCTCACCATGGTCGCTGGTCACGACAAAGATCGTGTTCTCCGCGAGACCGAGCTCATCCAGCTTGTCGAGAAACTCCGCGAGGTGCCGATCGTGATAGTCGATCTCCCCGTCGTGGAGCGCCTCGAGCCGCGTGACATCGCTCTCCGTAAACTCCACCCGCGGCGGATTCCGCTTCGCATCCTCGAGGAGCAGGTGCGTTCGCCGATTCTGGACCTGCCCGCTGTAGTCGGTGCGAGCGTCGTAGAGCCGCAAGATATTGTCGGGCGGATCGTAGGGGACATGCGGATCGATCGTCTGGATGTAGACGAAGAAGCGCTCCTCTTTGTGCTCCTCGATCCAGTCGATCGCTTCCCCGAAAACGTTGGACGCGTTCGTATTCCGCCGCTCGCGGATGTAGTTGGTGTAGTGATCCCAGCCCTGGTCAAACCCAAACGCGCGAGAGACGTAGCCGTTCGCCAAAAAGCTCGCTGTCGCGAAACCGTGCGACTGATAGATCTCGCCGAGCGTCAGCGCAGAATGTGGCAGCCGCGACGAGTCGTTCTTTGCGCCGTGCGTGGCTGGAAAGAGGCTGGTGAGAATCGACGCAACGGCCGGCTTGGTCCAGTTCTCCGCCGTCTGCGCGCGCTCGAAGACCGTTCCTTCGCGCGCGAGACGATCGATCGCCGGCGTCCGAACGCGCGAGCGCCGGTTGTAGGGACGCAGCTTGCTCGCGCGCAGCGTGTCGATAGTCAGCACCACGACGTTGCGCGCCACCGCCGCCGTACTCGGCTCCGGCTGAGGAACCACGATACGTAAGTCGGCAAGCGCAACTTCGCCTTCCGCACGCACGTCGAAACGCACGAGCTTGCCTGCGAGAGGCTCCAGCGAAGGCTCGACCGTCTCCCAGGAACTCCCCCCTTCGGCAGAAAGAAGCTCGGTGCTCGAGCCCCCCTCCGGGGTCGCCGTGACCTCGAGGGTGCCTTCCCCGCCGTGGACGATTCGCAGAGCTCCGCTCGGAGGAACCTCGGCGTACCAGCTCATTCGTAGATCGTTCAGCTTCAGCGCATCACGCGCGCGCTCACCGATCGTCACTCGACCCCGAAGTCCGCGCGGCGCCTCCCAGCCGTCTGAGCGCTCGCCAGGGCCGATGTGCATCTCGGCCACCTCGAAGCTGACCTCTTCGTCCTCGACATTTCGTCGCTCGGTTCCGCGAAGGAGAAGATAGTTCTCCCCGGCGCGAACGTGTTCTTCCGGCACCTCGATCACGACGTCGCGAAACTCGCCTGGCTCGGGGGTCTGCTCGCGAAGGGTTTGTCCGTTCATGAACGAGAGAAGCGGACCGCGACCGATGTTGCGCACCTTCATGCGGATCGTTAGCGCGCTCGGTTCGCGCACGTCGAAGTAGACGCGCCCCATCGCTCCAAAACGCGAATACGAATGTTCCCCCGCAACCGCGTCTTTGCCCCATCCGCTATTCCAGTTGCCGCTCGTGTACTTGAAGCGTGCCTGCGTACCAAAGTCGATGAAGAGCCCCTCACGATCGACATCCGCAAGATGCGCGAGACCCATCAGATCGAGATGGGTGGGAGCCGCCGCAGGTTCCGGCGTTGGCGCGGTGGGTGTTGGCTCCGGTTCCGGCGCTTGCGGCGTGGTTTCCGCGGGTCTCTCCTCCGGCGTCGGCACCACCGTTTCAGGCTCGTCGTCACACGCTGCCAAGAGCAGCGCCATCCAAAGCGCTCGTCGCATCACGGCTCCCTTTGAGAAACGAGTCGCCCCTCGCTTCCCATTCCGCGGCTACCACGCGGGATCGCGGCGTTCAAGGAGCGACAGCGGAACAGCACATCTCAAAACGGCAATCCGCCGGGGGAGCTGAAGAACCGCGTTCTACTCCGTGATCGAGAGCCCACGCGCGCGGGCGAGTTCCCGAGCCTCTTGGGCATGAGACCAAGTGGGCGAAAAGTGCGTTTCACCCACACGGGTCCCCAGGGCGTCGACAAGCGCGGCGGCGGACACGCTCGACGGTGGACCCAGGGAGAGGCGCGCCGCCGAGTTCACCTTCGAAACATCTTCCGGCGTCACTCCCTCGACCATGACCACAACATCCGAAAGCCGCGAAAAATCGATCGGCGCATCGAGGGCATCGCGGAACACCAGCAGCGCGTACAGCGCGGGCATCTGAAGCTCGTCGATGACCCGCTGCGTTCGCGCAGCATGTTTCAAGTCGAGAACGAGCGAGCGGAGTGAGGAAGACTTGAGCGGCGGAATCTCGTTGGCGTCCGCGTGGACGCAGAGCTCGCGAAGTCGAGGAAGAACACGCAGCGCAGCTCCAAGCAACCGGAGATCGCTGGCACCCACACTGAGATCGCGAAGCCAAGGCATGCCGTGCTCGGCGATCAGCGCAAGCCAGCGTGGGTCCTCAACGTCACTCACCTTCCGGAGGACGTTCCACATGGCACTTCCGCCGATCCGTCCGGCGTCGGCGCTCTCGAGGGGTCGGCTTGGGAACGCGGCGTTGAACGAATAGCCTCCCCCCACGGCCGCAGCTTCCGGAAATCCGGGGGGCGACCAGTAGACGAGCGAGAAGATGTCCTCTTCCAGGAAGTCGTCCTGTTCGTCGAGGTCCCCGAGCTCTCGCCAGTAGTCCAGCTCGAGAGCGGGGTTGCCCCAGCGGAGCGCGACGCCGTTTAGGGACGCCGGCCGTTCACCCCGTTCCCACCAATCGCCAAGCAGCGCGACCGCTTCATCGACCTCAAGAAAAAAGCCGGCCGCGGAGAGAAAGGGCTCGCTGCCACCGTCGAAGGACGACACCACCTCAGGAACGGCGTCTCGATAGGGACCCGACCCGTCGATGACGACGAGCAGCCGGTGCGGTCCCTCGTCATGGGTCCGGTAGACGACCACCGGATAGCGTCCGCGCACCTCGATGGCGATCGTCAGGTTGCCCCACCGGACGGGCTCCGCGAGGAGCGTTGCGAACGTCTCGAAGTTCATCTCGACGAGGTCGCCGTTCAGCACACTCTTCGTCATCGGTTCTCCTTCGGCACTCCCTCGGAATCGAGTTTCCTGGCACGGATCTGCCACCGACGTCTTGAAATCAAGCCAATTCACAGAGCCGGCTCAGTGACATCAGGGCCCGCTTGCGTCGCCAGCGCAAATGGTAGGGTCCCGGCGTGCTGTATCGGTTTTGGACGGAGGACCCTTCCTGCATCGTCGGCGCGTTTTGGGATCACATGCCGAGCGCATCGGTGCGCGATTTTCACCAAGCCCTGCGCGCCCATCAGCAGATGCCCGCAACGCAGCGGAGCTGCCTCGGGTACGTCAAGGCGGACACCGTCGTGAGCCGCCGCGCCCTCTCCGCCATCGGCGACTTTTTGAGCGACCCCGAGATCGACATGGACGCTTGGGTCTGCTGCATCGCGGGCACAGGGTTCTGGGCCGCAACAGGTCGCGGGATGGCGAGCAGCGTGATGCTCGTCACCTCGACGCGCGCCCCGGTCAAAATCACGTCAACCGTGAGCGAAAGCATGCGCTGGTTGAGCGAGCGAGGTCATCCAACCCCAACCTCGAACATCGAAGAGGCGCTCGCGGAAGTCAGCTTCTGAAGGGCGCTACTCCTCGCGGTAGTGCTCCCACGACCGAATCACCAGACGACTAAGGTCGTCGATCGCGCGCCGCATTTCGCGGTTGAGTTCGTCCACCATGCGTCGCTGCTCAACGCGCAGCTGCTCGTGCAGGGTTTCCGCGGTCCCGCGAATGTGTCCTTGGCCAAGCTGCACGCCAACGTCGTAAGCGATTCCTTCGAGGTCCGACGGAGAACGAAGATCCGAAAGCGTAAGCTCGTGATAGTCCGCCACCCACTCGTGCACCCAGAACGGTCGATCGTCGACTGCCTCAGACGGGTCCCGGGGAACCTGCGCGAGAAAGCGCGGGTCCTGACGCCCAATGTTGCTCTGCGAAACGAGAATCGAAAACGCGCCGAAACCGCGCCGCACGCAGCTCACGCCACTCATGTCGCGAACCTCTTTGGCTTCAAGGATCACGTCGTCGTTCGGTGAATCGGTCTCGCCTTGCACCCGAATCAACAGCTTGAAGTCCAGCGAGCTCCCGAGGCCTCCGTTGTGCCGACCAAATCGAACGAGGTTAAAGAAGTTCTCGTTCAGGTCCGGCTGCCGTTCGCGAATCATCGCCTCGTAGCGTGCAAACCCTTCCCGAAATTCCGCTTCGTGCTCCGGTTCGACGGGCTCCATCATTCCTTCGACGTACGCCAAAAAAGGTGGCGCGCCCTCCGCCCAGATTGTTGCGAACCTGCGAGCACACCGCGGGCGCGCGCGGGGACGCTTCGGTGTGTTCAAGCCCCCAGCGATAACCCTCCAGAAACGCGTCGATCGCGCCGTCCGTGGACCAGCCCTCCAGATGACCAACAAGTCGAAGACTGATCCCGAAGCGAACGAGATCCATGATCGCCGGTCCCTCCGCTGCGTCGTCGTAGTCCGCAAGCCCCTCCCCGTCGCGCGTGATGGCGTACTGCTCGATGTGCGCGTCACCGTGAAGGTTCACTTCCGGCATCACGGACTGGACCTCGGCGAAGCGCTGACAGATACGCTCCCCGAGCGCGCGGTTGGTGAACCGAAAGAATGCGTAGAGGTCGCTCGTCAGACGGCGATGAAGATCAGGCCGCGCTTCGACAGCCACCTCGTCGTGAACGGGCAAGAGCGGAGTGCGAGCGCCTCCACAGGCACCGAGAATGAGGAAAGGGAGAATCCAGCGCACGAGTTCCCGCAGCGTAGGCGAGGGAGCCGCAATTATGCTAGACCCGCGCTTCGGTCCCAAGGGGGCGTGCATGGACGGCAGCGTGGACGGAAATGCAGAGGAAGGCCTCAGCGACGGCACCGATGACGGGTCCGACGAAGAGCGCTGGAGCATTCAGAAAGCCAGCGAGCTCTACCAAATCGCGGGCTGGGGCACGCCCTACTTTCGCGTCAACGAAGCCGGACATATCGAGGTCCGGCCTGACCCGGATGTCGACAGGGGCATCGATTTGTACGAGCTCACGCGGCAGCTCGACATGCGCGGGCTGGACCTGCCCCTCCTGATCCGTTTCCCCAACATTCTTCAGCACCGAATCCGGCTGCTTAACGAGTGCTTCAACAAGGCAATTGACGAATACGGCTACCCCGGCCGGTATCGCGGCGTGTTCCCGGTGAAGGTGAACCAGCAGCGACATCTTGTGGAGGAGATCGTCAGTGCCGGGAGCCCCTGGCAATACGGGCTGGAGGCGGGCAGCAAACCGGAACTCCTGATCACCCTCGCGGTGATGGACCACGAGGACGGGTTCATCATCTGCAACGGCTACAAGGATCGCTTCTACATTGAGACCGCGCTGATCGCGCAGCGCTTCGACAACACCGTGATCATCGTGCTCGAGCGACCCGACGAGATTCATCTCGTCCTTCGCGCCGCTGAGAAACTCGGGATTCGTCCAACCCTGGGCGTTCGAAGCAAGCTTTCCTCCAAGGGCATGGGCCGCTGGAGCGATTCGGCGGGAGATCGCGCGAAATTCGGTCTCACGACCCACGAGATCGTGGAGGTCGTCGATGAACTTCAGAAGCGCGACATGCTCGACTGCCTGCAGCTCTTGCACTTTCACATTGGAAGCCAGGTCTCGAGCATCATTCCCTGGAAGAACGCGATGCGGGAGGCCGCGCATCTCTACGTCGAGCTCAGCCGACTCGGCTGCAAGATGGGTTACCTCGACGTCGGCGGAGGCCTCGCGGTCGACTACGACGGAAGCAAAACCGACTTCAAAGCGTCCATGAACTACGGCGTGCAGGAGTACGCCTACGACGTCGTCTCCGGCATTCAGGACGCGTGCGAAAAGGCATCCGTCACGCCGCCAACCATCATCACCGAAGCCGGCCGCGCGGTCGTCGCATACCAGTCGGTGCTCGTCTTTGATGCGGTCGGCGAAACCTACGAGTCGCGCGGCAAAGCCGAAAAACCACCGGCAGATGCCCACCGCGTGCTCAGCGAACTCTGGGAAACCTACGAGGGCATCCGGCCCAAGAACGTGCAGGAGGCGTGGCACGACGCGAGCCAGTCCCTCGAGGAAGCCCGCAGCCTCTTTCGCTTCGGCTACCTCGGCCTTCGGGACCTCGCGCATGCGGAGCGACTCTTTTGGGCCTGCTGCGAACGGATTCACGAAAAGGCGCGCCTTCGAAAGCGCATTCCGGAAGAGCTCGAAAAGCTCGATGAGCTCCTCGGGAGCATCTACTACTGCAACTTCTCGATCTTTCAGAGCGCCCCCGACATTTGGGCGATGGACCAGCTCTTTCCGATCGCACCGATTCATCGTCTCGACGAAAAACCGACGCTCAAGGCGCGCCTCGCGGACCTCACCTGCGACAGCGATGGAATGATCGACTCCTTCATCGACGTGGACGACGTGGCGAGCGCCCTCGATGTGCACGCGGTGCGAGAGGGCGAACCCTATCTCCTCGCGATGTTTCTCGGAGGCGCGTACCAAGAGATCCTGGGCGACCTTCACAACCTCTTCGGCGACACGAACGCGGTGCACGTGCGCCTGGAGGAGTACGGCTACAGCGTGGCCAACGTCATCAAGGGCGACGCGATCGACGAGGTCCTTCGCTACTTGCAGTACGACCCCGAAGACATGGTCGAACGTGTGCGAAAGCAGGCCGAGCGCGCGCTGGTCGCCGGACGCATGAGCCTCGAGCAGCTCCGTATGTTCATGCGCCACTACGAAAAGGCGATGCGCAGCTACACCTATCTCAAAGCGGACGCGAAGTGACCGCTCCCGCTCCCGCGCCCGCCCCCAAGAAGGACCGCACGGTCGTGTGGATTCTCCGTTGCGCGGGCTGCCTGGTTATCGTCTGCGTGCTCGCCATTCTCGCTTCCATCGCGATCCCGGCGTTCATCAACTACGTGAAGCGGTCCAAGACGGCCGAGGCGCACACCAACATCACGCAGCTGGCTTCGCGGCTCGAGGCGTCCTGCGACCCGGTTCGTGGCTACGCGATCCAGACCGCCGGACCGCTCCCGGCGGTTCCGGGCTCGAACAAACAAAGCGCGAACTGGAGCGCCGACCCCGGATTTTCCGCAATTGGGTTCGATCCCGGCGGGCCCACCTACTACCGCTACGAAATCACTTCGAACGGTGAGAATCGAACGGTGCGCGTGCAGGGTGACCTCGACGACGACGGGACGCTTTCGACCTATGAGATCCAGTGCTATGGGGGGTGTCGCTGCGATTCGCAGCCCCTGGTGACCCACGAGCTCGAATGACCGACCGCGTCCTCATCGTCACGCCCACCTACAACGAGCGGGAGAACCTCGCGCCCTTTCTCGACGGCGTATTCGAGGTGGTGCCGAACGCGACCTGCCTGGTCGTCGACGACGCTTCTCCCGACGGAACGGGCGCCCTAGCGGACCAGATCGCCAAGGTCGACTCGCGGGTCAAAGTCCTCCACCGAGCCGGCAAACTCGGCCTCGGCAGCGCGTACCTCGAAGCGTTTCGCTGGGCGATCGCAGAGGGCTACGACCTCGTCTTCGAGATGGACACGGATCTCTCGCACGACCCGCGCTACCTGCCGGATTTTCTCGCCGCGTTTGAAAAGGGCGCGGACGTCGTCATCGGCTCACGGAACATTCCAGGCGGCGGCGTGGAGGGCTGGGGCGTCGGACGCCACGTCCTCAGCAAGGGCGGGAGCCTCTACAGCCGGATGATCCTGGGCCTGAGCGTTCGCGACCTCACCAGCGGCTACAAAGGCTTTCGCCGTAGCGTTCTCGAAGGCATCGACCTCGGTTCGGTTCAGTCCGAAGGCTACAGCTTTCAGGTCGAGCTGACCTATCGCGCGCTGCGCCGCGGGTTTCAGGTGAGCGAGGTCCCGATCATCTTCGTCGATCGGCGCGCCGGGCAGAGCAAGATGAGCCGCCGGATTTTCGCAGAGGCGGTCTTGATGATGCCGAAACTCCGCCTCAACGCCCTCCTCGGCAAGCTTTAGAAGCTCTCGCCGTCGGGCCAGCAAAACTCCGCCGGGTCGGGAGGGTGGATCAGAACGAGAGGCGGGTCGTCCATGATCAACTCCGCCGGAAAGACGGCCTCTGCTTCCATGCATTCCTCATGGCTAACAGCGAGGAGACGTACCGTGAGAAAGAGTCCGTCGTCCACGAAGGCCTCGCCCTCGAAATGGACCTCGAAGATGCCTCCTTCAACCACGGCTGGCATCGGCGGAAACGGTAGATCGAGAACCTCGACGTCGAAGACCATGCCCTCGTACTCGTCGAACCCAATGCCCATCAGAAGCAGGCCGTCCAGGGGCTCGGGCTGTTCCTCCTCAAAAGGAGTGAGGTTTGCCGGCGCGCAGCTCGCCAAGGCAAGCAGGACCGCGAACGTCCACGTTCGCTGCTCTAGACGCCCCATGTCGCCTCCAGCGAAAGAGCGGCCGTAGCAACCCACCCACGAAGATTGAGCTGCGAGTTTGCGATCTCGATCGGTAGCGTGATTTCCACCGGACGCGCGAAGGCGCCCACGTGAACATCAGTCCGCAGGCGCCACCGCCCGCGAAGGGTCAGCGCGGCGCCTGCATGGACGAACGCGAGGGACGCCCATGCGTATTGGGTGCCCCCCTGACCGAACCCTTCCGACGAAGCCGCCCGCAGCACAACGCGGAGCGCCGACACCCCGCCGCCAAGTTCGGCGCGAAAGGGTCCTGCGTGAAGCGCCCAGGCGAGCTCGGCGCCGAGGTCGACAAAGCGCGCACGAAGCGTCGCTGGCTCGGGAAACCCGTCCAGGCCGTAGAGATCAACCTCGGGGCTGAGCACGTAGGTCCCGAGGGAGGTCCGAAGAACCAGTCGCCGGGTTTCAAAGCCAACCGCAACACGCAGACCGCCGGAAGGCTGGAGCGCGCTTCGACCAAAGAAGCCGCCCACGCCGACCGCCGCACTCACGCGCCGGGACGGTGCAGCATCGGAGCCCATCTCTGACGCACTGCGCGCATCCGCAATGGGTTCGCGTTCGGTGGGTTCGGCGAATTCGGTGTTGTCTTGATCCGAACTGGCCGCTGCGCTGTCTTCCGACTCAGTCGCTTGCGACTGCGCCGTTTCGGACTGCGCCGTTTCGGACTGCGCCGTTTCGGACTGCGCCGTTTCCGACTGCGCCGTTTCGGACTGCGCCGTTTCCGACTCGGCCCGTTCTGGTTGGGCGGCCGCGGATTCCCTCGTTTCAGGTCCAGGCGCGGGCGTTGGTGGCGTCAGCTCGTCGCTCCACGAAGGGGCGGCGAGCAGGTAGGCGCGGGCAGCCTCCGCGACGCGCGGTGCGAGATCGTCTCCTTCGTCCACGCGCCACCGCGCACTCGCGTCCCCTTCAAGGCGGACCTCCGTCGCATCACAACGAACCGAGAGGCGAGCGACAGGCCTCACATCAACGCCGACGGCGCGCAGCTCAGCCTCGATCGCACGGCAAAGGGGCGTGTCGTCCTCGAGGCGCACCGCGGATTGCGCGTCAGCGAGCGATCCCCAGCCAACGAAAGCGCAGAGGACAACAACTCTCATGGGGTGAGGGTCCTCGCCACGCTCGCGTGCGGCCCCTCCGGAAAGCGCTCGAGGTAGATCGCCGCCGCGCCCCTGGCTTCCGCGCCTTCAAGCACTTCGAGGAGTCGTCCACGCGCCTCCATCTCCCAGCGGCCGCGGGGCGCCTCCGCGAGGTAGATTTGAAGCCACCGTTTTGCATCCGCGCGGCGCCCGCCGTGAAAGGAACGCCGAGCGAGATAAAACGCCGCCTCGGTGGCGAACGGGTCGCCGGCGAAACGCGAGCGAATCGACTCCCACACCTCTGCTTCGCGCGCATCGCCTCCGCGACGAAGGAGTGTGGCCACCTCGCGAAGCTCCGCGGCCGAAGCACGCCGCGAAAGTCGACGAAGCTCTCCGCTTCGAAGCGCTTCGCTCGCGCGACGAAACTCGCCTCGCTCCGAAAGCACGCGCCAACGCGGAACGCTCGGGGGCTCAACCACGGGAGGTGGCTCCTCCGCTACGGGCGCCTCGACGATCGTCTCCGCGACTTCGACGGGGGCGACCGGGCGCTCTCGATGGAGCGACTCGGTGTTCCGGAGAGACGTCCGAAAGCCCTCGGGCCCTTCGACGACGACCTCTCCCTCGCGCATCGCAACATCGAACGCCCCGGTCTCCGCATTCCAGTGCACCGAGAACGAAGTCCCGACCACGTGAACGGTGTAGGGGCCCGCCTGCACGCGCCACGAGGTCTCCTCACGATGGCGCACGCGCACATCCGCAGTGCCGTGGTCGATGCGAAGCGTGGCGCCTACCGGGGTGAGCTCGTCTACCTGCGCGCGGCTTCCTTCGGAGAGCTGAATGCGCGACCCGTCCGAAAACGAAAGCGCGAGGGGCTGCGCTTCGGCGGCCACGAAGGTCTCCGGGGACGAAGGTCGCCCTTCCACCGCAAAGGTGAGCGCTGGGGCAGGTCGCATCCAGAACGCGATCAGTGCGGCAGCCGCGGCGATCAGCACAGGCGGCCACCACAGGATGCGCTTCTTGGGGGCGCGCGCCGTCAGGAGCCGACGACGTACCCGGCGACGCCGCTCGAGGTCTGTCGACTGCGCGTCTCGGACGGCGGCGCCCAACTCTTCGAGGCTCACGCGGCACCTCCAAGATCAAAGCGCTCGACCAGCTCCGGATCGCGGCGGGCGGTTTTCAGAAAGGCAGTCTTCCCGCGCGTCACCCGGCGTTTGGCCGTCGCGAGAGAACAGCCACTGGCGCGCGCCACTTCGGGGAGCGTCATTCCATCGAGGTAGCGAAGCGCGAAGGCAATGCGGTCTTCCGCCGAGCGAATTCCGGAGAGGGCACGATAGACGCGGGTCATCAACGCGCGGGCCTCGGATCCGTCTTCGGCGACTTCCGGAACACGTTCGTGCGGCAGGAACACGAGCCAGCGACTTCGACTGCGTTTGCGAATGCAGCTGCGAGCAACGTTCACCGTCAACCGGGTCAACCAAGGCTTCAGTGCGCCTGGGTCACGAAGTTTGTGCACGCAGGCAAAGCTCTGAAGAAAAACCTCGTGCAGCAGATCTTCGACCTCCGGGTCGCTGCCGAGGACGCGAATCAAGAGTCGTTCCACGTACTCGCCGTAGCGATCGAAAAACTGCGCCTGCGCGCCGGGAAGGCCGTCGCGAAGCGCATAGACGAGATCCACATCGTCCGCGACGCGACCCGAGGTCGCAACGCGGGGCGAAAGGGCACCAGGAGCGTCGGCGATCACACGATCCATCAGCTGGCGAAGAACCTCAAAAGGGTAGTGGGGGCGATCGGTGAAATCCGTCACCGATCGCCCCCACTGGTTGCGGCAGGAGTCAGTCACCTTCACAGAGGCAGCGGAGTTCTTCGCAAACGTCCGGGGTTTCCCCGCTTTCGAGGCAGATGCCGAACTCCGCTTCACAGTCACGTGGCTCGCCCATGTCGCCGGGGTGTTCACAGGACCAGAGGATCTCCTCACAGATCGCCGGGTCGTCCGCGCCGACCGCCTCGAGGCAGTGCGCGTACTCATCCTCACACCACGGACCCTCATCGGGCGGCTCGCAGGACCAGAGGATTTCTTCACAGGCCGCCGGCTCCGCCGACATCTCGGCGCAGCGAATGAACTCCTCTTCGCAATCACTGGGATCGTCGGCTGGAGGCTCACAAGCCCAGAGGATTTCTTCACAGGCCGCGGGGTCTTCGAAGCCGCTTGCCTCGAGGCAGGCAAAGAACTCTTCCTCGCAGGGCGGGAGATCCGGCTCGGGCTCGTAACAGCCTTCCGCAACGTCCGCGCACATCGCCGCATGCTCCCCGTCGGGCGCGTCTTCCACGCACGCCTCAATGGCGACCAGGCACGGGTCTTCCGGTTCGATGGGATGGTCGGGCGGGCAGGCGGCGATCAAGCACTCGTCGAGGATCGCGTCGCACTCGGCAGGGTCGCCCATGCCTTCGAGGCACGCGGCGTGACCTTCGAAGCAGACCTCTGCGACGTCGGGCGCGTCCGGAACGTCCACCGGCTCGTCGATGGAGGCGAGGCACATGCTGAGCATGTCGAGACACTCGTCCGCCGCAACGCCGAGGTCGCGCGTACACTGCTCGGCTTCTTCGTAACAGAAGCCGATCGCGTCGTCGGTGTCGTCCGACTCGTCGTAAATCTCAAAGCAGGCGTCGAGAAGCGGGTCGCACGCATCGGGCGCCCCGCTCGCAAGACACTCCGCGTGTTCGGTAAAGCACGCGTCGAACACGTCATCGGGTTCGGAACTTTCCAGGCCGTCGAGACAGGCCGGGTCGCTCTCGTCGTAGCAGGCGGAAATCGCGCTGCGAACGCTGCTCGGTTCGGTGGTTTGGGAACAGGCCATGCTGGCGCAGAGCGCCGCGAACATGAATCGCTTTATCATCTCACTCTCTCTTGCTGGGTGGGTGGTCCGGCCGGTCCATCCCCCATGTCGCCAGCGCGATGGCGAAGCGGCTCATCTTTTTTTGAGCAGGGCTCGAACGCGGTCTACAGCGGTCCGATGCACGCGTCGGGAAGGGGATCGACGTCGCGCAGCCAGCTTTGAAACTCGAGGCGTAGCTGGAGTTCTTCACCGCCCTGCTGGACTTTTCCCTCCGCAACGCCCCGCAGGGTTTCCCCGCGGCGAAGGTCTCCCCGAAGCGTCAAGGTGGCGTCGCCAAGGTGCTGCGGAAGCGCGGATCCCTGCCAGCGAATCGACACTCGCCCGGCATTGCCGTTCGGCGCGAGCTCGGCTTCCACACGAAGCTCCCGCCCAAACTCGAGTTCGACCACGTAGCCGCACTCCTTGGCCTCAACCACGATTCCCGAAGGGAGGATGCCGTCGAGGGTCTCGCGCTCCTCGCGGTTGCCGCGGGTCCGAACGAGGGTCGCCTCGCTCTGAAACGCCCGGCCACGTGACTCGCTCGCCAGCGCGTCGCCGTAGCGAGCCACGAGCGCTTCGCAGATCGCGTCGTCGCACCGCGCGTCGTCGTTTGCAAGGACCGCGCGACAGGCATCCTGGTCCGATCGGCGAACGGCCGCACAGAACCTCGCATCCCGAAGGGCCCACGCAAGGCACTGGGAATCGCGACCTTTCCCGCCGCGGGCCGGCGGACATGCGTCGGGCGCTTCCGCCCAGGCCGCAGCACGCCGCTGGCACCCTTCCCGGGCGGCTCGAACCGCGATCGCATCACACGCGGAGGGGTCACGCGCGCTGGCCGCCTGGAGACCAACGCAGGTATCGTGCACGACCGAGTCGTACCCGAAGTCGTAGAGAACCTCGGCGAGCTCCGCGGGAACACGCGCGCGCACGTCGCGCTCGCACTGCGGAAGGGACTCGAAGTGCGTCAGGCTCGCCCGCCAGTCCGGAAGATCGAGCGGCCATGGATTGGGCCTTGGACTTGCGTTCAACGACGGCACTTCCTCGGGCGAGACCGACGGCTCATCCGCTGGAGGAGGCTCTTCTCCGCAGGCAGCCGCAAGAAACGCGATGGCAACGAACGCCTTCACCACGCGAGCGTCCAACGATGTTGGCCCCAGGTAAAGGCATCGCTATGCTAGCGGAGTGTCCCGCTGGGCTGCCCCCGTTCTTCTTAGTGCTTTCTTCGTTGCATCGGTCAGCCACGCGCAGTTGAGCGACCCGGCGCCTGCTGAAGGAACGCCCGCCGAAGGAGCGCCCGCTGAAGGAGCGCCCGCCGAAGGAGCGCCCGAAGGAGCGCCCGCCGAAGGAACCGAGGGCAGCGAAGGCAGCGAGAGCGGCGAAGGAAGCGCGGGCAGCGAAGGAACCGAGGGCAGCGAAGGAACCGAGGGCGGCCAAGGAAGCGAAGGAACCGAGGGCAGCGAAGGAAGCGCAGGCACCGACGCCCCCGCCGCCGAACTTCCCAAGGTGATCGTCATCGACGCGGCGCCCTACGGCATCGACGCCGTCGTCGGTCAACACGTCACCCAGCAGATGCGCCAGACGGCCGTCGACATGGGCTACGCAGTCGTTAGCCCGCAGGACACCGTCGCGACCGCGCAGCGCATTCGCATGCCCTACCCGCCGAGCCCTGCAGATCTCTGGCGGGTGACCTACCTCGCCAACTCGCGACGCGGAGCGTTTGCACGCGTTTGGGCAAACGCCGGCCAGTACGTGATCGAGATTTCGGTGGCCTCCCTCGACGGGACTGGGCCCTTCTTCGCGCGCGGCACGTCCGGCGCGGAAAACTTGCACGAGGTCGTGGCGCAGCTGACGCGCGAAGCCCTACCGCAGGCCGCCATCTGGGACGCGGTGGCCGCGGAGCGCCTTTCGCAACCCGCGCAGCCCCAGCCGCAACAGCCGCAAACGCCCACCATTCGCCCGCCGGTGCGACAGCCCGTAGTGGTTCGCCGACCGCGCCGACGCGACCGCCGGCCGACGCGTCGCTTTGATCTCGCGCTGCAGATCGAGGGCGCCATCGGCACCTCGAGCGACAACTTCTTCAACTTCCTCGGCGGTGCGCGCCTCGGGCTGCGCATCACCAACACACTCCGCCTCGGGCTCTACTTCGGCTACACGAATCTTCGCGGACGCGACGAGCGCGCCAACAACTTCCTGCCGATGCTCCAGCTCGAAAATCGCATCCGCATCAGCGCGCGCACAGACATCACCGTTCCGCTCAGCTTCGGGATTGGCTACCTGCCCTTCAACGGCCCGGTGGTGCGCCTTGCCGCGGGGCTCAACATTCCGCTCAGCTCACGGCTCGAGCTCGGCTTCGACATCCTCACGCCCACCTTCTGGGTGCTCCCCGATCGCACCGCCGTGAGTCTCAACCTCGCCGCCGAAATCGTCTTCCGGCTCTAGACCTCTAGTAGGCGAATGGCCTCAGCGGCCCTTCCACTCGGAGACGGGGTACTTCGCGCGGTTCTTCTGCAGCTTCGCCGCAACCGCCGAGGGAACGTCGACGTCGATACGATCCGCGAACATCAGCAGCGTGATCAGCACATCCGCGACCTCGTCGACCACTCGGGCGCGCTCCGGATCCTTTTGACAGTGTGCGTCGGATTCCTCCCCAGGAATCCACCGAAGCTCCGCCGCGAGTTCCCCCGCCTCCGACGCAACGGCCATGGCGAGGTTCTTCGGATCGTGAAACTGCTCCCAGTCGCGTTCGCGCACGAACGCGCGAATGTCCTCCAGCATCGTCTCCAGGCGGTCCACTAGTTCGTTACCTCTTCCGGAAGCCCGGCAACCATCGCCCGAAAGTGAGGGATTCGCTCTTCGAAGCGAGCGAGGTGCGCGACCAGCACCGAACGCACGACCTCATCGAAGGAGCCGTCGTAGTAGTGCGTGAGATTGCGAAGGATCCAGCGGTCCGCACGATCGATCGCGACCGCCGATGGATCGCCGCCAACCTCCGGTACCGAGGACGCCTCTAGCTCATCCAAAAGACGCTCGGTTCCCTTTCGGTACGCCTCCATTTCCTTCGTGCCCCACTCGACGTGCACAAGGGCAAAGACACCCGCCGCCACCAAACGTCGATAGGTCGCAAGCTCGTCCGCGACGAGTTGAAAGCCGAGCTCGAAGCGCTCCGTCTCGCTGAGGTCTTCTGCGAAGCGCCAGGAGCCGTCGCCCGCAGGGGAGCGACCTCGAAACACCACGATGCGATCTTCCGCGCCGTGTCGCCGGACGTGGTCGAGAATCTCGCGATCGATCTCCCCACCTTCGCTTGGCTGCGCGGACTTTCGCTTTCGCCGGAGGCTCTCAAGGCGAGCTCGGCCGACGCGAACGCGGGTGTCAGGCGTCACCACCAGGGCCATTCGGTCGCCGGCGGTCGAGTGGAGGCGGTACTCCGCCACGCGCATTCCCATGGGGTCAGCGTACTCGTCCTGCGAGAGGGCACCAACTCACGGGATTTCGGGTATCGTACGGCCACGATGAGCGACACGCGCGGCAAGGATCCGAAGGATGCGCAGGACGCACCGCGCAAAGGACCACCGCCGCTTCCGACGTCCGTGGAGCCGGCTTCGTCGACGCGTCCGACCGAACCACCCCCACCGCCCGCAAGGCCGAGTGTTCCGCCACCGATGCCGCCGCCGCGCGCGAGTACACCGCCGCGCGCGAGTACACCGCCGCGTCCGAGTGGCGCGCCCCGACCCTCGCGACCGAGCGCACCGCCGCCGCCATCGCCCGCCGCGTTGCGACCGCCTGCGCGGCTCGGTCGATCGGTCGTGCCTCCTCCTCCGCCGGCGCCTTCGCCGAAGGCCTCCACGCCGGCGAAGTCGAAGCCAGCACCGCAAGCACCGACACCGAAAGCACCGACACCGCAAGCACCGACACCGCAAGCACCGACACCGAAACCCGAAACCCCGCGGACGCTTGCGCAAACCACGCGGCTGCGCCGCTCGGACCTCAAACTTCCAAGTCCGTCGACTCTTCCCCGGCCGAAACTCACGTCGTCACCGCCGAAAGCGCCTACGCCCAAAGCGTCGACCTCAAGTCCACTGCGGGCGACCATGCCCGGCAAAGGCACGGGTCCCACCGACAACATCAGCGCAGCCGCGCACGCCGCTCGCCTTCGCTACGTCGAAGAGGAGCTCAAGGACCTTCGAAAGACCCTCAAGGAGAGTGCTGCGGCCCTGAAAACGCTCGAGTCGCGCTTCGCCCGCGTAGAGCGCGGCGGCTCGGACGCCCTCGAGGCACGGGTCACGCTTCTTGGCCAGGAGGTGGATGAGCTTTCCGAGGACTTCGACACGGCGGGGGCGACGCTGCAAACGCTCCAGGAGCGCGTGGAAACGCTGGCGAGCGCTTCTTCCGCCGGAGCAGGCGATTCCGACGGACCAGACGAAGGGCTTCTCCCCGAACTTCGCGAGTCGCTCGCCACTGAGCTGCGTGCATCGCTGACCGACGAACTTCGCGAGTCGCTCGCCGACGAACTTCGCGAGTCGCTCGCCGACGAACTTCGTGAGTCGCTCGCCGCCGAGCTTCGCGACGCCGTCTTTGAAGAAGTGCGCGATACCCTTGAAGCCGAACTCCGCGGTTCCCTCGCGGCGGAACGCAACGCGCTTCGCAAAGAGCTCGACGAAGTTCGCACCAAACCACGCGCCGCCACCAAACCGAAAACAGACGGCCTCACGAGCATCAAAGGCATCGGTCCCACCTGGGCCAAGAAGCTCTCCTCCGCGGGCGTCACAAAACCGAGCGACGTCGCCTCGTGGAGCGACGAAGAGATCACCCGACTGCACTCGCTCCTCGGCGCGACGGAGAAGCGACTCAAGGGATGGCGTAGCGCCGCCAAGCAGAGCGCGTGAGCTGGGACGCCGAACTCGACGCACGCCTCGGCGCCTGCGACCGTGAAGCTTGGGATCCCGGCGATTGGGTGTCGGGGCTCTCGCTCTCGGATCGCGTCGCCCTCGCTCGGGAAAGTCGCCGGCGTCAGCGGGAGCTCCCGACACCGCTCTCGGTGCACGTCGATGCGCCCAAACATCGCCTCCTCGAACGCATTCTCGGTTGGTGCGAACTACTCGACGGGCGATCCCCGGCCCGTTTGCTCGCCGCGGAACGCGTCGCGTGGCTGCGCGGCGGCGACTCCCTGGCGTATCTGCGGCGTCTTCGAGAACACGGTCGGGGAGACGAAGCCGACGCCCTCGCCCGCGCGATGGGCGACCCGAACGCCAAGACCTACACTGAAGACGATCTTCCCCACGGGTTCGTCGATGCGCTCCTGGCCCTGGGAACCCCGCCCGACCCGACCGACTTCGACCAGCTCCTCGCGCCCGTTCCGGGTCCGCGACGAAACGCGGTGCTTCGCTACGCGCTCTTGCAGCTCAAGGAACGCGGCGTCTCTGGCGACCAGCTCTTCTGGCTCGCCGCGATGGAACTCAGCCCCTTCGCCCTCGAGCTCGTCGACGAAGGCATCGTGGCGCCCGAGGCGATCGCCGAGCGGGCCAAGCTCGCGCCTCCCGAGGCCGCGCCCTTGTGGTGGTCCATCGCAGGCCGCGCCGCCTTTGTGCGCGGCGACATGCTCGGCTGCATCCGCTGGCTTCGCCAGGCCTTCGACACCGGACTCGTACCGAAAACGATGACGCTTCCGTGGATCTGGAAGCGCGCCGATGCGAACTTTCGCGCCATGATGCAGAGCGCCGGGCTTCCTGTCCCCGCACCGACCCACGATTCCCAATGACCGCACTTCTCTTTCCGCGCCTTGCGTTTGCCGACGACCGCGTCGCCCTTCGAACTCCCGAGGGCGCGCTGACCTACCGCGAGCTTCAGCAGGCCGCCGGCGCGCACGCGGCCCGACTGGCAGCGCGGGGTATCGCGCCCGGCGATCCGGTTGCGGTGTGGGCGACGCCGACGCTCCCGACGTTGATCGCCGTCGTAGGCCAGCTTCTCGGCGGCTACGTCACCGTTCCCCTCAACCCCAAACTTGGACGCCGCGAGCTCGACCACATTCTTGGGGACGCATCTCCAAAGGTCGTCTTTGCGGACGATCCCGATGCGTTTCCGGCAACTCCGTCCGCACTGCGCATCGAGCGCGGCGCAGCGGATCCTCCGGCGCGGGTTGTCGACGACGAAGGCGCGCTCCTCCTCTATACGAGCGGAACCACCGGCGCCCCGAAAGGAGCCGTCATCACCGCGCGCAATATCGCCAGCAACCTCGATGGACTCGCAGACGCCTGGGGGTGGACCGACGCGGACACAGTGGTGCACGCCCTCCCCCTCTTTCACGTTCACGGCCTCGTTCTCGGCGCGCTCGGCAGTCTTCGGGTCGGCGGCGCCCTCTCGCACCTTGGAAGCTTCGACCCCAGCCGCGTCGCGAACGCGCTCGCCGGTGAGGGGACCATGCTCTTCAGCGTGCCAACCATGGTGCACCGCCTCGCGGACGCGGCCGAAGCCGACGCCGAAATCGCCCGCGGTCTTCAACAGGCGCGGCTCCTGATCAGCGGCTCCGCCGGGCTTCCAGTTCGCGAGCACCGCCGCATCGAAGCGATCACCGGACGCGGTGTGCACGAGCGCTACGGCCTCACGGAAACCCTCATCAACTGTGCGGTCCGCGCCCATGGTTCGCCTCAGCCCGGCTACGTGGGTCTTCCGCTTCGCGGGGTTGAGCTTCGTTTGGTCGACGACGATCGCAACACCGTCGAAGGAAGCGACGACGAAACCATCGCTGAAGTGGCCGTGCGCGGCGCGAGCGTCTTTGCCGGCTACCTCGGACGCCCCGACGCGACCGCGGCAGTGCACGACGATGACGGTTGGTTCTACACCGGCGACCTTGCCACTCGCCGAAGCGACGGTGCGATTCGCATCGTTGGCCGCCGGTCGGTGGACCTCATCAAGACCGGGGGCTTCAAAGTGGGCGCCGGCGAAGTTGAAGCGTGCCTCCTCGAGCATCCGGGGGTTCGCGAAGTCGCCGTGGTCGGCGTTCCCGATGACGATCTCGGCGAGCGCATCGCGGCGTTCGTCGTTCCGCGCGATGCCGCCGCGCCGCCGGCCTCCCAGGAGCTCTGCGATCGCGTTGCGAGCGACCTGACGCCACACAAACGGCCCCGCGAAGTTCATTTCGTCGAAGCGCTCCCCCGCAACGCGATGGGCAAGGTCCAGAAGAAGCGACTCCAGCGACCGTGAACGACTCGCCCGAGTTTCGTCTCGACCCCTTCAGCGGCGATTCCATCTTGCTCGCTCCCGGACGCGCCGCCCCGATCGTGGAGGACCGCGTCGTCGAACTGCCGGCGCCGAATCGCCCTTGCCCGTTTTGCCCAGGACGCGAGGCGGACACCGAAGGCCACGTCGCTCGATGGCCCGCCGAGGGCACGGGCGCAGACTGGCAGGTTCGCGTCGTTCGCAATCGTTACCCCGCGGTGCACCCAAATGCCCAAGACAGCGTTCACGGAAGCGCCGCGCGAGGCGCCCACGAGGTCATCGTCGAAGGCCGCGCCCACGAAGGCGATCTCACCACCTTTTCTCGCGACCTTCGCCGGCTCGTGCTTCGCGCCTACCAGGACCGGATTCGCGTTCATCGAGGCACCGGGCACGTCCACCTCTTTCGAAATCGCGGACGTCGCGCGGGCTCCAGTCAGCCTCATCCTCACGCCCAGATGATCGCGACCGCGCACGTCGGAAACGACGCACAGCGGCGCTGGAAACGAAACACCGATCACTTTGCGAGAACCGGACGAACACTCCTTGCGGACGTGCTGCAGGACGAACTCACCAGGAAGGATCGCATCGTTCAAGAGCACGATGCGTTCGTGGTGCTCTGTCCGGTCGCGCCCCGTTTCAACGGCGAGACCTGGGTCGTTCCTCGCCGTGGCCCTTCCTTCGCCGAATGCGAACACGTGGATGCGCTTGCGGATCTTCTCGGTCCGCTCCTGCGCGCGATCGCGACGCTCGGACGCCCGGCGTACAACCTGGTTTGGCGCGAGCCTGCGTGCGCTCACGCGAACGATCCCGCGGCGTTCTGGACGCTCGAAATCATGCCGCGGCGAGGACCGGGCGCGGGCTACGAGCTCAGCGCGGGAACGACGATGGCGACCGTCCGCCCGGAAGATGCAGCCGCGATGCTCCGAGCGCGTGTGCGGGAATAGACGGACGCGAGTCATTCGCCCCACGCCTTTCGACGTTCCACCCAGAAGATCCCGCAAGCCGGGCGGGCACGAAACCTGCTCTGAAACCGGGCATGAGAATCGCCGCGTATATGCTCGTGCTCTCAGCCTGTCAGACGCCCTCGCAGACCGCCCCGTCCCCGACCACCGGCGGAGAAAATGAAGCACAGCTCGACGCGCAGCTCGAAGCACAGCTTGCAGCGACGATGGCAGCAGACACCGAACCCGGCGCCGAAACAGACGCCGGAAACGAAGACGCCGCCGAACCCTACCGCTTGACCGCCGAAGCCGACCTCGCGATTCCGTTCCGCACGGCGCCGCGCGTGCCAGAGCTGACCCCTCGGGACATCACCCGCATCGTTGCCGGGCTTCGGATCGGCGAAGCAGAGCAACACCACGCAACCCGCTGTAGCTACCACGACCACATCGCGGAGGCGCACCGCGACGACATCCCGAACCTCACGGACAACCACCGATGCATCTACTTCTTCGAGCTCCGCGAAGCGCTCAAGTCCGCGGGGGAGTTTCGTTGGGTCAGCTTCTACGAGGACCCCGACGGGTCGCAGGTGCACGCGGTCGTCGAGCAGGACGGCGACGATTGGCATCTCGTCGCCCGCTTCGAGCACGACAACTTTCAATGCGTGAGCCCACGCGACACGAGAGGACGCCGGTGGCTCGTCTGCGCGGTCGACGCCGGCTCCAACCAGTGCCCGGTCGCGCGGAGACTTGAGGTCGCCGCTTGGGACGAACACACGAGCCCGGTGGAAGGCTTCTCCGAAAACCCGTGCGACGCGCTCAGGATCGAGCGCGCGGAAGACCTCGACGAGGATGGGGACGATGACCTCGTTGTCGCCGTCGGCGATCAGCACCTCACGGTGGAGCACGTCGCGCCGGGTCACTTCGTTTGGCGCCCCTGAGCCCGCACATCGCCCCGCCTGGGTTCCTTGCGCGGGAGAGGCGGCTTGAAATCACGAGAAAAACGCCCAATCTACAGCCCTTCGAGCGCCCATCGCCGCTACGGTGGTTTTGGGCTGTACTCGCGGGATCCACGGCGTAGGCTCGACGGCCTCGCGACGGTGGCGAGGCAACAACCTTATGATCGAAAACGCGACCGATTGGATCGAGCTCACCCTTCGCTGGATTCACATCATCACGGGTGCCGCCTGGATTGGCACCTCGTTCTACTTCAACTGGCTCAACAACCACGTGCGCCCACCGGAAACGCCCGAGGAAGGCGTCGGCGGCGATCTCTGGTCAGTCCACGGCGGGCACTTCTACCGCGTCGTGAAGTACAAGGTCGCGCCGGAACGCCTGCCGAAGATCCTCCATTGGTTTAAGTGGGAGGCGTACTTCACCTGGATCAGCGGCTTCAGCCTTCTCGCCGTCGCGTACTACCTGCACGCCGACACGATGGTGGTCGACAACAGCGTGCGCGCCCTCGCCTCCTGGGAAGCGATCGCGATCGGCCTCGGCGTGCTCGCGGGTGGTTGGACGATCTACCACTTCCTCTGCAAGTCGCCCCTCGGCCGGATGCCGATGGTGTTTGCGATCCTCGGCTTTGCGATGATGACGGGCCTCGCCTACGGGCTGACGCTCTACTTCGGAAGCCGCGCCGCCTACATTCACGTCGGCGCCCTCATCGGCACGATCATGGCGGCGAACGTCTTCGTCGTCATCATCCCGAACCAGCGCGTGATGGTCGACGCGATGACGCGCGGCGACGAGCCCGCGGCGGAGATGGGTCTCGAGGCGGCGCAGCGCTCGCTCCACAACAACTACTTCACGCTTCCGGTGCTCTTCATCATGGTGAGCAATCACTACCCGATGACCTACGGGCACGCTTGGAACTGGGCGATCCTCGCGGGCATTTCGCTCGCGGGCGCGATCACGCGGCACTGGTTTAACCTGCGCGGGCAGGGCCACAAAAACGCCTATCTGCTGCCCATCGCGGCCGCCGGCATGGTGGCCATGGCGTTCGTCACGATGCCCAAATCCTACGCGGACCACCGGCCGGTGGAGTTCGCCGAAGTCCGAACCATCATCGAAACGCACTGCGTTCAATGCCACTCCGCGTCGCCGACAATGGAGGGTTTTGCGATCGCGCCCCAGGGCGTGATGTTCGACACCTCTCAGCAGATTGGAACGATGGCCCAGCGGATCAACACGCAGGTCGTCGTTTCGCAGGTCATGCCCCTCGGCAATCTGACCAACATGACCCAAGAGGAACGAGACATCATCGGCGCGTGGTTTCATCAGGGAGCCGCTGTCGAATGAGCGGACGTCTCGCTTCTACCTGCTCTTTTCTTCACCGAGAACGCGGATGACGCCTGCTACCGGACTTGTATTTTCGAACGCCATCAACCTCGCGAGCGAGGCCCTTGGCGCGCGCGCCATCGAGGCGACCGACGAGTTCTTCGCGCCGAAGGAAAACCTCGTCAAAGACGCCGCGCCGATCTACCTGCCCGACGAATACACGGAACAGGGCAAATGGATGGACGGCTGGGAAAGCCGACGCAAACGCGGCAACGGCCACGATTGGTGCATCATTCGTCTGGGCGAACGCGGGATCGTGCGCGGCCTCGATATCGACACCTCGCACTTTCTCGGCAACCAGCCACCCTTTGCGTCGGTGGACTGCAGCACGGACCTCGAAACCTGGTCGCCGCTGCTCCCGCAGGTGCCCATTCGGCCGGGCTCTTCCAACCTCTTCATCGCGACCGCTCCCCAAGAAGCGACGCACCTTCGCCTCAACCTCTTTCCGGATGGTGGGGTCGCTCGCCTGCGTGCATTCGGCGAGGTAATCCCCGCATGGGCGCCCGAAAGCGACGCGAGCGTGCCGACCAAGGACGGCGAGGTGGATCTCGCGGCGCTCAAAAACGGCGGTCGCGCGCTCGTCTGCAGTGACTCCTTCTTTAGCTCGATGAACCACCTTTTGTTGCCGGCTGTCGGGCGCAACATGGGCGATGGCTGGGAGACTCGTCGCCGGCAGGGACGGCCCTACGACGACCGACCGGACTGGATTGTGGTGGCCCTTGGAGCCGCCGGAGAAGTCGGTCTCGTTGAGATCGACACGCGACATTTTCGCGGGAACTTTCCCGACCGCGCATCCCTGGAAGGGGTTCATGCGCCGGGGCTCGCGCTGACCGACCTGCTCGAAACCGAGTGGACCCCGATCCTCGATTGCACGCCGCTCAAGGCACACGCGCGTCACTTCTACCGGGACGAGATTCTCGCCGCCGGGCCCTTCACCCACGTGCGTCTGCGCATCTACCCCGACGGAGGCGTCAGTCGTCTTCGCATCTACGGAACGCGCTCGTGAGCGCGGAAACGCTGAACCCGCTTTCCGAGGAAGACGCTGCTCGCGCGCTCACGCGCTGTTGCGGCTCCTCGCGCTGGGTGAGGGGAATGCTCGCGAGGCGTCCCTTTGCCGACGACGAAGCGCTGCACGCGGCCGCCGACGAAGTCTGGGCGACGATGGAGCGCGCGGACATTCTCGAAGCGTTCACGCACCACCCGCGGATCGGCGGCGACCTTGATGCGCTCCGCGAGAAGTTTGGCGGTGACGTGAAGTGGTCCGGCGACGAGCAGGCGAGCATTCACGACGCGAGCGAAGCGGTGCTCACAAAGCTTCGTGACGGCAATGTGGCCTACGAAGCCCGCTACGGCTTCATCTTCATCGTCTGCGCGACCGGAAAAAGCGCCGCCGAAATGCTCGCGCTCCTGCAGGGCCGGATGAACCACGAGCCCGGGGACGAGCTCGCGATCGCCGCGGCGGAGCAAGCCAAGATTACGCACCTTCGACTGGAGAAGCTGGATGAGTAAAAGCCCCATCACGACGCACGTTCTCGACACCGCCATCGGCCGCCCCGCAGCCGGCGTGCGCATCACCCTCGAGTTCGACGACGGCGGGTTTTCGGAGATCGCGAGCGGCGTGACCGACGACGACGGCCGCATCGGCAACCTCCTCGAAGGCTCCCTCCGCCCGGGCGTCTACCGCATGACCTTCTTTGTCGCCGACTACCTCGCCAAGGACGGCCGCGAGGGCTTCTACCCTCAGGTACCCGTCGTCTTTTCGATCGTGGCCACCGACGAGCACTACCACGTGCCGCTTCTCCTCAACCCCTTTGGCTACTCGACCTACCGCGGAAGTTGATCATGGTTACGTCCACTCTCTTTGACGATCAGAAGGCTCACCTCGACGCCCTCGGTTCGGCCAACGCTGCCTTTGCCGCGCGCTATCCGGGCGACCGTCCCGAGCGTCAGCCGATTCACACCGTGTACGGCGGCGCGCAGCTCTTCACCGCGGAGACGACGCAAAAGCTCGGCACGCTCGCGCTTCGCTCGCTCGATCGCTACGGCGCCGATCCCTTCTCGTTCGGGGTGGCACTCGGAATTTTGGACGCGGTACCGAGTGACGCCGCGGACCGCATCGCCCGCTTTGAAAGCGACCCGGAGGCGCTTCGAACGGAAGCCCCGACGCACTGGCTCGCCTGCGCCGTCTACGACCGCACACGCAAGAAGCTCGGCCGTGAACCCGTGGAAGACTTTCGCATCGACTTCGAGGACGGTTTTGGCAACCGCCCCGACGACGAGGAGGACGCAACCGCCGTCCGCGCCGCGACCGAGCTCGCCAAGGGCATGAAGCAGGGCACGATCTCGCCTTTCATCGGCATTCGCATCAAGCCCCTGAATGACGAGCTCAAGCAGCGCTCGGTGCGCACCCTCGACATCTTTTTGACGACGCTGATCGCGGAAGCCGGCCGCCTTCCGGACAACTTCGTGGTGACGCTGCCGAAGGTGCCGATCCCCGCGCAGGTCACTACGCTCGTGCGCCTTTTTGAGGCTCTCGAAACCAAGCTTGGTCTCGCGTCCGGAAGCCTCAAGCTCGAGCTCATGATCGAGCTCACGCAGTCGATCCTCGATCACGAGGGGCGCTCGAATCTGCCGCTTCTTCTCGAGGCGGCGGAGGGTCGATGCGTCGCTGCACACTTCGGCACGTATGACTACACGGCGAGCTGTTCGATCACCGCCGCCTACCAGAAAGTGGATCACCCCGCGTGCGACTTCGCGCTGCACATGATGAAGGTCGCGTTTGCCAACACCGGCGTGTGGCTTTCGGATGGCGCGACGAACATCATGCCGGTCGGCCCTCATCGCGCGCCGAAGGGTGAGACGCTCGCATCCGAGCTCGAGGGGGAAAACCGCGCCGCAGTGCACGATGCGTGGCGACTGGCCGCCGACCACATTCGGCATGCGCTGGTGAACGGCTACTACCAGGGCTGGGACCTTCATCCCGCGCAGCTTCCGGTGCGCTATGCGGCGTCGTACGCGTTCTTCCTCGAAGGGTTTGCCGCGGCGGCCGAGCGTTTGAAGAACTTCATGGACAAAGCCGCGCAGGCGACCCTCGTCGGCGACGTCTTCGACGACGCGGCGACCGGCCAAGGACTTCTGAACTACTTCCTTCGTGGACTGAACTCGGGAGCGGTTTCGCTGGATGAACTGGCGGTGACCGGACTGAGCGTCGAGGAGATTCAGACGCGTTCGTTCGCGAAGATCCTCGCGATGCGCGGGTAGAACGTTGCAGTTGCTCGCTCGACACCGTAGGTGCAACAAAGTCTTGCAATTCCATTTTCCTTGAAGTAATCCGGCGATCATCAATTTTCTTCGTGGGGGAAGAAATGCAGAAGATCGGCCTTCAAGGGCTTTATGTTACTGGTATCCTTTGCCTTTTCGGCGCGGCGAACGCGAGCGCGCACGTCGTAGCGGTCGACCCAGGCGAATACGACGGCCAATGGCGGGCGGATGGCGGCTCGTTCGTCACCGGACCCCAAAGCGTCGATCTGGCGACCGGCTCACACACGATTCAGGTGGGGAGCGTCGGCTTCTTCACCATCGAAGTCGACGCTGGCGGAGTCGTCGTCGTCCCGAATAACTCGGCAGTTGGCGGGCCCAACCAGCTCACCTTCAACACCATTGACGTCGTCGTCGACCCTGCCGCCTTTGATGGCCAGTGGACGATCTCGCGGGGCGAACCCGCCAACTTCGCTTCGGGCGTCCGCACCGCGACGGTCGTCGTCGACACCGCGGCGCAAGTCGCCGTCGGGAGCGCGGGAGGATTCACCTTTAGCGCGAACACCGCGGGCGACGTGGCGACCAGCGCCGTCAGCGCCATCGGCGGCCTGGGGACGCTCACCTTCAACACCGTCGACGTCGTGGTCGATCCGGGAAGCTACGCCGGGCTCTGGAATATGTCCCGCGGAGAGCCCGCGAACTTTGCGGCGGGCGTTCGAACCGCAACGGTGGTCCCCGGCGTTGGTTCACGAATCGCGGTCGGCACCTTTGGCGCCGTCGACTTCACCGCAGATGGCGGTGGCGTCGTCACACCCGCCAACCCGGTCTCCGCGATCGGCGGCCTCAACGCGATCAACCTCAACACCGTCACCGTGGTGATCGACCCAGCCGCGTTCGGCGGCCAGTGGTCCATCTCCCGCGGACCGGTGAGCAGTGTAACCGGCGCCCAAACCGTGTCGCTCGTCCCGGGGACGCTCTTTCAGGTGATCGCCGGCACCTTCGGCGGCTTCTTCGTCGACATCGACGAGACCGGCAACGTCAACGTCCTCAACGGCGTGTCCGCGGTGGGCGGCACCGGAACCCTCACCTTCAACACGGTCGATATTCTCGTCGATCCCGGCGATTTCTTGGGTCTTTGGTCCATCTCGCGCGGCGAGCCTGGAACTCCGATCGGTGGCGTTCAGACAGCAACGCTCGTTCCTGGAACGCCCTTCCAGTTCATCGCGGGAACGTTCGGCGGATTCTTTGTGATGGCGGACGCCGAAGGCGAAGTCGAGGTGAGCAACGGCGTCTCCGCAACGGGAGGATCCGGAACGCTGACCTTCAACACCACGGTCATCACGATCGACCCGGGTGATTTCACCGGCAACTGGTCGATCTCGCGCGCGGGCTTCTTCACCGGCACCCAAAACGTCGCACTGGTTCCTCTCGTGAGCTTTCGGCTTGAGAGTGACGGCGCTGGCGAGTTCTTCACCGTGGGCGAACCGTGCGAGGTGAACCCGTCGCTGATCACCCTTGGCGCGGGAACATTCACCCTCGACTGCGGCTGTGTCGACACCGACGTGGACGGCGTTTGCGACTTCGAAGACATCTGCCCAAACGACCCGGAGAACGACGCGGATGGTGACGGGGTTTGCGGAGACCTCGACGTTTGCTCCGGCGATGACGCGACCGGGGACACCGACGGCGACGGCATCTGCGACGACATCGACTTCTGTACCGGCGCGAACGCGAGCGGCGATGCGGATGGTGATGGCATCTGCAATGACCTCGATCAGTG
>JBCDAA010000059.1:0-29842 GCA_039186435.1 Myxococcota bacterium | reverse complement strand
GGGTCGCGGCGAACCAACAATCGAAATCGTTCCGCTCGCCGTCGGCGGTGAACCGAAGGTGTCCGACCCCGCCCCGAAGACGACGGCGTACCAGCCCGCGGCGAGGCGGGTGGTGAGCCTCGCGGAAATTGTGTCTCCGGAAACGCGACCGGGATCGAACGTGACCAACCCGATACGGTCCGCCGATTCGAGGTTCGCGGCATCCGGTCGGTCGCTGGGTCCGGTGAGTCGGACGATCGCGCCAAAGATCGGACCTTCGCCGGCTTTGCTTCCGAAGAAGCCAATCTCTTCGACGTCCATCCCCGGTGCAGGCACTTCAAAGCGCCAACCCGGCCAGAAGTTGTCGGTGAGCGCACTTCCACCGCCGCCCGCGCCGGCCGCGTCCACTGCGGACGCGATCTCAAGAGGCACCGCGCTCGCGTCGGTGCCGGCGTCGGTGCCGGCGTCGGTTCCGCTGTCGGTTCCGCTGTCGACGCCCGCATCTGTGCCGGCGTCGGTTCCGGCGTCGGTTGCCGCATCGGTTCCGCTGTCCGTGCTCGCGTCGTCGCCGCTGTCGACGCCGACATCCACAGCGGCGTCGAGGTCGGGGGCACCGACATCAGACGCGGCGTCAACCCCGACGTCCGCCGCGTCGATCGCCGCATCGACCGCCGCGTCGACCGCCGCATCGGACCCGGCGTCTTCCGAGGGCCGACACATCCCTTCGACGCACACCTCATCCGCCGAGCAGTCGACCGCCAAGGTGCACTCGTCCGGACCATCCTTGCTGCTGCACGCCGCCAGCAGCGCGACGAGGAGCAACGTGCGCATTCACGAAGGGTATCAACTCCCAGTGTTGCGCGCTTCGTTCGCCATGCGCACGAGCTCCCAGTAGGGCGGTCGATGCCCGTGCTCCTCCTGAAACAACGTCGCCGATTCACGCACCTTCGCGGCGAGGCGACGGTGGTTTTCCCGGAGCCACTGCGCCCGCAATCCGACCGTCGCGCTCATCCCTTCTGGGACCGGACCGGCGGCGCCAAAGAGATTCTTCACGACCGACCATGCTTTGATGAGGCGTGCGAGGGGGAGCATCGCCTGGCTGTGTTTGACCTCGTCGCCCGCCGCAGCGCCTTCGAGCATGGCGTCGATCACCGCCGAGTCGACGTGATCCTGAAAGAGGGTATCCGCGTCGCGCCATTCCGCGACGACGACAAGCTGCGGGTCGTACTCGAGATCCGAGGGACCATGCGTCACAAAGTTCCGAACGCCAAAGGCATGAAGCCAGCGCGCGGTCGCCGGCGACGACATGCTGGTCAGTCCCTGCCAGAGCGAGACGTTCTGCGCGCGATAGGCCGAGGACGCGACTTCCGAACAGAACTGCTGCGCGTCGTCCTCGTAGTTCATTGCGAAGTCGTAGGGAATGTGGCGCGCCTTCGCTTCCGAAAGCGCGTGCTCCGCGGCGGCATGCGCGACGCCTCCGAGACTCTCGCGCGGGCGAAGAAGCATCACGCGCAGTTTGGGATCGTTCTCGTAGCGCTCGAGGCCGGCCACCACGACGCCGACTTCGATGTGCGCTTCGATCGTTTGAAAGGTGCCATCCTCGTCCACGTGGGCGAGGGCGATGTGGGAGAAGTTTCCCGGGTAGTCGTTGCCGCGTGCGATGAGTGCCGACGTCGGTGCGCCGCCACGGCTCACGAGAATGTCTCCGCTGTGAACGCGGACGCCGCGAATCTCTGTGCTCGGTGCGCCCGAGGGCTCGTCCTGGCCCCGCGCGAGAACCGGCGCGTCCTCGTCGATCTGAAGGAGCACTTCTTCGATGGCCATGCGTCCGCCATAGAGAAGACGATAGAGCCGACCTCGCGCGCCGCGTTGATCGAGGTCCCAGTCCGCCGAAGCGTCCTTAACGATGGTGCGCATGCGACTGTGTACGTCGACGAGATCGCGGGCGTAGGACGTGCACGCAGCGACTTCGGCGGCGGTTCGAAAGAAGCGCTCCTCGTAGGCGTTCAGGCGCGCATCGCCCGGCGTCGGAGGCCGCGTCTCGAGGTCGTCGAGAGCATGTCCAAGCGCCTGGATCTCCTCGCGGATTGCGATGCTTAGGGCGTGGCATCCCTGGGTTTTGGCCCGGGCGAAGCGCGCCGCCAACGCGTCCCACACCGCGTCCTGATTCCACACAAAAGGTTCGCCTTCGGCGGCGCCTTCGAACTCGTCTTCGCAGTCGGGGATGTAGAGAAGCGCCGCGCCGATCAAAAGCGTGAGGGCGCCGCGTGCGAGAAATTTCTTCGCGCGCTTCACGCCTTCGGGCCAAATCCGAGGATCACGTAGCCCCCGGACTTCCCGTCCTTTTGAATCTCGAGCAGTGCCTCGTCGCGCGCATCTTCAAGAAGCTGGTTGAAGGAGCGATAGCCGTAGTAGCTCTCCGAAAACTGCGGGCGCTTTCGCTTGAGGACCTGCTTGACCATGGAACCCCAAAGGTTGCCGTCGCGGTCGTTGAAGAGGGACTCCACGACGTCGAGCACGAACTCGAGCGCTTCCTGCTTGTCGCCGGATTTTTCGGCGGCGCTGGAGGCCTCGGTTTCCGGCTCGGCCTTCTCGGCCTTCTCGGCCCTCTCGGGCTTGTCCGCCTTCTCCGCCTTTTCGGGCTTGTCCGTCGCGGGCTCAAGCTTTTCCACTTTGCCCGTGGCCGCGCCGTTGCCCGCGTAGGGACCCCGCCGACCGTTCTTCTTTTTCTTCTTCGGCTTGCGGGACGCCTTACGTCGCGCGCGAACGAGGTCGTCGTAGTAGATGAAGTCGTCGCAGTTCTCGATGAGCAGATCGCTCGACGAGTTCTTCACGCCGATTCCGATGACGGTTTTGTTGTTCTCGCGGAGCTTGCTGACGAGAGGCGAAAAATCGCTGTCGCCGCTCACGATCACAAAGACGTCGACGTGCTGCTTCGTGTAGCAAAGGTCGAGGGCGTCCACGACCATGCGAATGTCCGCGGAGTTCTTGCCGCTGTACGACACGTGCGGGATCTCGATGAGCTCAAACGCCGCTTCGTGCATCGGGCGCTTGGCCGCCTTGTAGCGATCCCAGTCGGCGTAGGCCTTCTTGACGACGATCTTGCCCTTGTCGAGGATTCGCTCGAGCACCATCGCGATGTCGAACTCGTCATAGCGCGCGTCGCGAACGCCGATGGCTACGTTTTCGTAGTCGCAAAACACCGCGACATTGGGCGCGAATTCACTGCTCACTCCGCCACATCCTTCGGGCCGGGATGTAGCACGGAGGGGCTCTGCTGCCACGTGTATGCTGCCTAGGTGGACGCCGTCGATTCTCTCCCAGCGCTCTATCGTCCGTGGGTTCGCGCGGCGCTGGAAGGACCGATCGCGCCTGAGACCCGATCGGACTGCGGCGCGTGTCCCATGGTAGCGAGCGAGCCTCCGGCGATCTCTTTTCACCCAAAGGTACGCTGCTGCAGCTTTCATCCGGAGCTCCCGAACTTTCTCGTCGGCGCGTTCTTCCGCAATCTTTCACCGGCAATGCTGCGGGGGCGCTCGCTGCTCGAGGCCAGGCTTCTCGCGCGAAAGGGGGTCACGCCGCTCGGGATCGCGCGACCGCCGCAGAAGGCTGCCCCGGCCGAAGAGTTTGGCCAGCGCCTCGACCGCCGATGTCCCTACTACGTCGACGAGGGGCGTTTCGGCTGCGGGATTTGGGCCGCCCGCGAAGCGACCTGTGCGACCTGGCATTGCAAGCACCAGCGAGGTCGCCCGGGTCGGGTGTTCTGGGAAGCGCTTCGCAAGTTTCTGCAGGTTCACGATCGAGCACTGGCACGCTGGTGCCTGCTCGAACTCGGCGTGGACGCCGAACAGCTGGCCGCCCTCGAGGACGTGGGTTTCGAGGTTGATCCGAAACGATACGAAGCCATCTGGGGCGAGCATCGTTTTGCGGAGCATCGTTTCTTTGCGGCGTGCCACGAGCGGGTCGCAGCGCTGAGCCCTGCTGAGGTATTCGCCATCGCGGGGCCGGAAGGCCGAATGCACGCGCTTCTTCTCAAGCGCGCGGAAGACGCACTTGGCGTCGCGCCCGGCGACGAACTCCTGCCGGCGACGATCACGCTCTTGAAGGTGCAGCCCGAAAGCTACGTCGTTCAGAGCTACAGCCCCTACGATTTGCTGGAGATGCCGAAAGAGCTGATCGACGTCCTGGCTCTCTTTGACGGGCGCGGCACGGAGGACGTGGTGCGCGATGCCGAGGTGCGGGGCATTTCCCTTGATGCCGAGACCCTCCAGCGACTCGTCGACTTCGGATTTCTCAGCGCCCCCTAGGGCGCGATCGAACCTGTCGCTTTTTTGACCGCCGAGCCTTCTTCGTAGGATGGAAGATTTGCGCCGGGCGAGGCGCCAACTCCTCAGAAGGAATCGGAAGGACAGGGCGATGAACAACGATGAGCTGATGGACACCCTTCGTGATCTTTTGCGTGACGTCCTGCGGGCCCGCTTCGAAGGCGCTGCGTATGCGAAGCTTGCCCGCGCTCACGGTTACGCCGACGGCTACATGCGTGCGCTTTTGGATGCCGGCCTGGTTGATCGCGATCACCTGCTTTCGCTGGTGGGCGAAGAGCGCCGCCGCTTCGTGGATGAGGTACCCGCGATCGCGACCGCGACCGCGTAGCGCACCTCTCAACCGAGAAGACGAAAGCCTTCCTCCGTCGAGGAAGGCTTTCGCAATTCACCGTAGCGACTCAGGGGATCGCGGAAAGCGTTCCAAACGAGAGCCATTCGGTGCAGTCGTAGCCGTAGGGCGTCGTGTGTCGGCACATCCATCCGGCTGGCTCATTGACGGCAGGGGACCGGTTCCAAATCACGTCGCCCGTGCGCCACTTCCCGCCGGTGGGTGCGTCGTGGGCCCAGAAGTTCGACCGCGGCGCGTGAAAGAGGCTCTCCACGGTGGTTCCGGTCACGATCTTGGTGACCATCGGTTCGGTGGCCGATGCCTGATCCCAGACGCCGTTGACGCCGCTGCCCATCCAGAGGTTGTTTCGAACCTCGGCGTGGCGAACGTTGACGAGCCAGATGTCTTCCTGGTTCGGGCGGTTGACGCCGCCCCCGTCGGTCACGTTGTCTGCGAGCGTAAGGCTCGAGGTGTTGATGCCCGTGAACGGGTGGTAGAGCGACTCGCCCGGGAAGTTGGCGTCTGCAACATAGGGGCCCATCTGGACGCGGTTGTGAATGATCGACACGTTCTGCGCTTCGGCGACGTGAAAGCCATCCCAGTCGTTGCCCTCCACCCGAAAGCCTGTGATGTAGGTTCCCGTTGCGTCGTAGACGTAAAAGCCGTGACCGTCGTTTTGTTCGATGTTGCCCCCGAAGAACGAAATCTCTCCGGTGTGGCCGCCGCCCGAGGGACGGTCAGGGGTGACAACCACGCCGTGGCGCGCGTTGTGGGTCGAACGAAGCGTGCGAACGTTGCTGCCGTTGAGGCCGGCCGTCCAGAGTCCGTCGCCGCCGCTCTGGTCGATGGTGACGTCGGAGATCTGCATGGTTCCGGCGTGTTCCAGGTACATGCCCACGCTGCTGGCGTCTTTGCTGACAACCCGGTCGATGCGCCCGCCGTGGGTGGAGTGCGCGTAGATCCCGTAGGCCGCACTGCCGGTGGTGCCGCCGCCCGCGCCGGCCTCGATGACGAGGCTTTCGATGTCGATCTTGTTCTTGGCGCGAATCACAGCCCCGGGTCCGCAGCTTGCCGAAGGATTGGCGATGGCGACCAGCGGGAGAGAGTCGCAGCTTGCGTCGGTCGGCGCGAGGGTGAACCCGTCCTGAACCGCGATCCGCGTTCCGTGCATGTTGTTGGAGACGCGTGATCCAACAAGGCGGTGGCTGCCGACGTCGATCGATGCCTCGACGCGATAGGGCTGGGTGGGAAGCCCAGGCAGCATCAGGTCGGGAGCGCCCGCGGGCAAGAACACCGTCTTGGTGACACCCGCGCGCGTGAGGGCGGTTTCGATCCCCTCGTCGTCGGAGCAGTCGTCGTTGGGGTTGGCCCACGCAAAGGGCGGATCGCCGGTGCCGCTCCACGCCTCCCAGTCCTGGTACTCGTAGGTCGAAGTGTTGATCGCGCACATCGCGTTGACGATCCCGTAGCCGTCCAAGGCGACGCAGGTCGCGTGGTCGAGAGGTTCCCCGCAGCCGAGAAAGAGCTCCTGGCGGGCGAAATCAACGTCGCTGAAGTCGCCGGGTTGCGCGCATTGTGTGGCCAAGAGACAGCCGAAAATAGCGAGTGTTTTAGGGTGTGAAAATCGAATCATGGTTCCTCCGAAGGCCACGTGTTGTGGCGCGGGGGAACGCTAGGATCGGGCTGTGACAGCGCGCGCGTGAGCCCTGCGATTTCAAGGGGATGAAGGAGCCTGCGCAAACGTTTCGTCGCACTCGCCGGACCATCCGTCGCGGAGCGCCGTCCAGATCGAGCCGAGCTCTTCGCCGAGCTGGATGGTCGGGCGCGACATTCGCGCAAGAGGGAGCGTTCCGTTGTGCGTTGTAAACGCAAAAAGTGTGGAGATCGGCGTGCGAGGCGTGCCGAAGCGAAGGTCGACCAGTTGCATCTCACCGTCGACGTTCCGGAGGAGCAGAAGCTCGTCGGCGAACCAGTTGAAGATGCGGCCGCCTTTTGAATCGAGCAGCTCGGCGGCGCGTTCCGAGTCGTCGGAGTCCGCGCACGCAAAGCGGATCGGCTGATCGCTCAAGACCGAGACGTAGCCAATGCGACGGGCGGATCCTACGTCGCGCGCGACCACGCGAAAGAGAAGGTTGGTTCCGATCGCCGGGAGAACCCGAAGGTGCGTGGCTTCAAATCCGTTCTCCGCGAGCTGCGCCTCTGCGCGCGACTTGGCGATCGACATCATCGCGGTGCCGAAGACGAGGTAGGCCGTTGTGAGTCCGAGGACAACCGCGGAAAAGCGACGACGCCAGCGTGGTGGATCCCCTCGTTTGAGGGCGAGAACAAGAACCACCAGGAGCGGGAGCGTATAAACCGGATCCACAATGGACGCTCCGTCCCAGGCGTAGCGACGGTTCGTGATCGGCCAAAAGACCTGCGTCCCAAAGCTCGTGAAGATGTCGAGCATGGGATGCGTGACGAGCGACCAGAACGAGAGGTGGCTCCACGTTTTCCACGTACCCCGTCCTTTCCCGATCTTGGCGCCCAGCCACCCGAAAAGCGGCGTGAAGAGGGTGAGCATCAGAAAGGAATGTGATGCACCACGGTGGTGAATGATCTCGTTCCAGGGGTCGAGGGCGACCAGGGCGATGTCGAGGTCGGGGACCAGCCCGCAGAACCCTCCCCAAAGCACCGCGCGGCCACCGAGCTGCTTGCGAAAGCCGACTTCTGCGACCGTGGCGCCAAGGGCGATCTGGGTGAACGAATCCACCGGCGGTCTATAGGGTCGCGTTCAAAACCAGTCGAGCAGGGGAAAAGCGATCGGGGGTGAAACGTTCCGAGTCCTTGGTACTACTAGAGCACGTGCGCCTTGTTCTCCCGGTGGTGGTCGGTGCCCAGTTTGCGGGAACGTCGCTTTGGTTTGCCGGCAACGCCATCCTTCCGCAGCTGCAAGCGGAGCGCGGTTTTGAAGGCGGGGTCGGACCGGTCACGTCGGCGGTGCAGCTCGGCTTTATCGTGGGGACCGCACTGCTCGCGCTGACCGGCGTCGCGGATCGCTTTCAAGCGCGGACGGTGTTCTTTGCCAGCACCTTGGTGGGTGCCCTCGCCAACCTCGGTACGATCGTCGCCTCGTCGATGACCGTGCTGATCGCGCTGCGCTTCGTGGTTGGGGTCGCCCTGGCGGGCGTTTATCCGATCGGAATGAAGGCTGCCGCGGGACACACCCAAGAGGGCCTCGGCCGTGCGCTCGGGTTTCTCGTCGGTGCGCTCGTCCTCGGCACGGCGTTCCCTCATCTCGTTGGGAGCTCGCTGCCCTGGCGTTGGACGCTCGTCGCCGTCTCTGCCCTGGCGTTCGTCGGCGGCGTTGCGATGCTCGCGCTGGTTCCGGACGGTCCCTATACGAAGACTTCGTCGTTCGATCCCAAAGCGGTCGTTCGGCTGCTTCGGATTCGCGAGTTTCGGGGCGCCGCGCTGGGCTACTTCGGGCACATGTGGGAGCTCTACACGTTCTGGGCGTTTCTTCCGGCGCTCCTTGCGCTCCACGGCGACCTCCCGGTCTCAGAAACGAGCTTCTTGGTCATCGCGTCCGGCTTTGTCGGCTGCGCTGGCGGCGGCTGGCTGGTCCCGCGCTTTGGAAGTCGTGCGGTTGCGGGGGTGCAGCTCGCAATCTCCGGCGCATGCTGCGCGCTTCTTCCCGTTGCGTTCGATCTTCCCGCCGCAGCCTTTGTCACGTACCTCGTCGTGTGGGGGATCACGGTCGTTGGCGACAGTCCGCAATACTCCGCGATCAACGCGCGCTCTGCGCCGCCGGAACTCGTCGGGACCGGGCTTTCACTGGTCACGAGCATCGGCTTTGCGCTCACGGTGGCGAGCGTCGAACTTGCCGACCACGCCGGCGACCTTCGCTACGCCCTGGCGGCGCTGGTGATCGGTCCCTTGCTCGGCCTGTGGGGACTAACGCAGGCGCAAGCTAGAGCGTGACGAGGCGCCGTCCTGATACGCTTTCGCCGTGCGCTCTGCTCTTCTCCTCCTCCTCGTTGCCTGCAGTACATCCTCGCCGCGAAGCGAGTGGGCGACGCCGCGGGACACCTGCCTCGTGTTGAGCGTCGGTGGACCGAAGGGGGTCGCCCACATCGGCGCGATTCAAGCGGTCAAGGACGCTGGGATCGAGGTCGACTGCGTTTTTGGAAACTCCATGGGCTCTCTCGTCGGTGCGATCTACGCCGCGGAGCCGGAGGGGGACGTCAACGCGCGCTTTCTCGCGCTCCTGGCAGCCTACGAAGAAGAGACCCGAACAGTCGCGGGAGAGCGCGCGGGCGTTGGCGGTCTGCTCGGGCTTCTCACAGCGCCCTTTACGGGCGGCGCGTCTCTCGTCGCGGCAGGCGTCGGAGCGGTGGCCGGTGCGGCGACAACGCGGCGCCTCGATCACGCGCGCATGATCGAGGTCCTCGACCGCGAGCTGAGCGCCGCCGCGATCGAGACGTTGCCCCTTCGGTACGCGACATCGCATCTCGCGGCGACGGAGGCCGGCATCGAGCTCACGATTTCGACCGAAGGAAACCTTGCGGCCGCGGTGGGCGCTTCCGTCGCCAACCCGCTGATCTTTTCGGAGCTCGACGTTCGCGAAACCCACCAGATCGACCCGGGCGTCGACCGGGTGAGCGCGACGCCGATCGAAGATGCGTGCGCGCAGTTTTCGGGAGCGCGGATGTTGGCGATCAACGTCGCCGGTGCGCCCGCGTTCACTTCCGCGGCGATGAACTGTCCTGTCCGTGAGGTTCAGGTGGAGCTCGGCGCGGTCGACGCCGCGTCGATTCTCGCGGAGCCGGGCGGCGAGGAGTACCTTCGCGTCGTGCGGGAGGGCTACATCGCGACCTGCGAGGCGCTCTCGGTGCGCGATTGCGCGGCGAAGGCCGCGGCCCACTTCTGAGCGTCCTCCTCCGGAGAGCTCGAACGAGAGACGCGCGTCTGCGCTGATCCGGCTCGCCGAATCGTCTCGCCCGCGAGTCGCGCCGCGAAGGGACGCTGCCGTCACGTTCTAGTCACGCCCTGCCGCGTAGCGTGACGACCGGGCCTCGCCTTGGGCCCAACGAAAGGAAAGACGCCCGAATGCACCCCCAACGCGTCCCCATGCACCTCGCTCTCGCACTCCTCGTAGCCTGCTCGGCGGATGACCCCAACGTCGAGATCGTCCCTAACGGCGACGTCTTCACGCTGACGGCCGGGGAGGACACCGTCGCATCCCTTCCCGAGCGAGGTCCGGACGTTGACCCAGACGAAGTCGAGCTGGGGTGGCTCCTCTTTTGGGATCCGATCTTGAGCGGAAATCGCGACGTGGCTTGCGCAACCTGTCACCTGCCGGAGCACGGGTACGCCGACGGCCTGCCGACCTCGATCGGCGTCGGCGGCGTCGGGCGCGGACCCGTCCGCGCGCCGCATCCTGCGGGAATGGTTCCCCGCAACGCACCGGGGATCTTGAACGCAGTCTTCAACGGGATTCAAAACGACGGCAGCTACGCGCCCGATTCCGCGCCGATGTTCTGGGACAACCGCGCATCCGGGTTCGCGCAGCAGGCGCAGGAGCCGGTGATGTCCGGACCGGAGATGCGCGGCGACGCGTATGCCGAAAGTGAGATTTGGGATGAAGTGGTAGAACGCGTTGATGCGATCGACGAATACCGCGCCCGTTTCGATCAGGTGTACGGAGAGCCGATTTCGATCGACACCATCACGCGCGCGATCGCGACCTTCGAATCCACCCTCGTCGCCACCAACGCGCCCTTCGATCGGTGGATGCGCGGTGACGCGACTGCGCTGACCGAAGCCCAAGTGGACGGTCTCGTCGCGTTCTTCGAAGCCGACTGTGTCGCCTGCCACAGCGGCCCGATGTTCAGCGACTTTGAAACCCACGTGCTCGCCGCGCCCGACGGTCCTTCGGCGATGTCCTTGGACACCGGCGACGGCGATCTCGGTTTTCGCACGCCAACGTTGCGGCAGCTCGCGTACACCGCTCCCCACTTTCACGGTGGACACGCCGCCGACCTCGAGGCGTCGGTCGAGTTCTACACGCTCTTTGAACCTGGCAACGAAGGGGAGGGGACCAATCGCCTCAACCCCGGCGTCCCCGTGGAGATGCTCGACGAAGAGCTGGCGGAGGTCGATCTCGAAGAGGGGCAGGTCGAGGCCATCGCGGCGTTCCTGGAGTCGTTGAACGACCCCGACTTCTTCGTGGACGAACCGGTGAGCGTTCCGAGTGGATTGCCCGTCGGGGGGTTCGAGTAGCGCGACGGGCCAGGTGCTACGCTACCGACTCGCGGCAACCTCATGCGCATCTTGCTAGTCGAAGACGACAAAGACCTGGCCAGCACGATTCAGGACTACCTCTCGCTGGAGTCGCACTCGGTGGACTACGCGCACGATGGATGCGTCGCGCTCCATCTCGCGGACCAGCTCGAGTTCGATGCCGTGATCCTCGACATCGCCATGCCCCGCATGGACGGCCTTGAGTTCTGCAAGCGCCTTCGCGCCCAAGGCAAGGGAACCCCGGTTCTGATGGACGGCGCGCGACACCCTCGAAGATAAACTTCGCGGTTTTGCCTCGGGCACAGACGACTACTTGACCAAGCCCTTCGCCCTCGAGGAGCTCGCCGCGCGGCTTCGAGCGCTCGCGATGCGAGGCCCGCGCTTCGATGTGGGGGTGCGTACGATCGGCGATCTGGAGATCGATTTCGAACGGGAGACCGCGGCGCGGGCAGGCAAGGCGCTCAAGCTCAACCGCGTTCAGTTCGCGCTGCTCAAAGCGCTGGCGCTGGTCAGTCCTGGCGTCGCGAGCCGTACGAGCTTGGCGTATTCGATCTGGGGAGACGAGCCCCCCGACAGCGATGCGCTGCGAACGCACATCTACCGGTTGCGTAACATCGTCGACCGCGGGTTTGCGACGCCGTTGATCCACACGGCTCACGGCAAAGGCTTCCGACTCGCGGTGGAGTAGTGACCTTTCGCAATCGCCTCTCGCTGACCTTCGGCATGTTCACGGTGGTGATTTGCCTGCTCTTTGCGGCGCTCTTTCTGGAGAGCCTGAACTTTGTCGAAGAGGCGCTCGTTGGTTCGTTGCTCGAGCAACAGGCCGAGGTCCTCCAGGAGGACTACCGGCGGGATCCGGCGTCGCTCTCGCTGCCCGATCTCGAACAGCTCAAGGGCTATCTTTCCGGGGAGGACAGCACGCCCGAATCGCTCTCCCGTTTCGCGCCTGGCTACTACGACTCCCAAGAGCTCCAACTGTTGGTCGTCGAGCTCGAGCCCGAGCGCTTTCTCTACCTGGTCTACGACGAACGCACCGGGGTGCTCGACAGCAACGAAGTTGAAATCCACCTCGCGATCGCCGGCATGGTCGGAGTCGTCATGCTGGTTGGCTTCGCGCTCGCGTGGAGTCAGGGCCGGCGTCTCTCCGCGCCGCTTGTTCGGCTCGCGAGCGAGATGACTGCCGGCGAGACGAGCGCGATCGACCCGGAGCTACAGGAACGCCAAGACGAGATCGGTTTGCTCAGCCGAAGCTATGCCGAACAGATGGAGCGCATCGAGGCGTTCATCGCGCGCGAACAGGCGTTTACCCGGCATGTCAGCCACGAGCTCTCGACGCCGCTCGCGATCATTCGCAGCAATCTCGAACTCATGCGCGAGCCCCGGGCGGACGTCGAGATGCAGCAGAAGTCCGTGGCTCGCATGGAGCAGGCGATCGCGCGCATGCAGCGCCAGATCGGTATCTTTCTCGTGCTTGCTCGGGAGGAGCAGCTGCGGGGGACGAGCGATGCGGTCGACTTCGAGCGCGTCCTCGACGAGCTGCTGGGGGATCATCCGCAGGTTGCGCTCGAGAAGGACGTCGTTGCGTGGCCAGTGCTCCACGTCGATGCAGATCTCTTGCACACGGTGCTGCAGAACATGCTTTCGAACCTTGAAAGCCACGGTCAGCTGACGGAGGGGCGGTACCGCGCGACGTTTCGTGTCGACGCGAACATGTGTTGTCTTCAAAACCGCGTTGAGGATCGCTTGCGCGAGAGCCAGACGCGCGGCGGCTTCGGTTTGCAGATCAATCGGAAACTCTGCGTGGCGGCAGGCTGGCGATTCGAGCACGAGATCGTCGGCGAAGTGTTCACCGCGAGGATTCACTTCGGATGAGGCTCGGCCGATCAGCACTCGATTCTCGCGGCGAAGCGTCGGAACGAAGCGGGTCTCTGCACGTTTTTCTTGAGAGCGGAACGAGGTCGTTGCGAGTCGACTAAGCCAGGAAATCGGAGTAGGCGACGGTTATGGCCACGCCGCCTCATCCCGTTCCGCCGAAGCGACCCGGACTTTCTCCGTGGGCGTGGGTCGGCATCATTTCGCTGGCGGTGGTCGCGCTTTCCTGCGTTGCGTGCATCGTCGTGGTGCAGCTCGCCCCCAAGCCCGTCGCGGAAACGCCGCCGGCTGCGGATCCCGTCGCGACCGCGTCACCGACGCCCGCAGCGCCGGTTCCCGCGCCGAGTGCAGCACCACCGACTGGCGTAGCGTCCTTCGACGCGCTCTCTGCGCAGCTTCGGATGGGGCGTTCCCGGACTTCCGGCGGCTTCGTCGGCGAAGACTTAGGGGAGGACGACGACTTCGGAACCGCCACGCAGGTCTTTCAAAGTGCGACCGGGCCTCGAGTCGCGATGTTGATGACCATGCGGGAGCTGAACGAGTTTTCCAACTCGGAACGCCGGGAGTTTCTTCGGGCCTACGTGCAGATGGCCGAGAACGCCTTCGGCGACGCGGACATCCTCATCGCCGTTCGCGGGCGCGCGCTCTTCGGTGCATCCGCCGTGCGGATCGGGTCGTCGCCGTGGGAATACCAGGCCGGCTACACCATTTCGGAAACACCCCTGCGCGCGTTCTTTCAGGGAGCGTTGCCCGCGGCGGCTCCGGTGGCCGTCACGACGGAACCGCAGACGCTTCGCGGACAGCTGACCGGCACCGCGGACATCAGCGAGTTCCAGGACTGCAGCGGATACTCGCAGCTCGTTCCGAGCCATCGCCTCGAGCTTCGGGCGCCCCTCACGCGAATGACCCTTGAGGTCGCGACGGAGGATCAGGACCTCTCCATTTTGCTGCGGCGTCCCGACGGCGTCTTTCGCTGCGCTCACAGCTTTGACGAAGCGCGGATTGAGGGTCGTTTTCCGGTTGGTCTCTACGAGGTATGGGTCGGCCGCGGCTATCGCGACGAACCCGGCGACTACGCGCTGACCGTGAGCGGGTCGTAGGTCAGCAGCAGCGAAGGGTCACGCACGCGTTTTGAAACGGCCGAAACAGTGGATGACGATCGCGCCGAGCAGACTTATCCTGCCGAAATCGCACCACAAGCCGGGGTGGCGGAATTGGTATACGCAGGCGACTTAAAATCGCTCGTGGCAACACATGCGGGTTCGAGTCCCGCCCTCGGCACTAAAAGACAGAGGTCAGCTCCCCTCGGATTCGCGGACAACGTAGGGGAGATAGAGCGCTTCGGTTCGCCACCCGCCCCGGGCGATACGGCGGATCGTACCGACCACTTCTGCGCCGTCCAGGATCTCGAACGTCCAAGCGCCTGAGGGCACGTTGACCATGCCCCACCGTCCGTCAGCTGCCGTCTCGCCGTCGAACCTCGGTACGCCTCGCAGATACCACACGGAAGTCTCGGGGAGCTCAAGGGGGCGCACGCTCAGCCCCTCGCCACCGACGCCGATCTCGCATGTGTCAATCCCGCCGAACACCATGCCCAACGCTGGGTCGAGGCCGATACTGCCGGCGTCTGCGTAGAAGTTGAGGCTCTCGGTCGTGAGCAGGTTGTACGCGACTCCCGACGTCCCGAATTCTGCGCTGAGAGCGGCGGTGTCGTCGAAGTCGACGATGCTCGGAAGGAGCGTCATCCCGTCGAGGTCCTCGGTGGGACGGATCTCAAGGTAGAGCCCAGGGCGCGACGCGACCTCGAAGTCGACATAGTGCGGGGGGGCCGACTCACTGACGAATGGCCCCGCGACCGGAGCGTTGCAGTCAATGTCGCGATACTCGCAGACCGTAACCTCGCTCGGAACGGGGATCTGGTCGAAGCCCTCCATCGCGCGCATGCGAATCTGAATCGTTACGTCGTTCGGGACGACCAGCTGCCGCTCGCAGTCCCAACGGTCGCGCTCCTGACAAATCCCGGCGACGCATTCGAGCGGACCGTCCGGACAAGTGCCCATGCGCTCGCACCGCGCGACGCAGTCCGCGGTCTCCTCGCATTCGGGACCTTCGCTTGTGCACGCCGTGGCGAACGCTAGCCAAGTGACCGCGCGAAACGTGATCACGCGAAAGGAGGTGAGGGTCATCGGATGGCCTCGAAGCGTCGTTTAGGGCGCCTCGTTGATGTTCACCACGAAGTTACCAGCGTTGATGAACGAGAAGCCCTCGACCACAACGAGGACCTCCTGACCTTCGGTCAAGGTGGCTGTGACCGTCGAGCGAAGCTCGCCCATCATCGTGTCGTCGTTGCAGCCGAGCGACTCTGCGCCGTCGCAATCGTTGAGCACGTAGAGCACCGTGTCGAAGCTCGAGCCGACTGTATCGAAGGTGTAGTCGCCGGCTGCAGGGGCGGACCAACGGAAGGCGCGGTCGGGCGATGCGCCACCGCCTCGCGCGGTGACGCAGCCATCCGGCGAAGCGAGGTCGTCGCCGGCGCCAATGGTGGAGCCCATGAATACTGCGGCTCCCGTGGTGCTCACGGCACCGGAGTCGTCGGGGCAAACACCTGCCGGGCCAACGACGTTTTCTTCGACGCACGTGTCGCGCGTCGTGAGGTAAGGCGCCGAGTCGGCGCTCGGAACGGCCGGGCACGCCATCGTCGCGCTTTCGGCGGTCGCGTCGCACGCCTCGACGGCACCTCCGTCGCAGGAGGCGGCCTCGTAGCAGGCGGCGAGTGCCTCATCGACATCGGCGAGACAGGTAAAGAACGTGCCCACCGTGTCGAAGTGGGACGTGAAGGCGCTCTCCGAACAGGCGTCTGCTTCGTCACTCGAGTTGAATGCTTCGCAGATTGCGGCCGATTCGAACCGCCCCATGTCGCAGCCACATCGCGCGGCACGGATGCGGTCATTCGCCGCGCTCAGACGCATCTGCGCGTCCATGTCCGGCGTGATTCCAGCCCCTCGCGTGACACTCCACGTGCCCGCGCACTCGAGACCCTCCGTGCAGGTGAACGTTCCGGATGCCGTCCCGTCAGACGAGAACGTACCCACCACATCACACTCGCCGCGAGGCGTGCGCACCACAACCGTGCTGGTTCCTTGCAGCATGCCGGAGTCATCGATCGTTCCCGTGATCGTGCCGCCTGCGATGGACGCAGCCCAGCTTCCAGCAAGCTCGCCGTCCACAACGAGAAAGTCGACCGGCCGGGTTTCGTCGATGCAGTCGATGGTGATCGTGCCCCCGTAGCTGCCGTCGAAGCCTGGTGTGGCCCCCGCATCCGTCCCTGCATCGACGCGGTCTGAACCGGAATCGATGGGTCCGGAGGAACCGTCGTCGTCGCCGCAGGCGCAGATCAACGAGCTTGCGAGCAGTAGGAAAAAGAAGCTTCGGTACCCCATATTGAGTTTGATTATCATCTTCATTTCGGAGACGCCAGGCAACGATCCGACCGTTTTCGTTTCGTTTTTCGCAACGTTCAGGGCTCGTCGTCGGCGACGGTGACGGTCACTTCATCGGTGACGGGGGCGAGCCGCCCAAGCGGGTCCGCCTCGACGGCGAGGACCACGGTGTCGCCGATCACGTCGGACGCCACCCGGATGTCGAGCTGAACGAAGTTGCCTGTATGGACCCATGCGTCCCCCTCGCGGGTCGCGCGAGACTCCCGAAGCGCGTACTCCGCCGGGAGCGAGCGGACAGTGCCGTCCAAGTCGCGGACCTCGTAGCGGAGAACAAGACCGTCGACCGGCATATCGTAGAGCCGCACCGCGACGTCGATGTGAAACCCACCCTGAAAGCCCGCGACCAACTCTACTCGGGAACCCACGTCGGTGACCGGGACGAAGCGCTCTTGACCGGTGCCAAGCTCGACATAGTGAGTCGCGACGCTGCCCGAGTCTGGGTCACCGGAGTCGCTGCTCGCGTCGACGTCATCGCTGACCGAGCCGCATGCGCTGAAGAGAACGAAGAACCCACACTGCAGTCGAGAGAGCCAAGGCACGCCGCCGCTTTTACGACAGCGACGTTCGCGGTCAGGGCGTTCGCGCCGCGAACCAGCTTCTCGGACAACGAGAAGCTCCGAGCAAAGCGAGGCGCGAAGCGTCATTGGAGGGGGGACCCGCGGGGATTCACTCCCCGTGGGGGGAGGTCTAGGGATAGACCTCCCAAAGGAAACAGGTCTCGAAACCTAAGACTCGCTGATGGCAAGGCATGCGAGGTTCGAGTCACGCTGTCTTCAAAATCTGTGAGCGGCCCTCGACGCGTCCCCCCAGGGTTGGATACCGTCACTGCTCAACGAAAGGAGGCACGCATGAGCGTTGCCAGAGTCACCGAGATTATCGCGAGTTCCCCAACGTCCTTCGACGACGCCACCAAGCGCGGCGTAGAGCGCGCCTGCAAGACCTTGAAGAACGTCACCGGCGCATGGGTCCAGGATCAGAAGGTTGTGGTCGAAAACGACGCGATCAAGGAGTGGCGCGTCTCTCTCAAGGTCACCTTCATTCTCAAAGACTGACGCGAGGTGCCGGGTCCAAGCCTGAGGAGGCAGGGCACGAGCGGGAGTTCCCGTTCGACGTGGGGGGACCCGCACCGTGTTGTTGAGGGGTCAGGGCTTCGTGGCGCGGGATCCAGGGCGAGCGATGCCAAGCTTCTTCATGCGAAATCGAAGCGTGCTGGGGTTCATTGCGAGAAGTTCTGCGGCGCCACCTTCGCCGGCGACCGACCGTGCGCTTCGGCTCGCAGCTCGAGGACCCGCCGACCAAGCCCCTCGATCGCGCGCTCGTAGGCATCCTCGTACCAGCTCGGATCCCAGAACCAGACGCCAATGCCGCGGTAGTACTCGTGCTGGACCACGCGGGTTCCTTCGCCAGCAGCGGAGAGTGTCCAGTGGTGGTCGAAGGTAAGCACTCCGGGAATGCCGCCGGCTTCCCATCGCGCTCTCGATCGGATGGTGCGCTACGACTGGCCGCGCAACGTGCGCGAGCTGCAGAACGTCATCGAGCGAGCGGTGATTCTCTCGTCGGGTGACGAGCTGGTCCCGAGGCTCGCCCACGGAGAGACGACGCCAACCGCGCCGCAATCCCCCGCGCGGATCGCGACCCTCGACGAAGCGGTCGCCGCGCATCTTCGCGCCGTGCTCGAGAGCGTCGGCTGGCGCGTGACGCACCGTCAGTGACGCACCGTCAGTGACACACCGTCAGTGACGCACCGTCAGTGACGCACCGAGAGGACCGCCGTCCAATCGTTTCGCTCGTCCGGCGAAAGAACGTTGAATCGGTACTCTCCGGTGCGCGCTCCGCCGCTTGCGGGGACGACGAGGAGTGACGCCCCGATCCACTTGTCTGATTTGCAGTCGCGTCCCGCGTCGGAGCCGCCGACCAAAAGGTGAACCGCTTGCGGGGTGCTCCAGGTCGTCGGCGCGTCACGAAGTGGCTGGAGCTCGATATCACTCCCACCTTCACGCCAGACCGAAAGCGAGTCCGGGCGGTCCACCGCGCCGAAGAGCCGTTGCACATCCACGCCGCCGTCTTGCTCGAGGGCGATCAGCAAGACGAGAAACTCAAGCGGGCCTTCGTACACGGAGGCCATCTCGATTCTTCGCGGATCGTTCGGCTGAAACGTCTCCGGGAACGGCTTTCGCGCATCGAAACGATGCACCAGTCGATTCATCAGTCGAAAGTCGTCGGCGGTCCGGCTGTAGGCCGCGGAGATCAGCACTGGGCTCGGGTTTCGGCCCAGCCACCCATCATAGCCACGCGCAACCTCGAGCCGAGCGACATCCACGATGAGGCGATGCACGGCCTCATCTTGTCTGCTTGTGAACCCCGCGCAACGTGCACCTATTCGGTGAGCTCGTACGTTGCGCGCCCAAGCACGGTCCCTTCTTCATCACGGATCACGCAGCGATAGGTGCCAGGACGCTGGCCGGTACCTCGATAGCCGAAGGTGACGTAGCGCGGCTGCGCCGGAATCGACATCTCACGGCCCCACCCGGAGGGGTCTTCCGGATCGGCGGGACGATCGATGCGCTCCCATCCCATGCGCAAGGTGGTCGGTTCGCGCGACGGGTTTTCAAGGCGGGTCAGGCAGTACACCCGGTCATCGTCCGCCTTCGAAAACGTCAGCCGAGGGTCGACAACCTGCCGACTCTCCACCGCAGGACCAAGCGTTAGCTCGGTCAGGTGAAGGCCCTCGCGCGCGAGAATGAATGGATTTGCGTCCGAGTCGCTCTCGTCGAGTTCGCTTTCGTCGAGATCGCTCCCGTCGCCCGCGAATTCGGGGTCGTCCCCGAGATCGAAGACTTGAAACCAGTACGAGAGAACTCCCTCCTCCTGGCGGACAAAAACGTGGCTCTGCCCGTTCTCGTCTGGACAAACCCGGTCGCTAACGCCGAGGGAAAAGGCCGCGCTTCCTTCTCCGTCGAAGTCGTTTGCGGCGAAGGAGTCCCCCTCGAGGGTCACCGTTGCTTCGTCGATGGCGGGCCCGAAGATCTGCCCAACAATCAAGTAGCAGCGGCCTGCCTGGAGACGAACCGGGACTTCTGCGTTTCGTCCGGCGGTGAACAAGCCGCTGTAGCGTCGCCCGGGGTTGCCGAGATGAACCTCGCGGTCGTCGAGGAGAAGATCGCGGGCCTCGTCGAGGATGCGCTCGGCGAAGGGTTTCACGTCGACCGGCGGGAGCGGTCCCACGTGCACCTTCGGGGACCGGTCTTCCCCCGCGCTAGCGGGCACACCGAGGACGCGCACTTCCGAGACGACGAGTTCGGTCCAGCGCTCGTTGCTGCCAGGTTCGAAGGACGCGAGTGCAATGGAGACATCGCGTCCTTCGACGGGCTCCTCAAGAACGACGCGCTGAAGTTCTTGGGACTCGATGTCGAGGTCCGCGTGGGTGACCTGTTCGGCGCCCGCAACCTGGACGTCAACCGAGCGGATCCGGCGGTTGCCGGTAAAGAGATCGATCTCGCCGCCCGGCTTGGTGTAGCCCACGGTGAGTTCGACAGCGTGAATTCGCGCGCCCTCGGGGACCCGAGCGACGATCGTGTCGGTTCGTACGCCGCTGGCCGAGTTCCACGCGGACTCACGGTCGTTGTCGACGAGCCGCTCGACCTGTCGTGGGTCGTCCCGGTAGGCGGTCGTGGTTGCGATCCAGGTATCCGGTCCGGCGCGAAGGAGGTCGACCCATTCGGCGGAAGGATCGGGCGCCTCCACAGGTTCAGCTTCCTCCGTAGGCAGCGTTGGTTCTTCCGACGGTGCCGTTTCCACGGGTGGTGTTTCGGGTGGCTCGGCGGCGGGGGCATCTTCCCCCCCGCACCCAATCAAGAAGATCAGTGCAAGTGCCCTCATGGGGGAATGGTCCCGGAGATGCAGGCGGATGTAAACGCAGGCCATCCCGACGACTTCGTCTGTCCTGTTTGATAGCCTGGCGCTGACACGGGGGATAGATGGCGAAGCCGGTGATCGAGTGGACGCGCGTTGGACCCGAGCGGCCGGAGCGGATGGTGCTGCCACCGGTGCCGATGCGTCTGAACGGCTACCTGCTCGACTTCGACGAAACGATTGGCGAAGTCGTCTTCGTGACGGGCGCGGGATACAACGGCTTCGGCGAGCTCTGGTCCTGGAACGGCGCACGTTGGCATCAGCACCACGAGGAAAAGCTCAATCTCGACGGGGAGGGCGTGCACCACGGGTACTACGACCCGTCTCGGAAAGGGGTCGTCGCGTTTCGTTTCGGCCACGACTACGAGACCGAGAGCTACCGGCCGAGCGCGATGCTCATCACGTCGTCGGGAACCTCCGAGCTGACGATGACGGGGGAACTTCCTCTCGGACCAGACGGCTTCAACGACGTTCGCGGCGCCTTTGGCTACGACCGAGCGCGGGACCTGGGCGTGTGCTTTACGAGTCGTGGCGTTTGGGAGCTCGATCGTAACGGGGCGTGGAGCAAGGCCTGCGACCTGACCGCTGACGATGTTTCGCAGGAGTGGAAAGAGGCCTGCGGGACCGTGTGGGATCCCGTTCGAAAGAAGATGGTGCTCTGGGTCTACGAGAGCGACGAGTACACCCACGAGTTCTACGAGTGGGATGGCTCTCGGCTGAGTCGACTGCCGACGACCGGCCTTCCCATGGAAGAGGAGGGCCTGCGCGCATTCCACATCGGTCTCTTCAATCCATCCGCAAACCTTTCGGGTCATCCAATCCACGGCCTAGTGTTGCTCGACGGAGCGCACTTCTGGCGCTTCGACGGGTCGACGTGGTCGCCGCTGCCGCAAGCGAATGCGACGCCTCCGCGCATGCAGCAAGGTCGCCTCGCCTACGACTCGACCCGCGATAGGCTCGTGCTCGGACCCGGCTATCACGAGGGAGATGGCGGCGGTCGGGACATGCAGCAGACGTTTTACGAGCTGCACGAAGGTTCGCTTTCGGTGCTCGGGACAAAGATGGAGGACTGCCCCGTCGAGGATCTCTACGGCCAGCACCTCTACTTCACGTGTGGTGGCCATTCCTACGTCGTGACCATTCGCGGGCTTCAGACCTATGGATGGGTTAACGACGAGTGGTCTGAGATCGTTTCCGAAGAAGTCGGCGACGAGCTCGTGGGTGATTCCCGCGTTGGCAATGTCCTCGGGATGGGCGACTACGCGCTTGCGATCCTTCAAAACGGAAACGTCTGCCGATTTGACGGAACGAAATGGGAGCGAACCAAGGAGTCGATCTCCGACTTCAAGGAACGCGATGACTTCACGATCGCCCGTAGGGGCGACGGGGAGGGTCTCGTCGTGTGGGGCGGTGAGGTAAAGAACCGAAAGTCGAACGACTCGTTCTTTCGGTTCGCTTCGGGAGAATGGCGAAAGCACAAAAAGGCGTCTCCGCGTCCGAAGGATTTCGGCCACAAACATGGTCCCTACGTGGACTTCGTCTCTCTCTACGACAGCTCCCTCAACACCGCTGTGCGACTCGGCTGGGATGAGTGCTTCACCCTTGAGGGCGAGGTGTGGAAGGCCTGGGAGCCCACGGGCTACAAGAAGCTGGCGGGCTCGCGCGCGTCGGAGCACTTGCCGGTTCATGATCCCGAGACCGGAGAAACGCTGCTCATCAATCTGACGCACTCACGCATCCTTCGGTTTGACCTCAAGACCTGCGTTGAAGTTGCTCGCCTCGCGCTTCCGCACGGGGACTTTGCGGTCGACGACGATCACGAACGGGCGACGATTTCAAAGCTTTCGGGGGATCTTTGGTACGAGCCCGAGACGCGCCGGCTTCGTGCGCTGTTCAAAGAAGACAAGTGGGCACAGTACGCATGGGATCTATCCCCGGCGTTTGAAGCTGCCGCGAAGCTCGGAACGCGGTTTGTGCCTGCCAGCCTCGGCGAGCGTGAAGCGAAGCCCGCGGTCGTCGACGCCGCGAGTAAAGCTTCGCCGAAGGCGTCGTCGAAAGCGTCGTCGAAAGCGTCGAAGAAGGCGTCGTCGAAAGCGACGAAGGCGACGAGGGAAGAGACCAGCGCGCGCCTGTACTTCATCGACGATTCGTCGGCCAAGCTCTGGTACTGCACTGCGGAAGGCAAGTTCGTGGTGCGTCGATGGGGGCGGATCGACGGGAAACTCTCTTCGAAGCGAGAGACGAAGGCCTCCTCCGACGCAGCCCATGCCGCCGCCGCGAAGCTGATCGCCAAGAAGAGAGACGCCGGCTACGTCGACGCCACGAAACTCAAGCTCGATGCGATCGCATCCCTGGCGACGATGGAAAGCAGCGCCATCAAGGTGGGCAAAGCGACGAAACGGGCGCCGGCGGATGCCGCGACGAGTCGCATCGGGGGATTGCCGAGTGGTGTCGGCGCGAAGGAGTGGCCCAAGAAGCGGCGGAAACCGATGGGTTTTCTCCTCCAGGTGAGCGGTGAGGGCATTCTTAAGAAGCACGGTGGGGTTGCCGTGTTCTGCACGACCGACGGAAGCGCGACCGAGGACGAGAGCCACAACGCCGCGCTGCTGATCACGAAGGCCAAATGGAAGAAGAAACCCATCGCCGCACCCAGCGGAGTGGATCCCCTCCGCACGCGAAAGCTCACTTTCGGAAAACCCAAGCTCGAGATCGTCGAGGAACGCGTGCAAGAGCTTGCCAAGGACGACCCCGAGCTAGGGGCGCGCTTTGACGAGCTCCAAGGGAGCCGAAAGGTTCACGACGAGGTCCCGTGGAGCAAACGCGGCGGGCCGCCGGCCTGGGTCCAAGATGGGGAGCTTGGGGACGACTGGCTGCTCCTTGCGCAGATCGACTTCGATGTGATCTCGCTCCGAGAGGAGTGGGAAGACGCCGGCCTCTTTGGCGTCGTTTACGTCGTGGTCCGCAAGGACGAACAGAAAGCTGCCGCGTTCTGGCAGTACACGTGACGATCTCGCGAGGGAATGAATCTCCGATCAGTCACCCTTGTGGCATGTCCGAGCAGAACGCGAGGTTCATCTTGCTGAACGCGACGTCACGGTCGGGAACCAAAGCCGCGTTGGCGTCGCTCTCGAAGACCGCGCGTGCCGTGCCAGCCTCTTAACCGCGGAACTCCGACGATCTTCGTCATCCTGGTGTCGGTGTGGCCTACGACGGAGTCGTCTTGAGGATCTTCGGCGGGTGAGCCCCCGCCGGCGAGTGCTGGGTCGCGGTACGCGACGACGCCAACGATTTGGCTTCGGCGGGCCATCTACTTTCAGATCACGCAAAGAACTGACGAACCGCGCCATTCACGAGGTCGGGTCGAATCTCTGGCAGGGGTGTGGTCCACTTGCGCTGTGAGTTCAGAGACCGATGGCGCGCCCCGGTACTCCCTCTATGCGGGAACCTCGGTGGCGTGTCGTCTGCTCGAGGTCGATCCCCTCGAGATGCTGCGACGCGCTGGGCTCTCGCTGGACCAAGAACGACACGAGAGAGAAGGTGTGACCGCGCAGGAGTTCTATCGCGCGTGGAATGCACTAGTCGAACTCGCATGCGCTGACGACGTCGCCTTCACGCTCGGGACGGCGCTGGCCCGTGGACCCTTCGTGCCCGCGATGTTTGCGCTGTCTTGTGCGCCGAACCTGGAGGTTGGTCTACAGCGCCTTGCTCCATACAAGGCGCTTCTGGGACCGACCGCGTGGGTTGTTGCGGTGGATCCGCAGAGCTTTCGAGTTTCGTTTATGCCCGCGGAGCCGGGGCTCACGCAGCCGCACTCCCTCGCGCGTATGCAGGCGGTGCTCGTCTTGGATGCGGTTCGGACGTTTGCGGGCAGGCGGGTTGTTCCGCAACGCGTCGAGCTCGCTGCGCCGGCGTTGTTGGAGGCATTCTTTGGGATCCCACCCGTGGCAGGGGGGCATGCGTCGCTCACCTTCGGTCTCGAGGACGCACGTCGTCCGTTCATTTCGGAGAATGCGCGGCTTTGGGAATCCTTCGAGCGGGATCTCCTGCCTCCCAAACAAGAGGGTTCGTTGAAGGAGCGAGCCCAGCTTGGTCTGCGCCGGCTTCTTTTTGAGGGTCACGCGTCGGTCGACCTGCTTGCACAGGTGCTCGGGGTCAGCGGACGAACCCTTCAGCGCGACCTCCACGGAGCCGGGCTTTCGTACACCGGCCTGCTCGAGGAGACGCGACGCGCGCTTGCGCGGCACTACCTGAAGGAAAGTCGACTCTCCAACGACGAGATCGCGTACCTCCTTGGATACGCAAACCCGACATCCTTCTACCGCGCCTTCCGAGAGTGGACTGGCATGACCCCCTCAGAGGCGCGGACGAATTTGGACGAGCTCTAAAGCGGATCAGTCGATGTCGGCGACGCGAACGCCGTTGCCCGGCATCGACCGCATCTGCTGACGCCACCAGTGCGCGACGAAGCTCGTGGTTCCGACAAGTACCTGCGACGTGAAGTAGCCGGCGCTGTCGTTCGCATCGAGAACACTGATGGCCCAGGTTCCATCGCCGCTGCTTCGGGCAAAAACGGCGGTCTGGGCGGTTGCGTCCTGATACGCCACCCGAAGCTCGCCGCCGTCCGTCACGACAAGCGAGCTGTCGTCGCCAACGATGTGCCGCCCGTCTGAATGAGGGGTCGTTCCGTCGGTGGTTCCGTCGTCGATGATCTCACGGGTCGCGACGATGCCGCCGGTTTCGATACGCGCGTAGCGAAGCGTTTCCTCCGCGCCGTCGACGTAGGTCACGTGCCAGTTCCCGCCGGCGTCGACCGCGAGACTCGCACCGATGCCGGAGTCACCGACGTCGGGGTCGCCAATGCCAAAGCCGTCGATGAGGAAGGGAGTGCCCCACGCGGCGCCATCGAACTCGGCGCCGAGAATATTGCCCGCGGAACGGTCGTAGTAGACGAGCGCCATGCCGCTCGTCGTCGTTGCGATCGACGGGAAGAGACCGATCGCGGGCGGTCGGTCCTCGATGAAGGGATCGTCGAGGGGCTCTGCGTCGCCTGGATCCGCGACGCACATTCCGTCTTCGAGGCAGCTTGCACCGTCCGGGCAGAACTGAGGTCGGCAGTCAAACTCGCCGGTGCCGATGCGCGTTACCGTCCATGCCGTCGGGCCGCTGGGGACGCCCGGCGCCGTGGCCACGCGTACCTCCGAGGTCGGTCGGCCGGGAAGGGCAGCGGGCGGGTTCACACCGAGGTAGGCCACCGCGACGCCTGTTGTCGTTGTGATGAGCGAGGAGTACGTGCCGGCCCAACCGTCGTCGTCCACCGTGTGGCTCGTCCAGCTCCCCGTGGTGCCCGATGCAAACTTCAGCGCGCCGTTGGTGGCGTCGAAGTAGCTCACGAGAAGCGTCGAATCGCTGTTCTGAATGGACGTGAACTGTCCGACGTCATCGCCGGGGTCGGAAACGCCACCCCGCCAGCCGGTCGGATCGTTCGTGACCGGGCCGTCTGGGCGCCCGTCGATGATCTCCCACGCGACCGTCTGTGAGGACGGATCCCACGCGCCGACGACCAGGTCGCCGTAGCGGGTGCTCGGAGGAACGCCAGGGCTGTAGCCGGCGAGAAAGAGCGAACCATCGGTCAGCGCCGTCATCGAGAGATGCGTAGCAAGCTGTCCTTCGTCGAGGGGACCGGCGGGCGCGGTATCGACGGGCGTGTCGGTCGGTACGAAGCCATCCGTCGTTCCGCCGTCGTCTGGACCGCCGTTTCCGCCGCAATCGCAGCCGGCGATCGCGAGCACCGTCGGCAGGACGAAATAGAGAAAGCGTCGCGCGAGCCCGCCCTTGGAAGCGGGCTTTTCGGCGCGGGTCTTTCGAGGGCGGAGCACGAGGCCAAAAAGGGCAAGAAGCAGGAGCCCGCCCGCCGGACGATTGTCGTCTTGACCGGGCACTGAACACGCGCAGCCGCCGCCGCCTGCCGGGTTCGGGCGACCGCGAATGAGCGCGCTGCTCGCGGAACCGACATTTCCGGCCTCGTCCTGAATCTCAACCTCGAGATTCTCAGTGTCGGTGCCGATCAGGTGATCCTCTTGAAGAACCGCCCAATCCGACCAGATGCCCTCCGCCTCCCGGAAGCGAACGAGGAGCTGCTCGGAAATCACGTCGAAGCCGGTGACCATCACGCCGCCGGTCACGCGCTCGAGTTCAACCTCGGGTTCGAGGATGTCGACCAGCACGTCGGCCATCGCGGGCGTGAGGTCTACGCTGAGCGGTTCGCCGGCGACACGGGCGCGCGCCTCCAGGGTGTGATGTGCCTGGAAGAGCAGGGTGCGGCTCGAGAACTCGAACTCGCGTTCGGTGGTCCAATCGGACCACTGCATCCCGTCGAGGCGGACGCTGTATTCGTACTCGACGCCCTCGGGCCCGCTCGCGTCGAGCTCGAGCAGCACGCTCGGAATCTCGCCGTTGCCCCAGTTTTCGATGGTCATGACGCTCGGGTCGAGCTGTACCGGCGAGACCTCCACGAAGGTATCGACCGGCGCGCTGAGGGGCATGGGACCCCCCGCCACCGCCAGGTTGGCGAAGATGCCGAGGAACTCCTCGCCGCCTTCTTCGATGCCGCGAATTCCGCCGTCCGGCACCTGCAGTTCGAGCCCCATGATCTCGGGAAGCTCAAATCCACCAAGGTCGCCGAACGCCATCGACGCGAACGTCGAGAGGATGTCTTCGATCACCCCGGCCAGCATCTCCGGGTTCTCCGTGAGAAGAACCTCCTGGTTGCTCACCGACGAGTTCGACGCATTCAGCCCAAGGATCTCCGGCACGATCTCCCCGTCGCGAACCGCAAGGTTGATCGGAATGCTGAAGTCCGACTCGAAGGTCATGAAGCGCACGAAGCGTTCCGAGCTCCAGACGTAGAAGTCGATCTGCAGTCGCTCGAGATTCGCGGCGAGCAGCGGGTCCTCCTCGGTGCCTGCGCCCACTTCAAAGTCGAGAGGCGTCTGCGGTCGCAGAAGGATCGCCAAGGGCGCGTTGCGCTCCGGGAACGCGAGACGACCGAGCGAGGGCACGAGAAGTGAGAAGAGTCCCGTCGAGAGTTCCTGCGCCAAGGGCGTTCCGGCGCCGATGCAAAGAAGCCCCGCGTCGTACATCCCGTAGCCCGCGTGATCGAGGAAGGACTCGCTCAGGCCGATGCCCACATGCGGGTCCGTCGCCAGACCCGGCACGGAGTTTCCGCGGAAGGTCGCGACGCGCGGAATCGTCGGAATCGGCGGTGGCGGAATCGCCGGGACACACGGGTTCTGCGCCGGTGTCGTCGAGAAGTCGCGGCTCGTTCCGAGGAACCCGCCGAACATAAACACGCTCATACCGTTGTTGACGGCTTCGCCTTCGCCGCCCGCAGCGAGAAGGAACTGCCCGGGGGCGTGAGTGCCAGGGGAAACGCTGCTGAGGAACGCCGCGCCGAGATCGCCCTGGCCGTCGAGGCCCAGGAGGAGAGGCACGCACTCGCCACCTGCGGAGAAACGGCAAACCGCGTCTGGGTCAGCGGGGTCGTCAGCAACGGTGCCAGTGGGGCAGCCGAACTCGCCTTGGGTGGTGCAGAGCTGGTCGTCGATCGCGTCTTGGAGGAGGCCGGAGACCTGACCTTCGATCTGGTCAACAATGGTGCCCCGAAGGAGGTTGATTACCGGGCCGAGGATCGCGCCCAGAAGACCTGAGCAGCTTGCTGAGCCGATGTCGTCGTTTTCAATCGACGCGCCGTCCGCGAGACGCGCTTCCGCGATCACGATCTTCGTGTAGCCAGCTCTGGCGGCCTCGGTCTCTTCTTCGAGGTCGATGTCCGCTTGGATCGTGACAAAGTCCCTTGAACCACCCGTAGTGTCGATTGGGATTCGACAGGTGCTTCCGAGTGCACGGATCGGAAGCGGAGCGGGGGCACCAGCCGCATCTTGTGTTCGAAGCCGAACGCTGATGTTCGCCCGTAGCCGGTTCGGCTCCATGGGTTGAAGATCTAGCGATTCGATCTCACCCATGATGAAGCACCCCCCACCGGGGCATATCGTGACGCGAATGTCTGGCAGAAACGGGATCGGGTTATCAATGTCTTCTGCGGTTTCGGGAATCTCGAATGCGAGACCCTCGGGAAGGAGGAGTGCAACGAGCGCGTCGGCGTTGTCCTCAAGCCAAGCGATACCGTTTTCCGTGAGGCGGATCTGAGTCGAGTTCGCAACACGCTCCTCGATCTTGAATCCGCCAGGAATAGGCGCGACTCCACAGCCCTCGCAGCCACACCCGCCGCCACCACACGCCGTCAGCATGAAGACTGCGAGGATGTGGGGCAGGGACCGATACCAAACGGTGCCTTCCGAAATCCGACCATCCATAACCCAAACTCCCGGCTAAGCATTGACGCGCTTCGCGCGTAACCCCAGCCCGCAGCCTAACCGTACGAGAGCCGCTCCGACAACCACAGCCTGTGGTGGGAACCCAGTCGTCGGTACTAGTCGCGGCACCCAAGTCGTCGGGCGAACACACGAGTGTTGCCCTCGCTATCGGTCGCGTCGAAAAACGCTGCCCGGGGGGAACCGAGCATGGGAAAGTAAGACCCAATCGTGGGTTCGACTAAGGTTGAGACCCAATCCCCCGTTGCGTTGGTGTAAACGAAGACACCGGCCTCCGTCGCAAGCCGATTCCCAATGATTCGAAGAGCATTGCCGTCCGCAACACCTGTAAGCCCGAAGTAGGCGCCTTCGACCGGATCAAGAGTTGTTTGATCGGTGATAGTCACCCCAGTGCTTGAAAGCGAGAGCGTCTCGATGGCAGCGAAGCCGGTGTCCTCGGTTCGATCGCCGCGTAGGAGCAGGCGCTCTGCTCCGATCTCCAAGACGGAGAAGTCTTCGATGGCGAAGGTTTCCTGAACAAGTTGGCGATCGGAGATCTCCTCCGCCAAGAAGTCTATGCGACTGCCGTAGATTCCCGACTCCCCTTCGACGGTGTCCGCCGCGAAGAGCCACCGAATGTCGGGATCACCCGGTTCGCTCACCCATCGTACCGGACGACGAAAGGACGACTCGGCGAAGGAAGACACCGTTTCTGGAGGTCCGATGCTGCCCAGCCCGGCCGAGGATCCGACAAAATGAAGCGCGTCCCGTCCCTCGTAAGCAAAGAGCACAAACGTTCCGAGGCCGGATATCGCAGTGAACGCCCCGCCATCCCCTTCATCATTCATCCAGGTCGGAGGAGTAACCGGCGCACCTGTGGAGCCGGAGTACGCCCGGGCGCGAAGTCGAGAACCAACGCTAAATGCGACGAAGACACGATCGCCGATGCGAGCAGACGCAATGTGGGACTGACTCTCCGCGGTCTCAGGGTCGACGACCTCGGATGCACCAATGCTTCCGTCGGTTTCAAACCGAACGCTGCGAGCAACACCGTTGGAACGAGGCAGCGAGTCATCGATAAAGAAGACGAGCACGCTGCCATTATCGAGCGACTCCAGAGTAAATCGATCCCGGACTTCGCCGGCGAGTGAATCCGATACCGCTATTCGATCCCCCACCGGCACGGTCACTCCCTCGTCCGAGAATCCGTCGCAGTCGTTGTCCTCCTCGTCACACACCTCTTCCGCGCCCGTCCAACAAACGTTGCAGTCG
>JBCDAA010000058.1:0-29912 GCA_039186435.1 Myxococcota bacterium | reverse complement strand
GCCGCCGCACGATGCTCAGGGTCAGCGTTTGATCGTCGGCGTTCCATTCGAAGTGGCCGCCGCGGATCCCCTCGCTTCGCGTGGTTGCGTGGAGGGCCTGCCGGACGCCTTGCCCGCTGACGGAGAAGAGGAACTCGTGGACCTCCCCGACCCGCGATGGGCGACTGCGACGCCTCGATCGACGATCTCTCGAACCGCGATCTGCAGTCGTGCGCGGCGCCGACCCTCGCACCACGACGTGAATCAACCCGGGGCCAAAAAGCTGCGGCTTGATTTGCACCATCGGCCGCTCCAGCCCGGAAAGCCGCAAGCGAGCGTGACTTCGGTAGGCCTGACCGCCAGCGTGGTAGTCGACCAGGACGATCGCATCCGCGCCGGACGACCACACGCTGACCCGCTGGATCGGGCCGGCCGGTCCTCGCCAGCGGGCGGCGATGCTGGCGTCGGAGCCGAGCACCCTTCGCGCTTCTTCCGCGTCCGGCTGGGCGTTGGCCAGCGCCGGTATGACCAGGAGCCACCCTGCAGCCCCCAGCCACGCCGCGGAGCGCATGCTTGTCCTCCCCATTTGCATGGTCTGCATTCTACGACAGCGAGGGGCGACGCGAGATTGGGTTGGGGACCCGATTTGTTCGCGAAGACCGAGAGTCGTCACCGAGTACCATTCGGTTCGTGACCGTGAACCCCGAAGAAGAGACCCACCAGACGCTTCGGCATCTCGCGCTTCAAGCCGAGGATTCGGAGGATCCGGAAGACTACGCGCGCCTCGATGCACTCTTGATTGCAGCCATCGGAAGAGCGGAGAGCGCGGCGTCGCTCTGGTCGCTCATGAGCCTTGAGGGCCTCGACGAAGCGGCCTTTGCTGAAGGGAGATTTCCAGCGCCAATCGTGGCCGCGATGATCGCTCGCGCGCTGGAGCTTGGTGACGCGGAAGCGCTCGGGGTCGCCCTACGCGTTGCGTCCTACGAACCTGCTGCGGTTCTCGACGGTGCAGATTGGAAACCCGCGGTGCGCGACGCGATCGGGGCGCAGGCGAGTCGACTTCGCGGCGCGTGGGGCGAAGCAAGTCCGCAGCTGCGAGCGCAGCTGGCGCATGCGTTTGCGGTTGGTGAGGTCGCGGGTGCGGAGGACCACGTTCGCACGCTCTTGTCGTCGTCGGAGGATGCGGAGGTTCACGCGCTTGCGCTTGCGGCCTACGCGCTCCTTGCGGGTGAGGACTCGCGCCAGCTTCTCGGTGCCGCTCTCGGCCGCGCGGACTTTCACGTTCGTCTCATGGCGGCGTGTGCGCTCTCGCGACTCGGCGAAAGGCTCGACCGTGACGCTGCGCGCGTTTTCGTGAAGGCACTCAAAGGGGAGCGTTCGCTCCCGAAGTGGTGGGGGTTTCGCACCTGGGATCGCTACGAGGACGCCGCGGAGCTCACAAAGCGCGCGCTTCACGCCGCACACCTCGAGGATCCCGATGAGGTGCTCCGCGCGCTTGCGGCGCGCGAGGATGGCGGTTGGCGCGAAAGCGAGACGCTCCTTCACTTCGCGTTCTTCGCGGAGGGCCGCGATCCGCTTGGACCCATCGCCGCGAGTCTTCGTCCGCCGCAGCGTCAGGCGCTCTTGGCGCACACTCGGGCGCCGCTTCGGAGTGTTCCGGGGGCGCTGCATCCCGCCGGCTTTGCGCAGCCGGACGACATCGAGCCCTTTCTTGCGGAGCAAGGGCCGCTTTGGTCGGTCCGCGACCTCAGGGTCGGCGACAGGGTCGCGCGCTGGTCCCTCGTGCGGATTTGGCGGGCGTACCTCGAACAAGTGATTTCCTACGACGACGCCCTCGGGGCGCTCACGACGCCGCTCCATCCGGCGGACCTCTTTGCGCTCGTGGTCACGGAGAAGCGGGGAATCCTTCTGAGCGGCGGCGGTCCGGTTCGCGATCCGGCGCGGACCGCTCGCGATGCGGACCTCGTTCGGGGATGCGTGCAGGCAATCCTCGATGCGGAGTTCGACCTAGTCCCAGCGCTCCACGAGGCCTTTGCGCGCGGCGTGTTCAATGCGCGGCAAGCGGTCACGATCGCATGCCTGCTCGCGCTTCAGCGGAGTGATGTCGCCTTTTCCGACAAGGAGTGGGAGGAGATCGCGATCGGAGTCGGACGCGCCGGAGAGTCGGTCGCTGATCTAGTCGGCGCGACGTCGGCGTACACCCAAGAGCGCCTCCGAGTGCGTTGACTACATGCCCTTGGCTTTGGTCGAGTGCACGAGCTCGGGCATGAACGAGCGATGCGGGAGCTTCGGGCGATCGAACTCCGCGCGGAGGCGATTGAGGAAGTAGAGCAGCTGCGGCGATTTCAAACGGCCGGAGATGTCGAGGCCGGTGAAGCGGAAGACCTTCACCTTTTCGCCGCCTGCCTCCTCCACGACGTCGGCGTTCGCGTCCGAGTCGTCCACCACGTCGTCGTCGTCCCCCGAGGAGGGCGCGGCGGCTTCTTCCCGCGCGCCGTCCTGCGCGATGGCGAGCCCCCCGAGACTGAGGGAGGTGCTCAGGAGTATCAGCATCAACATCGATTTCACGGGGGGCCTCCGGGAGCGTTGGGCGCTGGAATGAGCTGAAGGAACTCCTCCGCGAGGGGGCGTCCGGGATGGCGACCGGGCGCGACGCGAAGGAAGTGTTCGAAGTTCTCGCGGGACTGCTCGCGCTCGTCGACAAACTCCGCGCGAAGAATGCCAAGGTTGAGCACCGCGTCCGGATGATCGGGATCGTCCCGAAGCACGCGCTCGTACTCACGGCGCGCGCGGCGCATCTCGCCCTGGCCACGATAGGTCACGCCGAGCGCTACTCGGGCTGCGACGTCGTCTCGATCCTGCGCAAGGACGGCCTCGTACTGCGCCTGCGCCCCGGCGTAGTCGCCGGCGTTGAGAAGGACCGAGCCCTGGTTCATGCGGGCTGGTTTGTAGCTCGCGTCGAGGGTGATGGCGGCCTCGAACGCGACGAACGCCGCCTGCGTGTCGCCACGATCGAGCTCGAGAAGGCCTTGCTCGTTTTGAATCTCGGCCCGCAGCGTCGCGTTCTCTTCGCCGGTCAGCTGCAGCGCCTTGCCGAGCACCAGCTGGGCAACGTCGTACTGCTCTCTCGCGCGGTAGATGCGTCCGACTTCCAGAAGCGCGCGCACGTTCGAGGGCTCGCGAATCAGCACCTCGCGGGCCTGCTCGAGAGCGGGACCGTAGCGCTCGTTCTCGCGAAGGATGACCGCGAGCGCAACGCGAGCAGCGAGGTTGTCCTCGTCCTGGCGAAGAAGCGTTTCGAGGCGATCGGCCGCGGCGTCGCCGTCTCCTTGGGCGTACGAAACTTCCGCGGCCGCAAGAAGTGGTTCGCTCGCCGAGGGGTTGATTTCGAGGGCGCGATCAAAGCTGCCGCTCGCGTCGGCGAGGTCGCCTTGACGCCGCTGCATCACGCCGAGGTTGTAGTGCGCCTCCCAGAGGTTCGGATCGATTTGCACCGCTTTCCGAAAGCGAGCGAGGGCCCGGCGCTGAAAGCGGTTGCCCTGCTTTTGCATGAGGCGAATGCCCGCGAGGTACTCGCGAACGGCCGCCGGATCGGCGGGGGGAAGTTCGACCGTATCGGGCCCGGACGCCGTGCGACCGCCACAGGCGACGCCGCAAAGAAGCGCGGACGCGAGGACGAGCATCATGACCCGCGGCGCATGGTTCCTTCCCTCGGGATGGCCGCCGCGGGACCTGGGTTCTTGCGGGCCCCGACCTGCGGTGACGTCGTCGGGCGCCGGCGGGTACCCGGTCCCTGTGCCCTTCGCGACGAGGATGCTCGAGATCATTCCTCGTCCTCCTCTTCGTCGTCTTCTTCTTCCTCCTCGGTCTCGCCGCGGCGAAGCCCGTCGAGGGGCTCCGGCATCGCAAGGGGAAACGCCTCGACGAGGTTGGCGCCGGTCTCTCGGAGCGGCGGGTACTGCACGTCGTTCAAACGGGTCAACGCCTCGCGAAGCTGCGCGGTCCAGCTGTTGTAGATGCGAAGCTCGAGCGCCTTCTGGTAGCCGCCTTCGAAGGCTTCGAGGGCGCGCTCCTCCATCGGAATGATGAACATCGCCAGCTGGTCGAGGTAGACCTGCTCTTCTTCTTCGGTGAGGCCCTCGGGAACCTCAAACTCACGCATCGCTTCGGCGAAGAGCTCGAAGCTTCGGCCGATCTGAAAGAGCGAGGCAGTCACCCACTCGGCGACCGCGAACTCCACGACGTCTGCGTAGGCGAGCGCGGCGCGCTGCAGGAGCTCCGACTTCCGCTGCAGGCGATCGCGAAGGCCTTCGCTCGGGCCCGCGATTTGAATCGACTCGTATTCAGCGAGGATGCGGTCGCCCTGCATGTAGCGGGCTTGGGCCGCGAAATAGAGACCGTCGGTGATGCGCCGGCGGTTTCGTTTGCCGGTGCGCACGGCTTCTTCGAGCGCTCGTTCCGCCGCGCGTTCGTTGCCGCTGCGAAGAAGGACTTGCGCGAGGCGCGTCTGCGCTTCGACCTTGCGATCGAGATTTCGCGAGCGCCGAATGTACTGCCGGTAGGTGGTCGCCGCGTCGTCCCACTCCTCGTTCGCCTCCTGGGCGCGGCCGATGAAGAACGAGACGTCGTCCGCTTGTTCCCGGCGCCGGTAACGCTCGAGGTAGTAGCGGCCGATTTCGATGGCCTCGTCGTTGTCCCCGGCTGTCATGCGAAGAAGCACGGCGTTGTAGGTCGCCTCGTGCGCCTTCTCGCCTTCCGGAAAGCGTCGTCCGTACTGCTCGTAAAAGCGTGCCGCGTCGCTGAACTGCGCGATGGACTCGTACATCTGCGCGCCGGCCCAGGCCCCGAGGGCGCCTTCGTCGCTGCCCGGGTAACGCTCGATGAGACCCATGTAGGCTTCGTCGGCGCCCGCGAGATCGCCGGCGCGCTGCCGTTCGAGACCGGCGTTGTAGTAGGCCTGTCGCGCGCGGTCGTCTTCCGGAAATTCGAGGGCGGCGCGGAGGTAGGCGTCCGCGGCCTCCGCGTGCTTTTCCTGTTCGGCGAGCTGCTCGCCCACCTTGAACATCGACTGAAGGATCAGCGTGTCGAGGCGCCGCTGGTTTTCCGCGCTCGAGAACGCCGGCGCGCTCTTCAGACGCCGCGCCCAGGTTTCGATGTTCGCGTAGTCGGCCGCGCGGTTGAAGCTGTCGAGGATCAGCTCGCCGGCCGGGTTCGCGTATTCGCTGTTCGGAAAGCGCTCAAGGAGCTGCCCAAAGAGGCGCACCGCCGGGTCGTAGATCTGCCGGTCGTAGTAGAGGCGTCCCTGGCGAAAGAGGATCTCGGGAAGATCCGGGTCGTCCGGAAAGAGCTGCACGTAGAGCTCGATGGCGGCGGAGAACTTGCGGTCGTTCGCGGTTTCGCCGGAGCAGGGATCGTCGCTGACTGGCGCGGAGTTTTCGTCGCTCTCCTCGTCGTCCTCATCCTCCGCTTCTTCTTCCTCTTCGTCGTCCTCTTCCGCAGCTGCCGGCGTCGCGCTGCGTCCGCTTCCACAGTTGGAAATCTGCTCCTCGCGAATGCGCTCGTAGGCACCGATGGCGTTGTAGATCGCGTCGCGGGTGAACTCCCCATCCGGCTTTTGACGGGCGGCCGCCATGTAATCGTCGCCCGCTTCGGCGTAGCGCTCGAGGCGATGAAAGAGGATCTCGGCGCGGTAGAAATGAATCTCGTAGGCGTGTTCGCTCTCGTCGAAATGCTCGAGGTAGACGCCGTAGAGCCCGACCGCCTTTTCGAACTGTGGGACCTGGCGCTCGCGCTGCCCGATCTCGTGGTAGCGCATGGCGCTTCGCCGGAGAAGTCGTTCCGTGCGCGCCCACTCGCGCTCCACGCGTTCGGGATCCTGCTGCTGCGCCCACTCGGAGTCGGGGCCGTAGTTCGCGGCGAGCTCCGTGAGCTCGCGAATCGTGGCTTCGGCGTCGTCCACATTGGCGTACGCAGACGCGATCTGCCGCTGCCACTTCACCGCGTTGCGATCGAGAGGATCCATCTCGAGAAGAAGCTCGTAGGCTTCGACCGCTCGCTCGTAGCGCGCCTGACCGTAGAAGGTGTCGCTCAGGCGCAGGAGCACGCGGCGGCCGTAGCGCTCGCCGCCGATCTCCTCGAGGAAGGCAAAGACGTCGCGGGCGGTGTTGCTCTCGTCCTCGATGAAGACCTGAATGAGGTAGTCGAGGGCTTCGTCCTGAAGTTCGCGAAGACGCCGGCGCTGCTCGGCGGTGAGGTTCTGTCCGCTGCCGCGGCCGAGGTCGAGAACCTGCCGAAAACGAAGCGCCGCGTCGTCGGTGCGGCCCATGCGCCAGAGGCACCAGGCGCTCTTGAAGAGCGAGATGTCGTAGAGCTCGCTGTCGCGATACTCCATGACCTTTTCGAAGTCGGTGAGGGCGTTGGTCCAGTCCGCTTCCCCGAACTTGGTCTCGGCGTGGGCGAAGTGTGCGTCGGGAACAAAGCGGCTCTCGGGAAACTCGGTGAGGATGCGCTGGTAGAGCGCGAGGGCGCCGCCCGAGTCGCCGCGTTCCACGAGCGCGTACGCCTTCATGTAGAGCACGAGGTCGTAGCGCGCGTAGCCGCGGTGCCGCTGAAGAATGCGATCGTAGAGGCGCAGCGGCTCGTCGTACTGCGGCGTGGGCGCGGGACCGCGGTTCGCTTCCGGAACTTCCTGCCACGCGGCAAAGGACCGCAGGTAGTCGACGCGCGCCTTTTCCCAGAGAAGTTCCGCAAGGCGCATCAGCGCGTCGGGCATCTCGGCGGCGGTCTCGGGCTCCTCGCGAATGAACTCACGGAGAAGACGAATCGCCTCGTCGCGGCGAACGTCGACGAGCTGCTCCCGCGACTGAAGGAGCTGCTGCAACCGCTCGTTCTGGTACTCGCGGGCGGCGTCGCCGAGGGAGTCGGGACGCTCGCGAAGGTAGAGGCGCTCCTCGAGGTTTTCCGGCGGCGCTTGTTCGTCGTCGTCGTCGAACTCGTCGTCTTCGTCTTCGGCCGCTTCGATGCCGCGCTCTTCCGCGGGCTGTTGAAAGCGGGAGACTTCGCGATCGCGCTGCGCCTCGGCGGGAAACGCGACGGCGACGAGGATGGCAACGAAGAGACCGTGCTTCACTCGTCGCTCTCCGCTTCGGGTTCGGGCGGGGTGAATTCCTCGTCCTCCTCCTCTTCAAGCTCATCGAGGGGAATGGTCTCGTCAAACTCGTCGGACCAGAACTCGCCCTCGAAGGGCCAATACTCCTCGTCGTCGCGAAGGAGTCCCTGGATGCGAAGCGGGTCGACGAGCTCGGGCGGAAAACGTCCGGCCGCGAGGCTTTCGATCTGAATCTCAATGCGGCGTTTGCTGCCCATGACCGCGTCGATGCGGCCGATGCGCGAGCGCCGAAGCGCGCCGCCAAGACGCGCCCGCAGGGTCCGAAGGGAGCGCATCGCCGCGGCGTTCGCTTCCGCGATCAGACGGGTGCGCATGTCCCGAACCCGCGCCGGAAGACGTCGCGCCGTTTGCGCATCCTCCCGGAAGAGCTCCCGCACGTCGGTGGCTTCGACCTCCGGCACGTCCGCGAGATCTGCACCGGCCGCGATCGCTTCTGCAACGCGCTCCCCGAGGGTTTCGACGCGTTCCGTGAAGGCGCGAAGCTCGGTTTCCAGGGGGCGAATCTGTTCCGCGGAAGCACCGCCGCGTCGCAAGGTGTCAAGCTGCCGCGCCATGGAGGCGAGCACCTCCCGCGCGGTGGTGAGTTCGGTGCGGAGCTGATCGGTTTCGGTGTCGAAGCGCTCGCGCTCGGCGGCGGCCTGCGGACTGTCGGAGCCGCCCATGCGCGCGGCGAGTCCGCGAAGATCCTCGGCCATACGACCGGCGCGCGCGGCTTCTGCGTCGAGGGTCGCAACGCTCCGGTGAAGTTCGTAAAAGGTCGGGTCCACGCGAAGAAGCGCGAGCATCAGACCTTGTAGGGTCGAGAGGGTCTGGCGCTGCTCCTCGGCCGCGTCGTCTTCGCTGAGCCCCTCGTTCTGCTGGCGGTCGCGAAGGCGCGACTGGCGCCGCTCTTCGTCGAGGAGGTCGCGGTAGAGGTTCCGCTGCCGCGTCTCGCTCTCGAGGATGGCGTCGATCTGGCTGACCAGTGGTCCAAAGCGCTCGGCGAAGCGCACAAAGAGCTGGCTCGCTTCCTCGAACTCGCAGCGACCGAGATGCACGTAGCCGCGGAGGAGCATGGCCTCGTCGACAAAGGGCGACGCGGGAAAGCGCGCTTCGAGCTGATCGAGGAGGTCGACCGCGGTGTCGTAGTCGTCGCCCTCGTACATCGCGAAGGCGGCTTCGAAGAGGGCCTCGGCAACGCGTTCAGAGTCGTTGGGGACCTGAAAGTAATAGTAGAACGCGTCGTCCGAGCGGGCGCCTTCGTGCGCGACGCGGCCGAGCGCGAGCCAGGCGAGGTCCTTCACCTGAAAGAAGCGGTCGTCGACGTAAAAGGTGAAGCGTTCCTGGTCGTCGGTGGTCGCAATGGAGCAGAAGCGCTCTTCGGCCGCGCCGAGGTCTCCGTCGCGGGCGGCCACGACGCCGCGAAAGTACTGCGCGTTTGCGAAGAAGCGCGAGCGCCGGGTGATCTCCTCAAAGATGTCGTCGGCGATGTCGAGGTTGCCGCTGTCGTATTCACGCCGGCCGCGGAGATAGCGCAGCTCGTTTTCGGCGTCTTCGGGAAGCTCGGCTTCCAGCGTCGTCAGGATCTGAATGCCGGCGGTGAGGTCGCCGCTTTGAAGCGCCACGTCGACGAAGCGGCGGTAGGCGGGCGCGAAGTAGGGATTTTCAGGGCCGCGTCGAAGAATGCGTTCGAGGTAGCGGCTCGCCGATCGAAGGGAGCCGAGTTCCGCGAGGGAGCTGGCGAGCATCAACTCCGCGGAGGAGTACTCGTCGAGGGTCGAAAAGTCGCGAAAGCGCGGGCTCTCGGCGACCTCGTAGAGAATCAGCGCGGCTTCGTCGTGGCGGCCGTCGAAGTAGAGCGACTCACCGCGCCGAATCAGATCTTGAAGGCGGCGATCGCTTCCGGTTTCTTCCGCGATGAGGCGCGCAGAGGAGAGCGCATCCAGGTAGCGGCCTAGGGTGACGCCGCTTGCGGGAACCGATTCTGGGGCGGCGGTTTCGACCGGCTCGTCGCCACCTTCAAACTCCGCGGGCGGAAGTCCCTGCGCATGGGCGAGGGTTCCGCAAAGGAGCAAGGAAGCGACGAGAGCCGCGCGCATTAGTTTTCCGACTCCAGGTCGCGGGTGGCGACGCGAACGCGCATGCGCACGTCGTACTCGCCCTCTCCGTCGTCCTCGAAGTCTTCGGCGATGTCGGAGTCGTCATCGAGGGTGATGGTGATCTCGGTGACGCTGCCCTGCACAACCATGAAGCGGTAGCGGTCGCGCTGCTCGTAGCGGTACTCCTCGCTCTCGCGGGCGCGCTGCTCAACCTCGACGGTGAGCTCATGGGGACCGGGCGCGGCAAAGCCCTCGAAGACCTGCTGCTCGTCTTCGCCCGGGTCGCTGTCGGTGCGGTAGATCGGCGAGCCGTCGAGGCGAAGGGAGAGCCCCGAAAGCACCTGATCGTCCGCTTCGTTTTCGATGCGGATGCGGACCTTCGTGTTGAAGAGCTGGCGTCCGAGCACGGCAATTCGCGAGCGCGCCTGCACCAAATCGTCCATCAGCGTCGCGAAGTCCGCGCGGAGAGGCGCGAGGTCGGGAAGTTCGGATGCCGCCTGTTCTGCCGGTGAAATTGGCTCTGGTTCGGGCGGTGGTTCTTCGGCCGGCGTCTCGGCGCTGGGCTCCGCGAGAGGTGGTTCGCCCTCGTTTGCCTCCGGCGGCGTTTCGGCAGGCGGTTCCTCCGTCTGAGGCTCGGCCGGTTCCTCCGTCGGCGGGGGTGGCGGTCTTCGGCGTCGTCGCCTTCGACGTCGCTGCGCGTCCGCCACATCTGCGAGGAGAACCACCAAGAGGAGGGCCCCAAAGAAACTTAGCCAGCGCTGATGATTGCCTCGCATGGAAACCTACTGCCGGAAGGGCATGAAGATGGAGAGGCCCATCGTCGCCACGATGTTGTTAACGATTTCGGACTCGCCGAGGATCTCCTGCTGGAGAACCTGGTCACGAACGTCGAAGCGAATCGCGAACCACTCGCCGAAGTAGAACTTAAGGCCGAAGCCGCCGCTGAAGGTGAGACCCCGGGCGCTTTGGTTGTCCGTGATGCCACCACCGACAGCGAGGTAGAAATCGAAGCGCGAGATCGAGCCGCCGAACCAGCGGAGTTTGCCGTAGGCGAGCGACCAGAGCAGGTGCCCCGTGTAGATGTAGATGGGGTTGTCGAGGCGGAGCAGCGCGACGCCGCGGTCGTCCTCGATGATGCGCACGATCTCCGAGTCGGCGCGACTCCAGCCGAAGCCGAGCTCAAGGCCGAGGGCTTCGCTGAAATGAAAGGTGTAGCTGCCGCCCACGTAGGCGTAGGAGCTCAAAAGGTCGGCGCTGTAGATGCCGCCGGTGACGCTGAGTTCGTGGCGGAGGGCCTTTTGAAAGATGCGCTCTTGGACGCCGCGGTAGCGGCGGCGGGCGTTGAGTTCGTCCCGGATCGCTTCGTCGATGCACTGGGCCGAGCCCGGGCTGGGGATTGCGAGGGGAGTGGCCACGAGGAGCAAGAGGCCGACCACCCTGAGAATTCCGCGGGGCATGTGGGGCCGAGTGTCCCGCCCCGTGGATGTAGGTGTCAACGTCAACAACGCCGCGAGGGCCCCTCGGCACTGGATGTCTCGACCTGCGTTTCTGCAAGGAATCCCGGAAAAAGCGACGGGCCGGACCACCGTGGGGAAGGTGATCCGGCCTGTCTGGGGAGGGAGTGCGAGCGGAGGGGTTAGCGGCCGCCGCGATGGCCTCGATGGCCTCGGCGTCCGCGGCGCTCACGCATTTCCTCGGCCTGCGTACGCTGCGCGGGGGTGAGGATGGCGTCGATGGAGGTGCGGGTTTCCTGGCGAAGCGTGCGCATGGCGGCGCGCTTGGCGTCGTGATCCTGGCTGGACTCGCGAATCGCGCGGCGCTGGGTGGCGGCGCCCTCGAGGACGCTCGTCACCTGGCTGGCTTGCGCGTCGGTGAGCGAAAGGCGTTCGGTCATGCGCGCGACGCGGCGGGTCCGGCGGTTTTCCGCGTGCTCGGCTCGAAGCTGCTCTGCACGGGTTCGCTGCGCCGGCGTGAGGACTTCCTGGATCAAACGGCGGGTTTCCTGGTGCAGGGCGCGCATCGCCTGGCGGTTTTCGGGCGAGCGGCCCTGGGCGCGAAGCTCCTGACGGCGTTCCCGGGTCGATTCGCGAATCGCGCGGATCTGAGCCTTCTGGTTGTCCGAAAGATCGAGCTGCTGAAGGACTCGCGCGTGGTGGCGGTGGCGGCGGTGGTGGCGGCGGCCTCGCGCATGCCGGCGGCCTTGGCCTTCTTCGATGGCGGGGCCGTTGTCGGCTTGGGCGAGGACGGTGGGGGCACCACCGAGGCCGAGGGCAACAACGGACGCGAGGAGGGAGAGGTTCTTGGCGAAGTGGGTCATGGCTGTTTCCTTCTGGCCCCCTTGGGGCTCGATTAAGAAAACGTGGGAAGTCTTAACGACGTCTGAAGATGGGTAAGAAAGTTTGTAGGTTGCTGGATTTGCACATCTTTTTGGGTGCGTCTGACGGCCTAGGTCGGCTGACCCTTGGGCGATGTCAATAAAATCAGGTGGGCTACTTTTGCTTCATCGCCTCTTTTGCTTCCCGCTGTGCTCACGGCCCTGGCACATGGCGCAAAACGTTCGCGTTGTCAGCGACCCATGGCCTCGTCGTTGTACAGACGCCGACGCCGCCGTTCCACCTCGAAGGGCTCATCGCGAGTCGCCAGGCCGTCGAAGCGCTCGCGTTCCCACCAGGGCGCGTTCGTCGGCAGGGGGATCCCAAGGTCGTTGTCCCACGTTGGCGCCGCGCTCGGCTCGGGATGCTGCTTCACCGACCAGACATGCCAGGGCATGTTCCACGGCTTCGGGGCGCAAAGACAAACCGCCTCCGCGATCGGGAAGTGGCGATGCACGTTGTGCAGGATTTCCGCGGCCATGTCCCCGAGTGGGTAGGTGTCAACCGAGGGATCGGTCTGGGTGAGCCGAAGGAGCGCCCAGTCGCGGCACCACATCCAATCGGCGCACTCCATCCGGCACTGGAGGTCGTCCACCGCCGCCAAGTCGATTGCGGCTTCGACGGGATCGGCGAGCTTCACCCGGTCGATGAAGTCGATGAACGACTCGAAGCGAACCTCCAGGAAATGCGTCGCCGTGCGGTCCGCCAGCTCGAACCCCTCACCGTAAAAACGAAACGGATATCGGGGCGTCGTGACCATTCGGGGCGGAGTAGGCGACCGGGCTCGAACCGGCGACATTCAGCCGATCCGGCCTCGCTGACGAAACAAGGGATAACACATACGAGCCTTTCCCCTGCCGACGCATCCCGTCCTCCGGATCGGAAACATCTGGAGCCACATCTACTTCGACTACGGCGACATCCGCTGGCGCGATGACGCCACTCCGGTGGACGACGATGGGTATCCGACGACGACCGTAGATCGGTCACGCTGCACGTCGTCGCAGCAACGCCTGCGCACACGCAGCTCCTCGTGTGTTCGATGAATCGTGATTGAAATAGCCGCGGTATCTTGATCCACGACAGCCTGTCATAGGAGTGAAATCGCGTCTGAACGCTGAAGATTCGTTGGTAGGCGGGTTGCTTGTCGTGCTGCCCTGGTGGCACGAATCACACGAATCGCCGGGTTGGCATACACGGTTACGCTCTCGACCGTTGCGCTGCTCATCCAGGTCACAGCGAGTCTCTCGGACTCGTTCATCCATCGAAAGGATCTGTTTCAAGATTGGCTCATGGCTCGAGCGCTCGTGGCGGGCGTCGATCCCTACGCCCCAGCGCACCTCCTCGCCGGGGAGCTCTCGAGCGCGACCGGAGCAACCTTCGATCATCCGAGCCCGCATCCGCCGTCGCTTCTCCCCATGCTCCTGCCGATGGCGATCTTCGACTATCGGTCCGTCGCGACCTTTTGGATCCTTTTGGAGGTTGCCGCGATCGGCGGCACGGTGCTCTTGCTACGACGCTTGCGTGGCTTTTCCCGGGCCGCTGCTCTGCTGATCTTTCTGGTCGTCCTCGGTAGCGACTCCGCCCGGTTCAGTTTGGTCTTTGGTCAGTTTGGTTGTTTCCTGGCCCTGCTGACCGCAGCGTTCGTCGTTGCGCTGAAGGAGGAGCGCCACATCCTCGCGGGAGCCGCGCTCGGCCTCGCGGTGGCGATCAAGTTCTGGGGAGCGCCACTCTTCGTCTGGCTCGCGCTGCAGCGTCGGTGGCGTACGCTGGCGTCCGCTGGGGTCGTCGCTGGGGCGTTGCACGCCCTCTCCCTGGCATTCCTCTCCCCTGCCGCGTGGTTCGACTACTTCCTGCAGGTCGCTCCGGAGGTGGCCAGTCGCTACGTTCATCATCCGGCCAATATCTCGCTGACGTCGATGAGTCCTGCGCTCGCGCTCGCCCTTGGCGTTCTCGGTGTGATCTTTACGCTTCGCGACGCCAAGGTCGGGCTGATCTACATGCTCTTTCTGACGCCGATCGTGAGTCCCATTGCCTGGCTTCACGGCGTGATTGCGTGGGTCATTCCGATCACGATGACGCTCTCGCAGCCGGTGTCACCTTCGACGAAGCGTATCGCGGGACTCGCGATTGCCGTCCTCCTCCTTGGGATGACACCACCGGTGCTGTGGCCGACGCTGGAGCGCCCCCTTCGGCTCCTTCCGGTGCTCGTCGTGATGGCCTTCGCGTCGTGGAGCGCATGGAACGCCGTGGGTGGTCTTCGGACGTCGTATTCCTTCGAGACGTAGCGGAGATGTGCTCGCCGTTACGCATCTTCAAGAAGCGCGACGCAGCGCGGCCAGTCCATCCGCTTCGCCAGCGCTAGCGCCGTGAACCCCCGCTTCGTCGTCAACGCGCGATCGGCCCCCGCTGCCAGCAGCACACGCACGCCGTCCGCGCTTCCGCCGAGCGCCATGCTGTGCAGCATCGTGAGTCCATCCGGATCCGCGCTCGTGAGAAACGCCTCCCGGTTCTTGCCGATCTCCTCGCTGAGCTTCTCCGCCATGTTCACCGACATCGGGTGCTCGGCGTTCGGATCTCCGGGCTCAGGCTTCGCCTTTCGAAAGAAACCCTTCTTGGGTTTTGCGGACCAGTTGGGAACGAGCTCGACCACTTCGGGATCGCCGAACTCAAAGCCCCACGCGCGATCGTGCGCCTTTCGCTCTGCCGGCGGCATCTGCATGCGCATCGCCTGAATGGTGAAGCCGCCGTAGACGCGCCCGCGAAGCGCGTACATCCAGTCCTCGATGGCCTCGAGGGAAAGCTCCACCCGGTCGCCCGCAGACACCGAACGAAGCCCCCGCGGCTGGTTCAAGAGTGACGCCGAAACGATCTCGCCGTCGAACTGGATATCGCTCAGCCACATATGTTCGGCCGCGTCTTCGGGATTGCCGGGATCGTTGAAGGACGCTTTCACGGCGGAGAGTTCGAGGCCCGGAACAATGCGCCGATACTCCCAGGTCAGCTCGCGCCAGAGGTATTTGAAGGTCTCTCGCGCCCGCGCATAGGCCGCCTGCATTGCGGGATCAAGCTGGCTTGCGCCGAAGATCGGTGAATCGCCCATGAGGGTCGGTAGAGCGGCCGGACCGGAGTGTCAAACGACTCAGGTCTTCCGCAGGATCGCCCGAATCTCGTATTGTGAAGTTGCTCCGTGGATGAACTTTCTCTTCACATCGACGTCACCGACGACACGATCGTCATCTTCAAGATCGGCGGAAAGCCCAAACCGGCCGATGTGCACGATGTGCTTTCCTCGATTCGCGACGAGTACCTTCGCTGGGACGCGCCGCGGAGCGTGATTTTCGATCTCACCGAGCTGCAGTACGGCGGCGCCGAGGTTCGCCGCATCCTCGCCGACTGGCGAAAGAAGAACGCGCTGCTCTTGCGGAGTTCGGTGTACTCCGGCGCCTACGTGATCTCCTCGGCGATCGTTCGAGGGATGCTCACCGCGGTGGGGTGGGTGTTTCGTCCGCCGATCTCCCGGGTCGCTGCGGTCGACACCGTCGCGAATGCGCTCGTGACGGTGCGGGCCTGGGAAGCGGAGCGGGCTACTCCAGTCCAACCGTCGCGCTGACAAACGCCTTGAACTGCTCTTCGGGCGGAAAGGGTTCCGGCACGGCCAAGCCGCGCGTCACCGCGGGGCGCGCCGACACGCGCTTCCACCAGTCGTGGAGTTGAGGGTGCTGGGCGAGGTCCAGCTCCGCGGTCGCCGGATGGATCACAGCCATGCGCACCCAGGGCAGCGACGCGATATCGGCGATCGAGTAGTCTTCGCCGCCGAGGTAGTCCGCGTTTGCGAGGCGCTTGTTCATCACGCCGAAGATCCGTTCGACCTCGAGAAAGTAGCGGCGCGTGACCGTTGGAAACTCGTTTTTCCAGGCTGCCGAAGACCATGAACTGGCCGAACATCGGCCCGAGGGACGCCATCTGAAACATGAGTGCTTCGTGAACGCGCGTGCGCGCCTCCAGCGTGGACGGCAGAAGGCGCCCGGTCTTTTCTGCGAGGTACCAGAGGATCGCACCGGACTCGGTGATGACCTGATCCTCGTCGACGAGAACGGGAATCTTGTTGTTCGCGTTGAGGGCGGTGAACTCCGGGGTGAACTGATCTCCGCCGAGGTAGACCCGCTGCACCTCGTAGGGGAGTTCGAGCTCCTCGAGTGCGATCGAGACCTTGAGACCGTTGGGTGTGGCGTCCGTGTAGAGCTTCGTCGCTCGCCTTCGATCGGTTGCGCCACCAGCATCGTGAGTCGCGCCATGTCGTGGATTTCGTCGCGGAGCGGGACGAGCGCCTGATAGTCCGGATCTTGAACCACCTGACCGACGACGGCGGGGTCGTGGATGGGCCAAAGGTTCAGCTGCACCGCGCCTTCCCCGGGACCCGAGCGATGGCGAAGGTTGCCGTAGGAGCGCGTGGGTCCGACGTTGTAGCGCGCGGCGATGGGCCCCATTTGCTGGCCGTAGGCGGCGCGGTCGTCGAGGGTTTTGCCATCGTTGAGAAAGACGAGGTCGACGAGCACAAAGGGCGTGTCCAGCTGCGGGCCGTCCATGTTGGCGTCGGCGACGTAGGTGGTGATGCGTGCTTCGTTGTGAAGTTCCGCCCGCTGGTCGGCGAGCGCGAGGTAGGCGTCGTCGGCGAAGAGCCGGGCGAGCGCATCCTCCGAGGGGATGCGCCAGAGGTGTACTTCGCTCGCGTCGGTGAGGGCGCCCGACACAGGCCGGGCGACGCGATAGGCGTGGGAATGGACGATTCCGTGGCGTTCGGCGATCGCGTCGAGGCGCGCGGCGTAGTCCTCGCGCCGTTCGGGTTGGGCGCCTTCGCGCATGACGATGAAGGAGACGAGGTAGGTGGCGCTCTCCGAATCGGAGGCGACGACGGTACTCGAACCCTGGCTGGTGGAGGGTTCGGCGGTTTGGGCTGGCTGGCCGCTCGAGCACGCGGCGAGGGCGAGCACGGCGACGGATTGGGAAGGTGTGAACATATCCCTGACCTAGTTCGCGGGTTTGCCGGCCGCGACGATCATCGATGAGGGGACCCCCTTACGAAGATGGGCCTTGCGTGCGCCACTCGGTGGCGTCGCTCTCGATGTGTGCTCGCTCGCCCACCATGCGCTCCGCCATGAACTCCGAAAAGCGGCGCACGCGCGGGTTGCGCCGAAGTCCCGGATGGGTGAGCAGCCAGATCCATCGCTCGAAATGTGCGCCGCTGAGCCGCTCGAGACTCGGATCCGGGTCGCCCAGGTGACAGGCCAAGCGCGCGATGCCGAGACCTGCACGCGCGGCGTGGAGCGCACCGAGGGCGGAGCTTACGCGATGCCGCACCGGCCGATCGGCGAAGGGTCCCGCGATCCACTCCGCTTCCCCGCTTCGATCCTCCCAGCCGATCCAGTCGTCGGTGATTCGATCCTTGGCCGCATAGACCGCGTAGGCGAGTCGCAGAACGCGGCGACCGACGAGCGCTTCGTTCGGCTTGTTCATCAAGCGAATTACAACCTCGGCTTCGCGCTCGTGAAGGTTGGCGAGGTGTGCGGAGGCTCCGAGCTCCAGGGTGGTCTCCGGATGTGCTTCGGCGAAGGCACGAAAGTGCGGCATCAGCCAGGTGGTGACCAGTCCTTCCGGGGCGGAGACGCGCAGGGCCCCGCCCACGTGTTCCGCGCGCCGCTGCATCGCGAGAACTTCCTCGGCCATGGTGGACGCGTGCGTTCCGAGGGCTTCGCCGGCCGTGGTGGGATGAAGCCCGGTCGGCAAACGCTCGAAGAGCTCCGTCTGAAGAGACGCTTCGAGGTTCGCAAGTCGGCGCGACACGGTCGCCTGGGTCACCCCGAGCTGCTCCGCCGCCACCCGCAGAGAGCCGCCGCGGAGCACCGCGAGAAAGAAGCGGACGTCGTCCCAGTTAACTTCGTCCGCCACGCGATCAGAAGAGTTCCAGGGAGCCGCAGTTCGCTTCGTCGCCGCCGCGGCGAATTGTCACCGTGCCGGGGCGAGTGGTTTGCGCCTGAATCTCACCGCCGCGAACCGAGCGCACCGTCTGTACGCTTCCTGCGACCGAGACCTCCACGTCGGCGCCAAGGCCGGTGCCGAGAATGACGAAGTTGCCCTCTCGGCGCGGGACGCGCGCGATCGGAAGACGGCAGGTCAGCGCTTCCTGTTCGGCGCCCTGTCCGTTCTGACCGCCCTGACCGTTCTGACCGCCCTGACCGTTCTGTCCTCCCTGTCCGTTCTGTCCGCCTTCGGGTGCGTTCGGAAGCGGCACGTTCGGCTGAAGCTCCGGCGTCGTCGTCGGGCCATCCGTCGGCGTTTGCACCTCCGGGCGCGCTTCGGGGCGCTCGATCGCCATCGTGTTTCGCGGTGCGGCTTGCCCCGGCACGACAAGCACGCGATCCGGAAGGGCTGCATTCAAGCTGGCATCCGGAACGTGCAGCTGAATCTGCCCCGGGGCGCGGTACTCGGGCGGCGGCTCTTCGTCGCGGGGATGAAAGTAGCCGGGGAAGTAGCGGTAGTCGCCGTCGACCGCGATGCAGACCGGGGGTTCCCACACGTGGCCCGGGCGCGGCTGCTTCCAGGCGCCGGGCACCCAAACCCAGGATCCTTCCCAACTCCAATGACCGCTCACCCACACTGCGTCGGGAACGGGCTTGTCGGGCTTGGCGCCGTCCTCGCGAAGAGGAGGCGGCTCCGTCACGGTGCGGTGGGTCGTGGGCCGTGTGTAAAAGCCGGCTTCGACCGTCAAGGTCACCGTGCATCCGGAAAGAAGAAGGACTGCCATCAGCGTGCGCATGGGCCCCTCATACCTCCCCGTCGACTCATCCGCCAAGGGGCGAACTTCCGAGGTATGCTGCGGCGATGGCCGAACGCATCCACGACAGCGTGATGGATCTGGTCGGGCGGACGCCGCTCGTACGGCTTCGAAAGCTCTCCCCCGAGGGAGGCGCGGAGGTGGTGGGCAAGCTCGAAGCGTTGGAGCCCGGGGGATCGGTGAAGGATCGACCCGCGCTGGGAATGATTCTCGCGGCGGAAAAGGCCGGGGAGATCACGGCGGGCGCGACGCTCGTGGAAGCGACGAGCGGCAACACCGGGATCAGCCTGGCGATGATCGCGGCCGTGCGTGGCTACCGCTGCGTGATCGCGATGCCCGAGGACATGAGCCTCGCCCGGCGGGAGATTCTGAAGGCGTACGGCGCGGAGGTGATCCTCACGCCCGCGATGGAAGGCATGGCCGGCGCGGTCGAGCAGGCCGAGCGCTTGGTACGTGATAAGGGCGCCTTCATGCCCAGCCAGTTCGACAACCCCGCCAATCCTCAGGCGCATGCCGAGACCACCGCGGAAGAGATCTGGGAAGACACCGGCGGCAACCTCGATGCGTTTGTGGTCGGCGTGGGAACCGGTGGAACGCTGACCGGCGTTGCGCGGGTGCTCAAGGCGCGCAAGGAATCGATTCGCATCGTCGCGGTCGAGCCGCGGGCGAGCGCCGTGCTGAGCGGCGGTCGTCCAGGGCTTCACGGGATTCAGGGTCTTGGCGCGGGGTTTGTGCCGACGGTTCTCGACCTCGACATGGTGGACGACATCGTCACGGTCACGGATGTCGCCGCCGATCGCATGACGCGTCGGCTCTCCGCGGAGGAAGGTCTTCTCCTCGGTCCTTCGTCCGGAGCGAACGTGCACGCGGCGCGGGAAGTTGCGCGGCGAATGGAGCCGGGCCAGCGGGTTGTGACGATCCTCTGCGATCACGGCGAGCGCTACTTCGGGTAGAAAATGGGACGGATCGTGTGCGGGCTGCTGGTGATCGCGTCGTTCATCGTCAGTCCAGCGTGGGCGCGACCGTGTCGTCCCACCGAGGTCACGGTCTCGGTTCTGCGACTCGCGCTCTTGCTGCTCCTTCTTGGCTGCTACGAGCACCATCGAGTTGAGGCTCGGATCGATTCCGGTCGCGACGCGTCGATGGATGCGGGCCCCGAGGTCCTTCCCTGCGAGTCGCTGAGGGCGAGCCGGCCGCGTTTCTTCACGCGCGCGCCGCCCACCGACGCAACCCTTGGAAGCATCGACACGACGCCCGCGGGTGTGGTGATTGCCGCGTTCACTAGCTCGAACGATGTGCGGGAGATGGACGTCGCGCGGTGGATCATGGCGCTCGATCCCACTACGGGCGCGCCGCTCTTTGACGATCGCGCGGTGGTCTTTGGGGCGCCGAGCGGTCTGACCTTCGCGTCGCACTCGCACGTGCTCTACCCGTCCGGGCGATCGGGCTTCGCCTACACGTGGTCGGCTGGGCAGGGCTGCTTGGTCCGGCGCCTTGGCGATCGGGGCGAGCTGGACGGGGGCGCGATGCAGATTTCCCGCGACGCGTGTCTTGGCGCCCGGAGCGCGCCCGACGGCCGGGTCTTCATGGCGTTTCGAACGGAGGGCGACCCGCTCCTTCGCGCGTCGATCGCGGAACTCGACGAGCGCTTTCGGGAACGGCGCCGCGTTGGCGAATCGCAGGTTGTCGGTGATGCCTTTCACTGGACGTGGACCATCGACGGCGACGACCTCCGCGTGGCGTACGTGACGAGGGACCTCGAGCTCTACGAAGGCGTCTGGCGTGATGCGGAGCCGGTCGCGCGACGGGTGGAGGGATCCACGACGGCGACGCTTCCGCGCTATGTCCGGCGCGGAGACGACCTCGTGCTCGCGTGGCGGGAAGGCGCGGCGGAGGAGATGCGCGCGGCCTTTGCGCGGGTGGAGGATCTCGAGGTTCGCATCACGGGCCTTGGGCTCCACGTGCGCACTGGCTGGGATGTGGAGCCACGCGGCGATGAGCTCTGGGTCGCGTTTGCGCCGCGAGGGGAGCACCGGGCGGCGCGTGTCGCGGTCGCGCGCTTGGGCGAGGATTTTGAGCCTTTCCAGGTTCTTCGTTTTGGCGAGGAGCGTTTTCCGACGCGGATTCGCATGGAGACCACGCCTGCGGGCGCGTTCATCGCGTACGCGGGTCAGCGGGACGACGGCCCCGGGTTCACGCAGATCTACGCCGCGCCGATTCGCTGCGTCGACGGCGTTCGCTAAGTTGTCTTCGACCAGTCGCGGCCGCGCCAGCTTTCGCCCGCAGGCACGTCGAAGAGCCCAAGAATTGTACGGCCGACGTCGTAGATCTCTGCGCTGACCGGTCCCTTCGCGTCGACACCTGGTCCGGCCATCATGAAGATTCCATCCCAGGCGTGGTTGCAGCCGTCTTCGCCGTCGGTGTCGAGGAGCACCTGACCGTGTCCGACGGTGCCGACGCTCCGGTGCGTTAGGTCGCCGAAGACCGCCATCAGATCGGGCGGGTTTCCTCGCACGCTTTTGTAGACGTCCTCGGGGCGATGCACCTGGGTTCCCGCGGGTCCCCATTCCTCAAGGGCATCGGTGAGCGCGTTTCGAATCGTATCGACGTCGCCCGGTGGAACCACGCCTTCGGGCTCGCGTCCTTCCACGTTCAAAAAGAGGCGCGCGTAGTAGCCGCCTTCCCCCCAGACGCGTGTCTTGCTCCAGTCGACCACCTCACGCAGGGGCGTCGGCTCGGTCGGCGTGGTCCGCAAGGTGAGCCACCCCTCCTGGATCAACCACTCGTTGATCGCGATCGCGCCCTCCATGGACTGCGCGCCGTGGTCGCTTGCCACGATGACGACCGTATCGTCGTCGACCACCGAAAGAAGCTCGCCCACCTCAGCGTCGAGCGCGGCGTAGTAGGCCCGCGCTTCTTCCTCCCAGCGGTTTCCAGGTACGTAGCGCCGGTGCTTGGGATCGAGATGATGCCAGAGCGCGTGGTGGAGCCGGTCGGGGCCCATCTCCACCATCATCAGAAAGTCCGGCCGGTGCTTCGTCCACGTGTGGCGAGCCATCGCGAAGTGCTGCCGCGTCATCGTGTAGAGGTCGTCGACGATTCGATCGAGCTCCCCTTTTCGAAACCCTTCGACGTCCATGCGATAGGGACCAAGGTCGGTTTCCAGCTCCTCTTTCCAGGCGCGTGGAAAGGTGTAGGGGGCCTGCACGTTGGGCGTGAGAAAGCAGGAGACCATGCGGCCGCGAACCGGCGTCGGCGGCGATGTGAGGGGCACAAAGAGCGGCGCGACCGAGTACCCCGATTCTCCGAGGCGATCCCAGACGCGTTTGCAGCGCACGTCGTGGGAGGTTGCGACGCGTAGCGCGTAGCCGTCCGCGCGATTGCGAAAACCGTAGATGCCGAGTTCGCCGGGATCGCGCCCGGAGACCATGCAGGTCCACGCGGGAACCGTGATCGGCGGGAGGCACGAGCGAAGCGTGCCCCACAGCGCGCGCGCGCGAAGCGCCGTTAGATGCGGAAGATGCTCCGCCCAGCGATCGAAGACCAAGGACGGCGGGACGCAGTCCAGACCGATGACGAGCACGCGCACAGAAGGGGGGATGGTACACAGTGCGTCCTCCCAAGAAACCCGCTTTGTGCTCTACTCGCGCCATGACGGAGATCCAGAAGGTGGCGATTGTGGGCGCCGGCACGATGGGGCATGGCATCGCGCAGGTGGCTGCCACCGCCGGGTGCGAGGTTGCGCTGTGCGACATCAGCGAAGCGGCGATTCAAAAAGGTCTCAGCGGCGTGGACAAAAGTCTGGCGAAGCTGGTGTCAAAGGAGCGTCTCGCGGAAGGGGACGCCAAAGCAGCCCGGGAACGCATTCGCGCGGAGACATCGCTTGCCAGCGCCGTCGCGGAGGCCGACCTGATCGTTGAAGCGGTACCGGAAAAGATGGAGCTCAAGTTGAAGCTCTTTCGGGAAGCGGCCGCGGCGTCAAAGGCTGATGCGATCATTGCGACCAACACGTCGTCGCTTTCGGTGACCGAGATCGCCGCTGCATCGGGGCGCGCGGACCAGTGTGTCGGTCTCCACTTTTTTAATCCGGTTCCGCTGATGAAGCTCCTCGAGATCGTGCGTGGTCTGAACACCAGCGACGAAACCGTGGAGCGTGCGCGCGCGTTTTCGACGCGCATCGGCAAGGAGGCGGTCGTCGTCAACGACTGGCCTGGTTTTGCGACGAGCCGGCTTGGGATCATCCTCGGCTGCGAGGCGATTCGCATGGTGGAGCAAGGCGTCGCAAGTCCCGCCGACATCGATCGCGCGATGGAGCTTGGCTATCGCCATCCGATGGGTCCGCTGAAGCTCACCGACCTCGTGGGGCTCGATGTGCGCCTGCACATCATGGAGCACCTCCACCGCGAACTCGGCGAGCAGTTTCGTCCGCCTGCGCTTCTTCGCCAGATGGTGCGCGCCGGAAAGCTCGGCCGAAAAAGCGGCGAGGGTTTCTACACGTACTGACGACGCTACGCGAGCATTTCGTCGATGGGCCCGCGCGAGTGGCTCGGGTCGCCGAAGGTGTCGATCGTTGAGCCCATCGCCCGCGCGGCGGTGAGAAACGCGTCGCTCACGCATCGCGCCCCGCGTTCGAGGGGAATGCGCTTGCCGGTTTCGAGGCGGCCGCCCGCGTTGCCGACAAAGACCACCGGGATGTACTCCTGCCGGTTGTGATTCGTTCCTTCGAAGGGATTGCGACCTTGGGTGTTGAGCCAGAGCAAGAGCGAGTGATCCGCGAGGGATCCGTCTCCTACGGGCGCGGCTTCGAGGCGACTCCAGACGGCGCGAAGGAACGCGGCGCGCCAGCGGTGCACGTTGTCGACGATCACCCGGGAGCTTTCTTCCGAAAGGCGATGGGTGACGTCGTCGTGCAGGCTGAGCGTCGTGGACACCGGCGCGAAGGAGTAGCGAGGCTGAAGGGGCTCGCCGCCGACGCCAGGGCCAAACACCGACGCCACGCGCGCGACGCCGCAGCTGAGTCCGACGCCCGCGATCCGCCCGTAGAGGTCCATCAGGTCTTCGCGAATCGTGGAGCTTCTCTCCACTTCGCCGCCCTCCCAGGTTGGCCGGGTGCACAGCTCGGTCATCACCGGCGGCATTTGATTGGCCTCGATCTCGAGCTCGCGGATGGACGTGAGGTATTGGTCGAGGGCGGCCCTTTCCTCGCCGGCCAGCCTTCCCTGAACGCGCTGGATGTCGGTGGCGATCGCGTCGAGGACGCTGCGGCGACGTGCGCGCAAACGAGCGGCGACTGCGGCGGCTCCGTCAGGGTCGGGATCATCCCCCGCGTCGAAGGAGCTGAAGTATTGGGCGATGGCTGCGGAGGGATCGCTGATGGCGGGATACGCGGCGCCGTGGCCGTCCGCGGACGCGTTTGAAATCTCTGCGTTGCCGCGCAGCTTGGGATAGCCCAGGTTAATCGAGCGCGACGAACCTTCACCGCTTAGATCCTGGGCGATCTGGCGGTCGATGCTGATCCCGCCGGGGCTGTCGCTCTTTCCGTTTCGAAATGATGCGCCCGGCTGAACGCAGAGGAACGCCGCGTAGTTGCCGTGAATGCTCTGGTCGTGTGGGTTGTAGAGGTCCTCGACGAGGGTGGTGATCGGTGTGATGTCCGAGAAGGGATGGTCGGGCCACGGCCACCGGATCTCCGCCGAGTCTCCGTCGGAGATTCGATAGGGCATGCCGTGCGATGCGCCGAAGAGGATGAAGCAACCCTGCGCGGGAGCCTGCGAGTACACGCGCGTCTGCAGGCGCGTTCCGAGGGCCGCGAGGAGCGTGCCGCTCGCGGACAAACCACACATCTGAAGAAAGCGCCTTCGCCCGCGCAAGTACACAGCCACTAGGGAACCTCCCTCGCGATGAAATCGTCCGAGGCGATATGCGCTCGGATCATGTCGAGAACGGGCGCGTCTTCGGGCGCGCCCAAACACGCGTTGGAGCGCTCGACGCCGTCGGCGAAGAGAATGACGTGCCGCACAAAACAGCGGTGCGCGCCCGGGTCCTCGGACAGCGACGTTGCAAGCTCACGGACGTTGGACACCGCGACGCGGCCTTCGTCGAGGACGATGCTCCCGGAAGGATCGATGGGGAGGCCCTGTTCCTCCGCGCGCGGTCGTCCGACCGCGTCGAACACTTCGAAGGGGTACCCCACCGGATCGATTTCGTCGTGACAGGTTGCGCAGCGACCTACGCTGCGATGCGCTTCCAGTCGCTGTCGCTGCGTGCTCGCGCGGCCTTCGATTCGCGGGGGGAGGACATCGTCGACGTCGGGCGGAGGCGCGGGCGTTTCTTGGCAGAGGAACTCCTCGATGACGTTCACGCCGCGAAAGACGATGCTCGTTCCTTCTTCCTTGCCGGCCTGCACGAGGTAGGAACCGTGGTTGAGAATGCCCATTCGGTCCGGCGTTTCGACGCGCGCAAACCCATCGCCAAGGCCCTCGGTCGGTAGCCCGTAGTGTGCGGCGAGCGTCGCGTTGGCAAAGGTATAGGGCCGCGTGAGGAGCGCCCGAAAGGTGCCTTCGTCCTCCCAGAGCACGTGCTCGACGAAGGCGCGATGCTCCTCGACCATCGCTTGGCGCACGTCCGCGTCGAACTCGGGAAAGGTCTCTTCGCTGCGCGCCGCCGTGAGCGAGGAGTCCGCGTGAAGGTACTCGCGAAAGTAGCGGAGCACTCCGGAGGCGCGCTCCCGCTCTTCGAAGAGTCGCTCCGCGTGCTCCGCACGTACCTCCCCGTCCTGGAGCTGGCCGGACCGAGCTGCGGCGCGAAGCGCCTCGTCAGGAGGACCGTCCGTGACGAGAAACGAAATGGCGCTCGCGATTTCATCCGGCGTCAGCACGCCGTCCTCGCCGATCTCACTTCGGTAGAGCGACTCCGGGGACATCAACACAACCTCGGCGGCCGCGCGGAGTGCGTCTTCGGCGCCGAGGTCTGCGGTGAGGTCGTCGACGAGAGAAACGTAGCGCTCCGTTTCCTCGGTCCGGGGCTCTCGACGAAACGCTCGCGAGAGTAGTTCGCCCATCGCTCCGTCGACGCAGCCGGCTTCTTCCAGTGAGCAGTCGAGATCCGCGAGGAGTCGATCGACGATGTCGGTGCTCAACCCTTCGACGGTGCCGAGAAGCTGCTCGACGTGCGGAACCGTCATGCCGAGCGTGCCTGCCGCGCCACCAAAGCGGGACGCGAGCTGAAGCGTGCTGAGGTACTGCGTTCGGGCGTTCGCGCCCTCGGGCGTGAGCGTCGCGAGAACGTGGTCCCACTGTTCGGGCGCGAGCCGACGAATCCGCGGCGGGAGCGTCTCGCAAACCGCGGGAGCGCTCGGCCGCGGGCGAATCCCGTCCTCGGCCGGATCCTCCTGGTCACCGATGTAGCCTGTGCAACCACATAGTGCGGTCACCACGACCAAGGAGCGGAGTTTCATGTGCTTCTTGTCGCGTCGAAGGTGCCTGCGGGGTCAGTGCGCGATCCGAACGGACTGAACGCGTGTGCGATACGGCGGTTTGACGAAGGGCAGCCCTCGCGAAAGGATCGCTGCATGCGCGTGTTGGTCGCTCTGTGGCTCCTCGGGCTAGCGGCTCCCGGCCTGGCCCAGGAGGAAAGTGGCGCTGGCCTCACCCCCGTGCCGCCACCCCCCGGTGAGGAGCCGGTGGAGCCCGTCGACTCGGCGTTCGTGGACGACGAGTTTGACGATGCGCCTGCCACGCAGCCGCAGCCGCAGCCGCAAACCCAGCCAACAGGAGAGCGAAATCCGGATTCGGTTCCTGCGCCGCCTCCGGGATACGGCGGCACGCAGCCGCAGCAGGGCTACGACACCCAACCTCAGCGAGGCTACACCGGCGTCGGCAACCAGCCGGGGTACGTCCCTGGAGGCACGGCGGTTCGACTTCGGCAGCCTCCGCCCCTCGATCCGGCGATCGCGGCCCAGATCGCGGCGCTGGAGCAAGAGCGAACCGATCGTCCCATCGGTGGGCGCATCACCATGCTCGCCGCAGGCGGCGCCGGAACCGCGGTGATGGTGTTGCTCGCCCTCGAGTTTGCGGACCTCGAGCGTGAAGACACGGGATGCGATCGCTGCGGCGACAACCCCGGAACGATCGTCTTTAGCGCGATCAGCGTCGCCACCTTTACCCTCGCGGTGACGGGGTTGGTGCTCTTCATCCGCCGCCTTCGGGAGCGCTCGGCGATCAATCGTCAGATTCGCGAGCTTCGAAGCGGCCGGCAGCTCGCGCTCCTCGAGTGGTGAACTACCAGGCGGCGGGCAGCGTTTCCTGAAGCGCGCGGATCTCGCGAGCGACTCGGCGGCGTTCGCGAGCGCGGCGAGCGAGGAGGGCAATGCCTCCGAAGATCGTGATGAGCGATGCGACCGAGAGGGCGGCAAAGCCGATCGTCTCCGCGCCGGGTCCGCAGTCGCCGCTGCAGTCCCAATCGTCGAAGGTGGCGTAAAGGGTAGCGGCCAGCGCGCTCGCAAAGCCGGTCACGGCGCCGCCGATGATCATTGTCAGGGGTCCCCCGAGCGAGGGGCGGCGAAGCCGAAGCTCCTCGATGCGCGCAAGCGTTTGCTCCGCGGACTGGTTCAACGTGAGAGGCCCAGGTTGGGGAATCACCAGGGGCGCGGGAACCTCCACCGGCGTTTCCACGACGGGTGCGGGTTCCACCACGGCGTGCTCCACCGCGGCGTCTTCCACGACGTCTTCCACGGTGTCTTCCACGACGATTGTCACGCGCGGACGCGGCGCGGAGACCCCATCCGCCCCTTCGACCACCACCACGACGTCCTGCGCCACAGCAGAGCTCGCCAAGAGGAGAACCATGCTCACTCCCAGCGCGCCTCGCTTCCCTCGAGACCTCTGTTTCAACATCATGGCATCCGCTAGAGCAACCTTCGCGCCAACCCGAATCTCACCAAAAGTGCCCCGACGCCGAGCGCGCCCCGTGACGTTCTTGCCACGGTGTGCCGTGCCAGCCGCGTGACGGAGCTACCGAGCTTGGTAGTCGAGGAGCGCGCCGCCGATGAAGAATGCGGAATACGCCACGGCGACGCCGTAGAAGACCACGCCCGGCACAAACACGCCGACGACTCCGCAGACCGCCGCGAGAAGCGCCGACCACCACATCCGCGGATCGAGCAGCGCGCTCATGCCAGCGATCATCGAGGCGAGCGGAAAGAGACTGAGCGCGAGGGCCGCATGGAGGTCGAGACCCACCACGCTCATGCCGGTGAAGGTGATCCCCTGTCCGGCGAGCAGAAGCCCCAGCGTGACGGAGAGTCGTCGCGCCGCCCGATTGGGAAAGAGCCGGCGATAGAAGATGAGGATCGGCACGAAGAAGACGAACGCGGTCGCCGCAGTTGCGATCAGGTAGAGCCACCAGTCCACGCCGTGGCCTCGGTCCCAGAGGTCGAGGGCGACGTTGACGAGAAAGAACGCCAGCGCGAATCCGACCCCGAAGACGCGGCGGGGCTTCGACGATTGGGAGAGGTCCGCTTCGTGCGCCTCTCGCTCGAGGTGGAGCATCTTGGCATCGCGCGACTCGATGCGGCTTGTCAGCGCACTCACTTCGTCGCGCCACACCAGCCGCTGGGCGGTGTCCATTTCGCCGAGGAGTTTGCGCGCGGAGTCGAGGTGCTCGCCCGCGAGCGCGTGCTCGATCAACACGCCGAGCACCGTGTGCAGCCCCGTTTTGGCGGGCTGGTTTTCCGGCCAGATGCGGAGCGCCTGAAGAAACCCAAAGCGCGCCTCGCGAAGTGCCGTGGTGGGGTCGACGCCTTCGGCAACCTTCTCCCGTGCTCGCACGAGACGGCGCTGCGCCTCCTCGGTGAGATCCGCGGAGGATTTGTGCCGCAGGAAGTCGTCCAGAAGTTCACGAAACGCTTCCGCCGACGCCGGGCGCTCGCTCGCTTCTTTGTGCATCGCGAGGTGGGCGAGCGCGACGAGTTCCTCGGGAATGGACGGGTCGTACGCGAAGGGCATCGAACGCCACGCCGCGTGGAGGATCTGCGGCACGGCGTCGCCGAGGTGCGGCGGATTCCCGGTCAGAATCTCGTGCAGCATCGATCCCAAGAGGTAGACGTCGCTCTGCACGCAAAGGCCTCTGCCGTGCCCCTCGACCATCTCCGGCGCCATGTACTGGATGGTGCCGACGATGCCCTTCACCTCGTCGTAGAGAGGCAGTCCCGTAAGCTGCGCATCCTCGCGAAGCGCGACCGCGAGACCCCAATCGACGACGTAGACCTCGCCGAACTCGCCGAGCATGACGTTGTCCGGTTTGAGGTCGCGATGAAGAACGCCGCGCGTGTGTGCGAAGTGAACCGCATGGCAGACCTGCATCAGCACGCGCAGATGCGTTTCGAGGTGATCCTCGTTGCCGAGGGTGTCGGCGATGCGGTCGGCCCAGGAGGTGCCTTCCACCCGCTTCATCACCATCAGCGGTTCGCCCTTCGAACCCTCGACGATGGCGTGCACCGGAATGATGTTGGGATGCTCGAGTGCGCCCGTGACCCGCGCTTCCCGAAGGAGCTGCGCGCGCCCGATCGGTCCGTCGAGATCCTCGCGAACCCCTTTGACGGCCACATCGCGGGCGAGGGAGCGCTGACTCCCAAGCCAGACCCGTCCCATGCCGCCTTCGCCGAGGATGGAACCGAGCACCACTTCATCGGTGTCGAGGCGCGCGACGATTCCCGAGGGTCGTCCGGGAAGCTCCACTTCGTCGGAAGGAAGCGTGGCGATCAGGCGCGGGTCCGAACGCTCCGTCTGCGGCGGCATCAGCGTCCCGTCGGACCGCGCGATCAGCGCGTCGGGATTGATCCCCGCCTGCTCCCAATGAGCGTGGAGTTTCTCGATGTCCGCAGGAACTGTCACAGCAGCAAGGGGGGCGCGGAGCAAGGCTGTCACGAATCCGCGCCTAATGGTGGCGTTGAGGACCGGTCCTATTCAAATACGCTGGTTTCGCGATTTTTCCCCGCGGTATTGTCCGGGTGAAATGGAACTTCCGGCCCTTGCTGTCGATGCGACGACGCCGGCGGCGCGACGGGATGCGTACCGTGAGCTCTCCGAGGAGTCACTCGCGGACCGCCTTTGCACCTGGATGCTCGACCTGCGCCGTATCGACGCGGAGGTCTTGGCGGCGTACGCGCAGCTTCCGGTCGGCGAGGTGATCGCATCACCCTTTGCGCTTCGCGCGGTTGCGCTCGGCGTCGAACGCGGTGTGACCTCGGTGCATCGCGAGCTGCGCGCGCTCCTGCCCTGGTCCTTTGGCGTGCACGATCCCGACCACGGCGTTTGGGATCGCGGTGCCCTTCACGTGGGCAAGTACCAATCGTTTCAGGCGGAGGCGCCCTTTGCGACCTTCGACCCGCTTCACGACGCGAAGTGGGCGCCGCACGAGTTCTTGCATCGGGCCTTGGGGTTTTTCTTTCGTCCGACGATGAGCCGTTTTGAGCTCTACCT
>JBCDAA010000057.1:0-30018 GCA_039186435.1 Myxococcota bacterium | reverse complement strand
GCGTGAGAATCTCGCGCGCGCTTCCCTGGTAGCGACCGTGCTCCGACTGTGGATCGACGAGGGACCCGCGCGTCACCTCCGCCAGGCTCGCCGCAACCACGTAGCCCACGAGAGGGTTCCGGGCACAACCGAAGACGAAGGAGTCGCGCAGCGCCGCGTAGTCAAACTCCGCCAAGAAACGTCCTGTCGGTGCGTCGTGCGCGCCCCAGAGGTTGCCGACCGCGAGGGCGACGTACTGGAACCCGGACGAGCTCTTCGGATCAAACGCCGGGTCGAACTCGAGGTGCTCCACGACCGTACACGCCGCCGTTGTCCACTTCGTGAGCGCGTCGTCGGGCCAGTCAACGGGAGTTACGTGGAGGTCGAAGCTCAACGTCCCGAAGGCTGACCCGAAACCTGGCCGAAACGCCAACGGTTCTTGTCAGCACTGACTAGCGGTCGTCGAGCCGAAACGCTGTTCTTGTCGTTTGATGGCGATGACGAGCATTCGCCCGGCTGGCGAAGGGCGGTTCGGATTCATACGACGTCCGATTTTCGCGGGGGAGGACGAATCTTTCGGATTCGTACGACGTCCGAACCCGAACCTCTGAGGAACAATCGTGTCGCGTGGATCGATGGCGGTCGGGGGGATTTGCCTCGTTGCGATAGTGGGCGTAGCAGTTTGGTTCATCCGCCAGACGCCGCGGTTAGCAGACGCCGTACCCAACCCGCCCGCGCGCACGGATGCCGTACCCAACCCGCCCACGCGCACAACCTGCCGTGCGGGTGCAGCGCTCCCGACCAAACCTCTGCTCTCGTGCGCTACGCCACAGCCCTCCCTCGAGTCTCTCTGTGACTGCGTCGCCGACCGTGCGACCTGCCTGCGCGACGCCGTTGTCACTCTTCGCGGACCTTCCCTCGTGGCGGTCACGTTGGAGGGTGACGTTGGCCCGTTCATCCAGGTCGCGGTTCAGGGGCAGCATGGGTGGAATTTTGTTGGGGTGGCTAATGATGCGCACGACGCCTACACCGAATCCATGGTCGTTGATGTGATGGACGCGGAAGTGAGCCGGTACGACCGGCGGGAGGTCGTCAAGCTGCGTGTCCGCGTCGCCGCGAGTACCTACGTCCCAGATGCGTACTCCCCCAACACTCAACGAGACGTTGACTGCGACGAGACGATGACGGTTTGCGTTGTCGGCACCAACGAGGTGGTGTGCCCGCTCCAGGGCTACACCACGCACAGCTCGAGCACGACCCACGAAGGGCCGGTTGATCCGGGTCGGTCTCTTTTTGGTTACTGCGAACCTTTGCGGCGAGAAGAAACCGTCACCCTCTCGAACGGCTGCATAAGGCTGAGCGGCGGCATGTATGCCGACATTCCGCTCCCTGACGAATCGTGATGAGCCTCGGTCGCTCGCATCCGCCAATCGCGTACGGCGTCCGAGCATGAATCACGACGCTTGCACCGAGGAATAGACACAACCCGCAAGGCGGAGGCGCCCTCTGCCAACATCGCCCCAACGGAGGAGTTCGTAGCCGTTCCGCTGAAACTGGCCTCTCGAAGACAGCGGAAAGAACGAGGACGGGGACGAACGGTTTGGCCGAGGCCCGTGACTTGACCAGCCCATCTGGAACTATGGCGAGATTCGCATTTGAATGCGGCTCCTAAAACGGCACATCATCCTAGGGGAGTGTCGATGCCTAGGTCATGGATGGGCGGGTTGCGACCAGGTTGTTCTGCCCTGTGTCTGGTGCCCTTGATTGCGCTCGCGGGATGCTACCTCTCTCACGAGCGACGCGGAGGCCGTGATCGCATGGTCGACGCGTCTTCCGACCCGCGCGACGCGAGCCCCACCCCGCGCGACGCGAGCCCCACCCCGCGCGATGCGGGGCCCCGACGGGACGCACGGGACGCGGACGCAGGCGACGCGGACACGCCCGCTCCGGATTCGGGCCCCTTTCTGCCCGGCGTTGATCCTCCCCCCGAGTCGGAGCTCGAGCCCGGGAGCCCAGCGGATCTTCTCTATTCGTTTTGCTGGTACTTCGCGGCGCTTAGCTGCGAGGGTTCGGAACGCTGTTGCGACGACCCTCGTCGAGATCTCTCGGTCAGGCTCGGTGACGAATGCACCTCCGTGTTGGCGGACGCAACGTGTCGCCCCTATCTCGAGCGCCCGGATGCGTTCGGAGAAGGGGTCTTGGTTGACGAAGAACTTGTGCGCGAACAGCTCGAGCGTCTCCGTTCTGCCCTCGATGAGTGCGCAGTGTTCGATCAGTTGGCGAAACCGTTCTTCGGCATGCTTGGACCGGGCGATGAGTGTGGCGGGGTCGGGCTCTCCTACGACATCTTTTGTCGTGACGCCCTGGTTTGCGCGCAAGACGAAGCGGATGCGTTTGTCTGCACGGAGCCCGGCCGCCTCGGCGACCCATGCGGTCCGGGGTGCCAAGCGGGACTGCGCTGCGCAGAAGATGGGCGCTGTGGGGATTTGCTCGCGGTCGGCGAACCCTGTGCGGACGATTTCGACTGCGCGACGTATCGCTGTGGTGACGGCGTTGCCGGCGAGCCGGAGGTGTGTCTGGACCGAACGCCCGAGGACATTTCGTGGTGCTTTGTCATCAGTATTGAATGACGGCAGGGCAGCGTTCGGGTGGCATCACCCCTTCGAGCAACTCTGGCGATCGTCGCGATGCGAAGTTCGCCTGCTGAGCGCCAGCGGAACATCAAAGAGCCGCAACTCGGGTCTATCGATGCGCTGCAGGCGTGTCGGAAAGGCGAACGGTTGTGGGATGGCCGTACGAGCCCTGGACGTCGTTCCGGAGGCCGACGCGACTGAGGTGGATCGGGACCCGGAAGTAGCTCGGAACGGGCCGACCGGGTGGTCCCCAGGAGATCTCCTGCGCGGACGCGCACCGCCACGCCGAGCGTGAGCGTCCGGCAACCTCGGCCTCAACCGCTTCGCAGCGCCAGTCGAAGTTGGGGTCGCGAACAGAGGCGGTGGTCTGGTCGAAGTGGATGACCCACGCGCCAGCGACCCGGCGTGCCGTACCTGTCCATTCGTCGGAGAACGTACGTGTGGAGGGCCCTCGCGAGGGAATGCGCCGGGCAAGGTCCACGGAGCGACTCTCGCGGCGCCCGATGACGTTCAATGTGGCGCGGCCTTGGGCGATCGTGAGTTCCACATCGGCGGTGAACGACTCGCGCGTGTGGTAGGTCATGTCGTGAGAGTGGTAGCTCAGGTGGAGGCTCGCTCGCTGCGTAGGCAGCTGCGCTGCGGCGAGTGTTGGCAGCACTAAGGCGAGTGCGAAGAAGAATGTGCGCACGCGAGAGTGACCCCTGGAGACGGCGCTTCCTTGGGACTCGGAGTTCGAAGTACGGGCCTACGTGGCCTAGGGCCTGTTCCTTGCACTCCTCGCGCTCCTCCCCAAGTTTCACGAAGCGTTCGTACAAGAAAAAAGCAACGTCGCGATCGCACTCGTGTTCTGCTCGCCGGAGCAAAACGCTCGCTCGTGAGAATCGCACGTTCGTCCGAGGTCATCGGGTTTACGGCTTCGTACCGGTGACCTATGAGGCTCTTCATGCGATTCGACCTGCCGATGGCGCTGTGCGCGCTTGTTCTTTTTGGCTGCGGGGCAGGGCGGGAAGATATGGCTGCTTCCTCTACGGGGGCAGAAGATGTGGCGCGAGAACCGGAGTCGAATCCCCAGCGAGACGAAGCATCGGATTCGGGCGAGAAGATCCGTGAGGTCGAAATGCTCTCCCAACAGCTTCAGGTTCTTTGGAGCTCTCCAGCGGACACCGAAACCGAGTTCCAAGCTCTTCAAGACATGCATCTTGGTTTTGAGTCCGTACGAGACATTCGAGATCGATGCGTGAGAGCGTGGGATGCGGTTCGTGACCTTAATGAAGCGGCTCGCCTTCTCGACGAGAACGGCGTGGGGTCGCCCGAGGCAGTCGAACGCCACCAAGTCGAGGCGCGACAGCTTTTTCAGGATTGTCAGCGGCGTCTTCAGCAACTTCGGTTCGAGGTCGCGGCGGACCAAGCACGGCGCTCAGGCGAAGACGACACGAACGGAGATTGACCCGGCGGCCTCACGTCTCGGGTGTTTGGCATTGCCGTTCGAACGAAAGACCTGGGTCGTGAGCCCGTTTCACCCTGATCGCTGTGGAGCGCATTGACCAACACACGTTCGTCGCCGCTGCGCTCGACGCGCTCAGCGACGAGGAAGTCGCTGCCTGGCTTGGGGCCAGCGAGCCTTTACGCCGCGACGGCAACGCCTTGCTTGCGCTCCCCGGCGGCGACCAGGTGTTCGTAAAGCTGCTAGCGCTCACGGATCTCGAACAAGAGCCGCCGCACTGGCCATCGACGGCGAATTGTTTCGGACTGCCCCCGTACTACGGCTACCGCATTGGTGGCGCGGGGTTCGGTGTACGGCGCGAGCTGGAAGCGCACGCGATGGCTAACGAATGGGTCTTGGCAGGAGAGTGCGCATCGTTTGTGTTGATGCACGGCTATCGCGTCGTTCCCATCGCTCGGCCGGTGTTTCACGCGCCGGTGTGGCCCAATCCGTGGGGCGACCATCCCGCTGTGGCGGCGCGACATGCGGCCGTCGAGGGGTCGTCGCGCTGCGTCGCCGTTTTCTTGGAGTCCTTCGAGCGCAACCTGCTTCACCGGCTGCGTGACCGATCGGAAACGTTGGACGTGCGCGAGCTCGAGGCCAAGCTCCTCGCGCTCGCCGCATTCATCAACGAGCGTGGGCTGCACCACATGGACCTCCACTTCGGGAATCTCGTCACCGACGGGAACGCGATGCACCTCACCGACTTCGGGCTCGCGATCGCGGACCGGTTTGAACTGGGCGACGCGGAGCGCGCGTTCTTTGAACGCCATCGCTGCTTCGATCGCGCAACAGCGATGACGAGCCTGGTTCATGCGGTCTTTACCCGCCACGCTGGGGAGCCTCGATGGCGAGATGCGCTGCGCACGTTTCTCGATGGGTCGTCAGCGGTTGGAATGCCCCCAGTCGATCGAGACTTTCTCGTTCGCCGAGGTCCGCTTTGGCTGGCGATGACCCGCTTCTACAAGAGTTTGGAAGACGACATCACCGCGGACTTTCCTGCCGAAGAGATCGAGCGTCTTCTGCGCCAGGGAGCGCCGCACCGGTAACTCTGGTAGCTCACCTTTCCCAACGTTGGGGGCGGCGTACCCCTCAGTGACACGTCGACGGGGCCACACACCCCCAAGCGGTGCCGGTAACTTGAGAGAAATACGCGGTACGGAAGTTGCTCCTGTTTGTTGGGGTGGAGGCGCTGGGTTGGCGTGCTCTGCCAGTTGTTGCGTTGGACGTGGTGACAGAGCGCGCACTACGAGGAAGGTCGGACCTTGCGTAGAAGAGCGCTTCAGGAAAACGCTGTGAAGGCATTCGTGAGTTTGTGGATCGTGGCCGCGCTGGGCTGTGGTGACGATTTGGCAGCAATGAGAGATTCGGGCACGTTCGAGCGCGACGCTGGAACGTCTGCGCGAGACTCGGGCGGGCCGAGCGATACGGGAGTGATCGAACGCGATGCAGGATCCGCCGCACGGGATTCGGGCCCCGCGACGGGAAGTGCCGGGTGCGGCGAGTCAGGGCGCACGGGCGCGTGGCAGCAAGACCTTGGCGAGCGACGAGGGTTCTTCGTCAGCGTTCCCGAAGGATACGACTCCTCGCGACCGCATCGTCTTTACATCGCGGTGCACGGAACGGGATGGAGCGGCGAGATGATTCGTCCCTACTACGACATCGAAGAGGTTCCGGGCGGTGGCGACGAGCTCTTCATCTACCCCGATCGTGACCCCTCGCGGAGCAACCTCGAAACGACGGGTGAAGCGGCGGACGAAGATCTCGCGTACTTCGACGAGATGATGGAGTGGGTGACCAGTCGTTACTGCATCGACACGTCACGCATCTTTGCGATGGGCCACAGCGGGGGCGGAAACTGGGTGACCTTCCTGTCTTGTCATCGCGGTGACGTTCTTCGCGCCGTCGTTCCGACCGGCACGGGTGGCGCGTGGTGGTACAGCGGTCTTGGTCCCGGCGACGTCAGCGGATGCCGCGGGCCGGTTCCGGCGTTGGTTGTTCACGGCCGGATGGACTCGATCATTCCCTACGACCCCTGGGGTCTTGAAACCCTCGACTATTTTCGCACGCTCAACGGCTGCGGTGAGGGGACGGGAGCCATCCTGGAGGGAACGGACTGCGCCCTGATGGCGGGCTGCACCGAGAGCTATGACTGCTCCCACGACGAGCTGACGCCGTTTAACGACGGACATCAGATTCCGAGTTGGCATCGAGCCGGCGTGATGTCGTGGCTGAGGTCGTTCTGACGGGGGTCTAGCGCTACGCCGCAGCGACGAGTCGCATGGGGTTGAGCGCGACGATGGAATCTTCGCCGTGCTTCACGATGCAGTCCGCGTGGTCGTGAAAGGTGGTGGCGGCCGTTCGCGCGAGCGTGGGCAGCTCGAGCCGGGACTCGTCGTCGGTGTGGACGATACCCACGAGTCCGTCGACGAGAAATCCGATCGTGTCCCCGGCTTCCACGATGAGAACCTTGGTCGCCTCCAGCTCGGAGTCGCTCTCGAGCTGGTAGTGGGAGCGTAGGTCGACAAGACTCAGGATGGTGCCGCGGAGGTTCATCATCCCAACGAATCGGTCGTCTCCGCCGGGCGGGCGGATGTACTCCTCAGGGAAGTTCTGAATCTCGCGAATCGAAGAGAGCGGAAGCCCGAAGTGCTCTGAACCGAGGGAGAAAACCAGGAAGCTCTGCTCGTGAAGCTCCTGGTGGGTCTGTTCGGTGGACGAGCTGAGACGCTCGAGCGCGCCTCGGTTTTCCATGATCGCGCCGTCGAGGTGCACCGTTCGGAAAAGCGCGGCGGTGTCCAGGACGATGAAGTTTGCGTCCGGGCCGCGCGAGACCACCGAGTCGCATACCGCTCCGGTCGTGAGGCGCCCGAGCATTGGCATTTGCTGTACTGCGGTCTCCTCGACTTCGAAGACATCGAGTACGGCGTCGACCAAGAGCGCGCACATCGTTCGTTCGTCGTGGACAAACACCAGGCGTTGCGCGGTTTGTTCGGCGGTGGACGCGTGACCGAGTGCGGCGTCGAGGTGCAGCACAGGAATGAGTTCTCCGCGAAGATCCACAAGTCCCGCGGAGTGATCGAAGTATGCCGTGGAAGGCTGCACCTCCATCCGCTCCTGAATTTCGATGACCGACGAGCCCTCGAGCGCGAGCTGAAGTTCGCCGACTTGGACCGCGACAAAGCGAAGTTTGGGGGACTCGTTTTCCTCCTCGAACTCGGCCGCTCGATTGGCTCGAGGAATGGACTCGACCTGCGCAATGAGCTCCGCGGAGAGGCACTGCAGAATGCGCGCGCCGCCGTCGAGACTTAGGAGCGCGTTGACCACGGGGTTCTTTTCGCCCGGTGCGTGATGAATCGGCTGGAGGTCGGCTTGCTGCACCCGAACCACGTCGCCGGTGCGGCAGAAGACCGCGCCGATCTGCTCGTCGCCGCAGTCGACAATCGCGACGCGCGCGGTGCCCAGTTCGCGAGGCGGCGTAGGGAGTCCCAGCAGGGTTCCGACGCAGACCATCGGAACGACCTCGCCGCGTAGATCGAACATGCCGATGAGGTAGTTCGGCGCGAGGGGGATTCCGATCCACCGGTCGGGAAATGGCACCACCTCCCGAACGTCGGATGCGGGAAGGATGAACTCACTCTCGCCGATGCCGAACGAACCGTACGTTGCCTCTCGCTCGTCCTGACGGGTGGGTCCAAGAGCGGTTGGCGGCAGCGAAGCCACAAGGGAGGCGACGTCCGGAGAATCCTCGTCGTTCAGCGCGCCGGCGCAGGTGATTTCGGGATCGCTCAGACGCGTCCCGGCGCCGTCTACTTCTTCAGCGGGATCGTCCATATTTCTTTCTCGCGAGGATTGGTCAGGAGGATCGACGTCACTTTTCGGGTAGCGCAATCGACGACGAGGCGGCGGCCTTTGAGTCCGCCCACGTCCTTGCCGATGAGACGAACGCGAGCACGTCGAAGCGCGGCGAGACCTTCTCGAATATTCTCCGCGCCGACGCCACCGTTCTCTCCGTACATGGCTGCGCCACCCGCAATGACGGCGCGCAGCTCACCGACGCGATCTTTAGGGACGCGCATCCGTCGAAGAACGTGGTCGACCGCGGTTGACGCGTAGCGCGTGTACCGAATGTCGGAGAGATCTTCTGGCGCAGGCAGCAGCACGTGGACGAGGCCCATCTTGCCGGCCTGTGCCCATCCGATCGCGATGCCCACGCACGAGCCGAGGTTTGCGTTCAGCACGTCGTCCGCCTTGCCGAGGCGAAGCTCCCCGATTCCGGCGTGGTGATGGTGCCCCTCGGCGATCATCGAATCCGCCGGTACACGCAAGGGGCGACAAACTTCAGCCGATCGGTCAGCTGGGTTGGCGATTCCGCTTCGCCCGTGATCAGAAGGCCGCCGGAGACGAGGCTCTCGATCGCGAGGTTCAAGACCTTCTTTTGGTCTTCCTTCGTGAAGTAGATGATGACGTTGCGGACGAGCGCCACGTCGAACGTGCTTCGTCCGATGCGGTCGAAGAGGTTGTGCCGTCGAAACGTCATGTTTCTTCGCAGTCCGCTCGAGAGTTCACAGCCCTCACGGGTCTTCACAAAGTGCTGGCGGGGCACAACCGACCCCGGCGGCCTGATGGCATCGACTCGCGCCGTGTCGAAGGTTTGTTTGCTCGCGGTTGCGACCATGGACGGTGAAATGTCTGTGGCGACGACGTTGTACCGAAACCCTGCGTTCTTCTGTCGGTAGGACTCGCAGAGCATGGCGATCGAGGCCGGCTCCTCTCCGGACGAACACGCGCCGGACCACCACTTCGTTGGTTTCGCCTGCGACGAGAGGTGCGGGAGATGCTCGTTCCACAGATACGTCCACACCGACTGGGTTCGAAAGAAGCTCGTCTTGTTGGTAGTCACGGCGTCCACAAACGCGTCCGCCTCGGCCGATCCAGGGGCGGCCGCTTCCACCGTAGCCAGGTACGCCTCGTACGAGTCAAAGCCTCCGCTTCGGGCTTCGCGACGCAGTCGGCCGAGCAGCAGACTTCGCTTCTTCTCGTCGAGATGAATGCCGGTGAGGCGGTAGCAAAGGCGTACGAGCGATTCGTACGTTTGCGGGTCGATGGCGCAGAGGGGAGTCATTGAACGCCCTTACATGCGCCGCGCGATTTCAACGAGTCGAGTGGAGTCCTTGTTGAGGTCCAAACACGCGGTTGAAATCTCTTCGGAGGATGCGGCGCTCTTTTCGGTTTCGGCGGAAACCTGCTGAATCCCGGAGTTGACCTCGTCGGCGGCGATGGCCTGCTCCTGCGCCGCCGTGGCGATTTGTGTGACCGATTCGTAGGTGGATTCAACCTTCGAGGCGATGCCCTCGAACGCATTTGCCGCTCGTCGCGACACCTCGCTGCCGGTTCGAATCCTTCGGGTGGTTTCCGCGATGAGCTTGGAGATGTCGTTGGTAGCTTTGGAGGAGCGTTCGGCGAGTTTTCGAACCTCGTCCGCGACAACGGCAAAGCCCCGGCCGTGTTGTCCGGCACGCGCCGCTTCAATCGCCGCGTTGAACGCGAGGAGATTCGTCTGGCTGGCGATCTCGCTGATGACCTTGACGATCTCGGAGACCTCGTCCGACGAGCGGTTGATCTGCTCCATCGCGTCCAGGGATTCCCGAATCGCTTTCATGCCGGATTCCGCCTCGCGGCTCGCCTCTTTCGCGAGGCCGTTCGCGTGTCCACTCCCGTCTGCGATCGATGCGATGGAAGCGGTCAGCTCTTCCACGTTCGCGGACATTTCTTGGCAGGTGCGCCCCAGTCGTTCGGACTGCGCGGCGACTTCCGCGGCGCGGCTGGTGATCGACTGCGCCCTTGATTTCACGACACCCGCGGTGCTCGCGACGGTTTCTTCGACCTGAACCTGCGCCGTGATGTCGGAGGCAAATTTCACGACCTTGGTCGGTCGACCCTCCGCGTCCATGATCGGGTTGTAGCTCGCCTGAATCCAGACTTGCTCGCCACCGCGCTTCACGCGCTCGTAGCGGCCTGCGTCGTACTGGCCGTTTCGGAGATGCTCCCAGAGCTGTTTGTACTCGACGCTGTTGGCGAACTCCGGCGTGCACAGAATGCGGTGATGACGTCCGACGAGCTCTTCCCGCGTGTAACCCACGACTCGCAGAAGGTTGTCGTTGACGTTTCGAATCGTGCCGTCGAGGTCAAACTCGATCATGCCTTGGGAGCGGTCGATGGCGCGGACCAGTCCTTCGAACTCGGCGTTGCGCTGGGTCATCTCCGTCGTGTCCGACGCGAACTTGATGACCTTTACGGGATTGCCGTTGCCATCGAAGATGGGGTTGTAGGACGCCTGGATGAAGACGTCGGAGCCGTCCTTCGCGATCCGGCGATAGGCTCCACTGTCGAACTCGCCGCGACGTAGCTTCGCCCAGAACGCTTGGTACTCCGGGGAACCGGCGTCCTCCGGCGTACAGAAGATCCGGTGATGCTTGCCGACGATTTCCGCCGCGGTGTAGCCGACCGCGCCGAGGAAGTTCTCATTCGCGCGGAGGATGTTCCCGTTGACGTCGAATTCGATGACCGCCTGCGAGCGCTCGATCGCCTCGACGATGCCCTCGAACTCTGCGTTTCGCTGGGTGATTTCCGTAATGTCGGAGGCGAACTTGATGACCTTCACCGGCTTGCCGGTACCGTCGAAGATCGGGTTGTAGGACGCCTGGATGTAGATATCGGAGCCGTCCTTTGCGATGCGGCGATAGGCGCCGCTGTCGTACTGCCCTTTGCGAAGCTGTTCCCAGAAGGCTGCGTACGCCGGGCTGTTGGCGTCCTCGGGCGCGCAGAAGATACGGTGATGCTGTCCCTTGATCTCGTCGAGGGTGTAGCCGACGGCACCGAGAAAGTTGTCGTTGGCAGTTCGAATCGTTCCATCGAGTTCGAATTCGATGACCGCCTGGGAGCGGTGGAGCGCCTCGACGATGCCTTCAAACTCGGCGGCGCGCTGAGTTGTGTCGGTAGTGTCGGAGGCGAACTTGACGACCTTCACCGGACGCCCGGCCTCGTCGAAGATGGGGTTGTAGGACGCCTGAATGAAGATGTCCGACCCGTCCTTGGCGACGCGGTGGTAGGAGCCCGAGTCGAAGTGTCCCGACCGGAGTTTCTCCCAGAACGCCCGGTACTCGGCGCTCTGATGTTCGGCGGGGTCGCAGAAGATGCGGTGGTGCTGGCCAACGACCTCCTCCTTGGTGTAGCCGACCGTGGCGAGAAAGTTCTCGTTGGCGGTTCGGATCGTTCCGTCCAAATCGAACTCGATGACCGCCTGGGAGCGGTTGATGGCTTCCGCCAGACCGCGATGCTCGGCGGCTTCACGACGCGCTTCGGTAATGTCCGCCGCGAACTTGATGACGCGCACAGGCTTTCCGTCGGCGTCGTACACGGGGTTGTAGGAGGCCTGAATGAACACCAGCCGGCCGTCTTTCGCCACTCGCTGATACTCGCCGGAGTCGAACTTGCCGGAGCGAAGCCGCGCCCAAAACGCCTCGTATTCAGCGCTTCCCGCGATTTCCGGCGAGCAGAACATCCGGTGGTGCTGGCCCACCACTTCGTCAGCGGTGTACCCGAGCGTTTCGAGGAAGAGGTCGTTGGCGCGAACGATGGTGCCGTCGAGCTCGAATTCAATGACTGCCTGAGAGCGTTCGATCGCTTCGAGGGTCGCCTCGGCGGTTTGATGTTGGGCGACGGTGGCTGTCGTGTTCACAAAACAGGCAGCGACGTGCGTGACAACTCCGGCCGCGTTCGCGACGGGTACGTAGCTTCCCTGAAAGTGCCGCGGCGATCCCTGGAGCGTGTGATAGACGAACGCGCCGGAGGTCGGCTCGCCATCGCGCAGTCGCTTCCAGAACCGCTTTTCGTCGACCTTCGTCGCAGCGTGCTGACAGAGCGTCGAGTGGTCGACCCCGGTGCATTCCTCTTCGGTGCCCTCCAGCGCTGCGCATGCGGCCGGGCTCATGGCCCGCACCTCGCCATGCGGCGAGAACTCGATGAAAATGACGGCGTCTTTCAACGCATGGAGAGTGGCCTCGGCCGTGTTCGGTCCGGGGTGCTCGCTCACAGATGTGCCCATCGTTACCTCTACAAGAGGTATCGGCGGGTCGCGGCGCCGGGCTTAGGGTCAAAACGACACGCGTCCACTAAAAATGATCCCGACTCGTTGGCGGGACTCAATCGTCTCCCGCGAGAATCGGGAGCGGTAGTAGGGCGTCGTGCACATGGACAAAGTCGATCGCGTAGTCGATGAATGCGCGTACGACGGGCAGCTGGTGACGACGGTCCGTGTAGACGAGCCGCCCAACGAGGTCCATTCCAACTTCTTCGCGGAGCACGGGTACCAGGAGGTTCTTGGCGCGGTACGGCGCGGTTAGTCGTTCGGGGAGTAGTGCGATCCCCACCCCCGCCGCCGCCGCATGCAATCCAACGACGATTCCCTGGCATGCGAAGTGGGGTTCGATCGCTACACGGCCACCCGCCCAGAGTGGCCAAGCCGGGCGCGGAAGTCCCGATTGCCCGTAGTTCACAACGCAGCGGTGTGCGGCGAGATCGGCTGCTTCGCGTGGCTGCCCCATGGCGTTTAGGTACGCTGGCGACGCAACGAGGCTGGAGCGCGTGGTGACGAGGTGGCGGGCGACGAGCGATTCGTTGTCGATCGTCCCGAACCGGATCGCGACGTCGATTTTCTCTTCATGAAGATCCACGTGGCGGTGGCTCGCAACAACCCAGAGATGCACTTTCGGATGGTGCGCTGCAAATCCAACCAGGAGTTCTTGGAACACCCCCGCAGGCGGAGTCGAGACACGTAAGGGTCCCGCGGCTGCAGCAGTGAGCTGGCGTACCGCCTCCCAGGCTTCCTCCGCTTCGGCGGAGATCGTGCGTGCACGCTCGACGAGGATTTCCCCGGCAAGAGTGAGACGGATGCTTCGAGGTCCACGATGGAGGAGCTTGGTCCCGATCTCGTCCTCAAGGGTCGAGAGCCGACGACTAAGGGTGGAACGCGTGGTTCCGACGTGTTCAGCGGCAGCGGCGATACTCCCGGTCTTCGCCACGGCAAGCAGCTCGATGAGGCGATCCACATGGAGCATGGCTCTTGCAGTCAAACGGACTCGCTCCGAACGGTCAACCACACGACGCGTGCGCGGGTGCACGCATAGCGTGCAACGGGAGGGCTTCTTCCGCCGAATCCGATTCGCTATGTCCTTTCTATGCCAGGAAGGGTTCTCGCAATGTTGCTTATGGTCGCTGCATGCACCGACTCGGAGTCGTCCACAGTCTTGATCGAGACCGATCCGACGTACCTCATGATGATCAACGTTTGGACGCCTCACACTGGTGGCTCCTTCACGGAGCTCTCGGATGCTGTGAGGCGCGGGCTCGAGAACGACATGCGATCCGTTGATGGCTTTCTCGGTGCCGCCGTCCTTGAGGCTCAGGATGGTTCCAACGTGGTCGTCTATGGGCAGTGGCGCGATTCGACCGCGGTCGACGCGGCCGGCGCGAAAGTCGCTGCAGGGGAAGCCCCCGACTTTGCCGCGGCGCTTTCTCTCGCTACGACCGAGGCGCATCCGTATCGCGTCGATTCTCTTGTCGGCGAAATCGTCATCGACACGGCGGCGGATGAGCTGACGATGATCAACACCTGGACGCCTCGGGATGGAGTGTCCGTGGACGAAGTCGCGACCGCACTTTCCGAGGGAATCCGAGTGGACACTTCCGCACAACCCGGCTTTCGCGCGGCGGGAGTATTGGCGAGCCTCGATGGCAGCAACGTTCGCGCGTATGGGCACTGGGACGATGCGGCAGCTCTGGAAGCATACGGTAGTGTCATCGAAGCAGGCGCTGCGGCCACCTTTGCGCAGGTGTTTGCACTCGCAACGTCCGACGCGCGCCCCTACTCGGTCGTGGCGGTGATCACTCCGTGATTGCGGTGATCCGGTTGAAGTTGGCCAGCATGAAGTCCACGAACACGCGCACGCGTGGTGGCAAAAAACGCTGACGGGGCCAGACCATCAAAAGCTGAGTTTTGCCCGCCTCCCAGCCGGGAAGAATCGGGTGTACGGACCCGTTCCCAACCTCTTGTTGGAGGTAGAGAGGCGGGACGAGCGCGATACCCATCCCGGCGCGTAGGAGCGAGAGGACGGATGCAACATCGCTGCCGTAGGCGACCGTGCGAGGCGTCAAGCAGTGCGTCTCGTCGCCGTTCGATAGTTTGATGGGCGCCTGGGGTTGACCCACCGAAATCCAATCGTGATCCGCCAATGCGTCGACCTGGGTTACCGGTCCCCGGCGTTCGACATAGCTTCGCGAGGCAAACAAGCGCCGGTCGGATGAGGAGAGCCGGCGGGCGATGATCGTATCGGTGTCCGGCTGCGCAGAGTCGGGGCGAAAGCCGACATCAAACCCTTCGCGGATCAGGTCGACGACCCGGGGATTGGCGTCGACGTCAAGGACGACGTCTGGATACGCGCGCCTGAAGTCGCTCAATAGCGAGCCGAACTGTGCGGTCATCATCAAGTCGGGGAGGACCGTGATCCGAAGCACGCCACGCGGACGGTCCGAGGCCAGCCCAACCGACAGCGCGCGCAACTCTCGCAGCGCTTCGCGGCTCCGTGTCTCGAGTTCAGCGCCCGAATCGGTGAGAGTGATTTGACGTGATCCCCGATGAAGCAAAGCCACTTTCAGGGTCGCCTCCAATCGCGCGATTCGCCTTCCCACGGTCGACTTCGGAACGCCGAGCTCCTCCGCAGCAGCGGTGAGTGTTCCGAGCCGGGCGACCCGCTCGAAGGTGTCGATGTCGTTGAGATTGAGGGGAGTGTCGGGTTGCATGTTTGCAACCAAAGGTAGCCAAACTAAACCCGTGCGTTCAACGCATACGGCTTTACGTCTTCATCGTTGGCGGCGTCACGTGGAGTGACCATGCGCGCCACGATACGAGCATCTATGAACCTCGAAAACCTGGCGTTGGCCTCTACGGCGATTGCGATCGGCGTCTCGATTCACAGCCTTCTGGAACCGGGCAACATCAGAAACCGCGTCCAGGAGCTTCGCGCCAAGCTTCGAGGTGAACCTTATCGTTCAAATGTGCAGCTGCCTTTCACAATCGACCGATGGTGGAAGTCGCTTCTTTTTGGGATGACGTTCACGCTTGTCATCTGCGCGGTGGCGTTCGGAGTCCTCTGGTTGACCCGTCCGTCTCCCGAGATTTGCCTGAGTATTATCGCGATCCTTCTGCTCTTGAAGGAAAGCGTCAACACTGTGCAGGTCAACGCGTATCATGCGGAAATCGGTGAGGTTATCGAGAGCCTGCCGAGCAAGAGTTCATCGTGAAAGTGTTGGGATTCGGAGCAAGTTCGTCACAGAAGTCGATCAACAAGCGCCTCGTGCAGCACGCGATGAAGCGCCTTCGTGTCTTGCGGCCGGAAGTCGAGGCGCAGGTGATCGACCTGAACGACTACGAGATGCCGATCTTCAGCATCGACCGCGAGCTCGACGGGGGAGTCCCGTCCCACGCGAGGAGATTCTTTGAGGAGATTGGCGGAGCGGACGGGTTGATCGTCTCGTACGCCGAACACAACGGTGGCTATACGGCGGCGTTTAAGAACATTTTCGATTGGGCGAGCCGAATCGACATGAAAGTGTTTCAAGAGAAGCCCATGCTGGCTTTGAGCGCGTCGGTTGGCCCTCGGGGAGGCGCCAACGTTCTCCGTGGCGCGCTCGAATCCGCGCCCTTCTTTGGTGCAGACGTCGTTGCCAGCCTATCTGTGCCCAGCTTTCGCGACACGTTTGATGAGAGTCGCGGGCTCGTCGACGAAGCACTCGCGAACAAGTTCGCCGACGCCCTTGGTCAGTTTGCAGGCCGTCTCGCCAAGATCGATTCCACGAACCGCGGTTAGCGCGCTGCAGCACCGCCGACGCGCAGGCCTGGGAACACCCGAAGCACGTCGGAGGATCCGGAGAAGGGATCGATCCGAAGGAGCCGCCCGTTGCAGTTGAACCCGAAGAGCTCCGGGCCGAACGCAGCCAGCGCCCAGACGCAGGGCTCTCCTGTGCGCCCAAGGATTCGTGCGTCGCCGGACTCGAGATCTACCTCCGCGAGCCGGGTGTCGTCGAAGGTGGAGCTCGGTTCGTCGGTGATGGTGACCAACATGCGCCCTTCGACGAACGCGATGTCGCCGGACGCAACGAACCCTGCCGGGAGCCGCGCCACGACCGTCGGTTCAAAGGTGGTGGTGTCGATGGCGACGATGCGATCGTTTTCGCCAGCCGCGTAGAGTCGTCCGTCGGGTCCGAAGTCGAGAGCGACCCAGGAGTCGGAAGCTCCCAGGCGTCGCACGGCGGGCGAGTCGTCGACCAGCGTGTAGAGGTCGCCTCGGCTCACTCCGTAGAGCTGCCGATCGGGAGCGAGTGCAATGTCCGTGAACCGCGGGCCGGTGGGCGTGAGGAGGCGAAGTTCGCCGCTGGGGAGCTCCACCTCGTAGAGATCGAGGCTATCGTGAATCAACGCGCGGGCGATGCATCCGCGCTCGGGGTCGCAGCGGTTGCTGATGGGGCAAAGGAGGTCGTCGGGGGTGCTCGTGCAGCCAAGATCTTCCGAGCACTCATCAACCGTGCATTCGACCCCGTCGTCGCACGGAATCGGTACACTCACGCAGCCGAGGGCCGGGTCGCATTGGCCGGTTGTGCAGGTTGTGTCTTCGCAGCGGTCGTTTCGCGGGCGGACTTCACAGACGCCCCGTACGCAGCGGTTGGCGGTGCAATCGAAGTCGTCGGCGCAGTCTCGGTCGCGCCCGCAGGCGGCGGCATCGAGTCCGCTGTCGCGAGCGCGTTCGTCGATGGGCAGGCCGGTGCGGGAGCCGCAGCCGAGGAATAGGACGAAGAGAAAGAGCCGCATCGAGGAGGAAAGCCTGACGCGGCATCGGAGACTGTGCCAGCGGCGCCAGACCGCGCGTTCAAGCAGAGACCACTCTAGCCCCGCGTGCCTTTCTCGGCGATCGACCGGTCCAGGTGCAAAAGGCGCGAATAAACGAGTTGGGTGACTCAAAACCGAGGAGGAACGCAATGTCCGGATGCGACAGTGCCGTATCTTCGAGGTAGTGATGCGCGAGGTCGATTCGGACGGACCGGAGGATCGTCTGATATTTCGTACCTTCATGCTTGAGGCGTCGCTGTAGTGTCCGGCGGCTCGACCCAAGCCAGAGAGCGACGTCGCCGATGGAAGTACGTCCGCTCGGAAGAAGCTCAAGCAGCGATGAGCGGACCTGTTCCTCCGTGGTCGCGGTTGTGTTGTCGTCGCCGCGACGCAGCGATCGAGGGAATCGAGCCCACATCGACTCGTTTGGGCCAACGAAGGGTCGGTCCGCATCGACGTTGGAGAACCGAACACTGACGTAGTCACCACCATGAATCGGAACACCAAGGGCGCGCGCCAGCACATCGAACGAAACGGAGTCGTGTGGCATCTCCACGCGAAGCGGTTGAACGACGTGCGTTGACCCGGTCTGCGCGATTCGAACGAGCAGGGCTGCTTCCACATGGCCCAGTGCACGCGGAGGCGGGTCGCAGGTGCCGGTCCATTCAAGCGTCGCGACTACGGAGTTGGCGTCGTGTTCCACCTCGAAGATCATCGGAGCACTACGCCGCCAGTATGCGGCCAATCGATGCAGCGCGGACGCGAGGTTTGAACAACAGAGCGCTGCAAAGACTGCCGGGTGCGAGCCAGCTTCGACCATTCGATCGGCGATCCGCGATGGAAGGGAGGGATCTCTCGATTCTGCCGCAAGGGCGTTCCAGACTCGAAAGTACTCGAGCGTTCGAAGCTTCACCTCGACCTGCGAAAACAGACCCTCTGGAAGCTGTGCGCGACGGAGGACGTTGCGCGTGGAAACACCAAGACCGGTGAGAAGGGCGTCCCACTCGGCGGTTAGGTAGAAGTAATCTGTCATGGCAATGCCCCGGAGGAACGGCCGCCTTCACCCCGTTGCCAACTTGGGCTCGCTGTTGAGACTCAGCAGCTGGATGAACGCCTGAACGCGGCGCGTGCGGTGAAGATCAACGTGGGTGACACGCCAGGTGTGGAGTTCCCATGCGGGCAGCGGTTCGAGTACTTCCACCAGCTCTGCGTGAGGTTGGGCGAGCGCTCGGGGGATGAAACCCAACCCAAGACCACCGATGATGGAGCGCCCCATGGATTCGATCTGGTTGCACTTCACACGGAAACGCACGTTTTGAACGTTGTTGAGCAGCCAGGTCATGAACCCGGTCGTGACGTGGGTGGTCGCGCAGACGAAGTCGTGGTTGGTGAGATCGGCGATCGAGTGCGGCCGTCCCTTGTGCTCGATGTATTCCTTGGATGCGTAGAGGCCCATTTCGATCCTCATGAAGGGGGCGACGACGCAGTCGGGATCGGTTGGTTTTGCCCCGACGCGAAAGGCGATGTGAGCTTCGCCGCGTTCGAGGTTGGAGTAGTCTTCCTGCGTGATGAGCTGAATGGAAACGTGGGGGTTCTGCTGCGAGAACGTCCTCAGGGTTCTCGCGAGATAGGGGACCACTCCACTAACCGTCGCGACGATGAAGTTGCCTTCGATTTGGTCTGTCTGGGCTCCGGCGATTCTGTGAAGCGTCGATAGCCGGTTGTCCGTCGCGTCGGCGACACGTAGGAGCTCTTCGCCGAGCTCCGTTGTGACGTAGCCGCGCTGACCTCGAATGAAGAGTTTCGCGCGAAGCAGCTCCTCCAGTACGTCGATGTGTCGATTGACCGTGGCGCGGTGGACGTTGAGCTGCTTCGCGGCCGCGGAAACGGTTCCGAGCCGAGCGACAGCAGCGGCGGTTCGAACCTCTGTCCAGTGGTCTGCGATTCTCGGTTTCTTCATGAGCTAGGTCGCTTGGGTTGAGGTTCGTCTAGGGCTCGGTTGCGCCGCCGAAGTAGATGCTCGCACCGAAGGTGACTTGGTAGGCAGAAACGTTGGTCGTTTCGTCCCGGTTGTCGCCGAAGCCCACGAGGTCGGGCCACTGGAACCCGCCCTGGAGGTCGAGGGCGGTCCGATCCGAGAAGTGAAACGTGTAGCCGACGAAGAATCCGAGGTTGACGATCGCCGGGGACGCTTCGTTTGGGTGGAGCTCTGTGAAGAAGCCTGTCGACACGCCAGCGAAGAGCGAAGGGGTGACGTTGACCGCGTACTCAAGGGGGATGGAGAGCCCCACGATCGTGTCGTCGTCCGCCAGTACGAGAGGGACACCGATGCCTGTGCTGATGTGCATCGTGTCGAGGAGCTGAACCTTGATCGGGATCGCGAGGTCGATGCGGACGTCGGTGTTCTCGATGATGGGGATTCGAATCCCGACCTGTGCGGCCATTTCCACGCGTCGACGCAGGAATCGATAGCGCCCATAAAACTGGATGTTTCCTGAGTTGGGCCGGTCGCTTGGCGCGAAGGAGAAGGGAAAGAGAAGGCCCCCAAGCTCAAGGTTGTCAGCGACCGCGAAGCCCATTCCGATCCGTAAGTCGACGAGGGTCCCATCGAACTCATCCGACTGGGAGACGCTGATCCCTTGCGCGGGCGCGGAGCCGTCAGCGAGGTAGCGAAACGCTCGGTCGGGCGGGGCGAGATCGATGCGGCGTGTGCCGGCGTCCATGGCGAGTCCCCGTAGAGTGTACTGTGGAACAGTGGTCCCGAGCGATACCGCTGAGGTTGCTGCCCGTGCATCCTCCCTCCCAGACTCCAACGTGTCTGGGGGCTCTGTGTCGCTCGTGACTGGGAGAGCGACGTCCGACGTCGAGGATTCGGCAGAACTTGATTCGGAATCGGTGATGTTACCGGCGGACGGAGGAACGCCTCCAGCAGCCGCGTCGGCGCGCGCATCCGGGGCGCGTGGTGTAGTGCTGGGTTCGACGTCGTCTTCGTCGGCGACGGTACGCTCGGTTTCGATGCCCTCGGTTTCGGTGCCCTCGGTTTCGGTGTGCTCGGGTTCGGTAGTGCCCACGTCTTCGGCGGTGCCGTGACGGACCGGCGACGCGTCTTCTTGTGCGCTGGCGAAGCCGAGAAGGGACAAACTCAGTGCGATCGCCAGACAGGTGGAACCAGCAGTCATCAGAAGATCCCCAGGATTCCAGCGCCCGGGAAGTCCACATCAGGGCCTACCTTGGTCTCGGTGCGTTGGTAAAACGCGTTGAGCCACAGGTTCGAAACCAGATGCACATACCCACCAACGGCGAAGCTGATCTGGGTGAACTCATCCTGGTTGAAGTTGTAGATGGGCTCTGCCGAAACGTAGATCGAGAACCGAATTCCGGAGACGTCGCCGTTGTAGGTTGATCGTATCCTTGAGCGGAAACGGGTCCGGTCGTCGATCGATCCCGTCGGAAGTCGGTAGTCGATCGCGTTTCGAACATCGAACTTGAATCCGCCATTCTTGAACGCGATGCTCTGATAGGCGCGAAGCGTGTGCTCGTCGTCCCCGTCCAGTCGAGCGAGAACGATGTACGTGATGCCGACATCAACGTTCTCGTGCACGTCGAAGGAGAGGTCGCCGACACCCAGCAGGATGTCGAAGCCGGCGTTGTACGCGATGAAGGCTTGGCCCCGGATTCGATCCACAATCGGAAAGAGGACGCCCGTGTAGGCGAGCTCCAAGGTGATATCGCCCGGTTCTCCACCCCCTTCCTCTTCTTCGACACCGACCTCCAGGCCCGGAGACGGGGTGTCCACGTCCTGTGCTTTCGAACCTGAGGCGCCGAACAAGCCGGCGCAGAGAACAACGGACGCGAAGACCGCCCGCACGCTGTGACGCCATGCACCGTGACACCATTCATCGGTGAAAATCGTTGCTCTCATCAGGTTCATTCCTTGGTTGGTGTGAGTAGGCGCGAGCTGTTTAAGACGACGAAAATGGCTCCTCCGTTGTGGAGGAACGCGCCAAGAAGCGGGTTGATCCAGCCAGCGGAAGCGATGGCCAACATGAGGCTCGAGAAGCCCAGGCCGATCGCCACGTTTTGGAGGATGGTTCGGCGCGTTCGGTCAGCGAGCGACACCATGAAAGGGAGACGACTGAGATCGTTGGCGAGCAGCGCAACGTCCGCTCCGCCGAGCGCTACCTGACTGGCGCGTGATCCCATCGCAACGCCGACGTCGGCGGCGGATAGAGCAAGCGCGTCGTTGACACCGTCGCCAACCATCAAGACCTGACGGCCGGCTTGTTGCTCGTTGCGAATGACCTCGAGCTTTTCTGACGGGAGCGCTTCGGCGATCACTTCGTCCACGTCGAGTTCGGCGCCTACACGGTCGGCGATCGATCTCCGGTCCCCCGTGAGGAGGAGGATGCGGTCAAACCCGTGGGCCCGCATCGAGCGGATCGCGGTTTCGGCTTCGTCTCTCGTTCGGTCGAAGAGCGAGACGAACCCGAGGAGTTCGTTGTCTTGGGCGACCCAAACGCCGCTCTCCGTCCGGTCCGCTGCCCCCAACCGAACGCCGCGTTCGGCGAGCCATGCACGTCGGCCAACCCGTACCGTCGTATCGCCGACTCTTCCTTCGACGCCACAGCCGGGCACTTCTTCGATCGAATCTGCGCAGATAACGGAGAGGTCGTTGGCGTTCGCAGCGTCAACGAGGGCCCGGGACGACGGATGCCGCGAGCCTTGTGCGACCGCGGCGCCGATACGCAGGACATCCTCTTCGCGGGTATCGGACAGCAGATCGACGTGGTCGACGGTCTGCTCCCCGTGGGTGACCGTGCCGGTCTTGTCGAGAACGAGAGTGTCGACGCTGGCGATTCGCTCGAGGAAAGATGCCGTCTTGATCAGAATCGATCCGCGCGTTGCGGAGGTCATCGCCACGACGATGGCGGACGGTCCCGCCAATACGAGCGCGCATGGGCAGGCCACGACGAGAACGGTGATGAAGCGCTCGAGATCACCCGTTGCAAAGAGGGCGATGGTGGCGATTGCGAGCACCGCGGGAAGGTAGGCGGCTGCGGCTCGCTCGATGATGCGCACGATCGGCGTTTTGGACGCCTCAACTTCCCGAAGGAGGTTGACGACCTGACCGAGGGTAGTCTGCTCGCCGGCGTGGCGTACCTCGACGCGGATCATTCCGTCGAGATTGACGGTTCCGGAGAACACCTCGTCGCCAGGGCCAACGGACGCGGGGGTGGACTCGCCGGTGATTGGCGATTGATCGATGCTAGCGCGCCCGAATCGAACGGTGCCGTCTACGGGAACGAGCTCACCCGGTCGAATCGCGACCTGATCGCCATCTCGGAGCGCGTCGGGATCAACCTCGCGCTCTTTCCCGTCGCGCCACAGCGTTGCAGGCCTCACGCAGAGCGCCCGGAGTTCTTCGATCGACGCTTGTGCCCCCATCGCGCTCCGTTCCTCAAAGAGATGGCCCACTTCGAGAAAGAGTGGGATGAGGACGGCCGTCACAAAGTCGCCGGAAACGATTGCGGCGAGCACGGCGAGGGCGACGAGCTGCTCCGTAAGCGCCGTCGTGGGCTTTGCGACGAAGCCGCGGAACGCGGTGCGAAAGATTGGCGCTGCGACGATGAGCGCCGCAAGACCCTCGAGGAGCTCCGCCACGGGGGCCTGCGCGGGGGCGATCCACTCATGAAGGAGTCCGACGCCAAGGAGCCCGGTGCCGAGCATCGTGGCGGCGATTCGCGTCGAAATTGCGGCTTGATCGTCGACGTAGAGAGGTCGCTCGATCGCTTCGGAGGACGGCGCGCTCACTCTTCATCCAGCGCGATCCGCGACGTTCGTGGCGCAGACGGTCCAGAGACGAGAAGCCGCAAGGCTGCGTATCGCCCGTTGATGGGCGGCGGAACTCCAACAAGGTTGCTGCGGCTCAGCGCAGTCTCGATCGACTCGTTGTAAAGGCGGTCGCGCACGAGTTGCGGGTTTGCCCGGTAGCTCGCCACGAGTTCGCGAAATGCTTGGGTCTCCCCCCGGGCTCGGCTTAAGGTTTGGGCAGCGTCCGCCTCGGCGCGCGCGATCGCGTCGCGGGCGTTGGCGTGGGCCTCCGCGATCGTTTGCGTGGCGTATCGATCTGCGGTTTCGCTTGCGGTTTGGGAAGCGATGAAAGCGCTCTGCACGGCGTCGAACTCGCTTGCGACCTGCGGCGGCGGTGAAAAGTCGTCGACTTCAACGCTCACCAGCTGGAGACCGATCCCAAGGCGGTCGAGACGTTGCTGTGCCTTCGCCGTGATGGTCCGAATGAACTGACTTCGCCCCGGTCCAAGCAGCGCGTCGAGTCTCGTGGAGGCGATGGTTTGAACGGCTGCCGACAGGACGCTGACTCGGAGGACATCCCGTGGCTCGATCGCGCCGACCAGGTACGAGACCGGGTCATCGATCTTGTAGCGAACGACAAGCCGCGCGTGAAAGATGTTGCGGTCGCCGGTGAGAACGTAACCCACTTCTTCGGGGTCCAGGCGATCCGTGGTCTCGATGGTCTCGTCTTCGGGTGCGGCTCCATGAAGCGAGGTGAGGTGAAGTGTGTCGACGGCGTCGACCGGTACGCGGCGAACTTGATCGAGCGGCAACGGCAGCGTTAGCAGCAGGCCAGGTTGGTGTACGGCCCGCCCGTCGTTCGCGCCCACGATCGTGCCCGCGCGATAGACGACCCCGACGTCGCTCGCGCGGATCACCGTCACGCCAGAGGCCCCGTAGAGAGCCAGGCCCACGACGAGGAGCGCGCGCCGGTGAACACGAAGGCGCGTCGCAAACCGCACAAGCGGTTCCGACAAACGAGCGACCTCGTCGTTGAGTTCCCGGCGGCTCCGGTTCGGCGTGCGCCTATCGGTCATCGCCTCGTCCGCGACGCGAGGTTTGGGTCGTCCCGTGAATCATCCGAAACGGATCCGCATCCGTGCGGAGCGTGACGTTCGTGTTCTCTCCAAGGAGTCTCTCGAGGCTGTCGAGAGATCGCACAAAACGATAGAAGTCGGGATCCGCGCGATGCGCGTCCGCGTAGATCCGCGCTGCTTCCGCTTCCGCCTCTCCTCGTATTCGCGCTGCTTCTTCTTCGGCCGCCGCTCGCACCTGCGCTGATTCAAGATCGGCGGCGCTTCGAATCCGCGAGGCGGCAAGTGCTCCTTCGGCGCGAAACTCTGCCGCGTGTCGACGGCGCTCCGCTCTCATCTGATCGAGCACGTACCGCGTGTTTTCTTCCGGAAGCGAGACTCTCTGAAACCCTATGGACACGACTTCGATGCCGTATCGCGGGATGGATACCTGGTTGACGTCGTTGAGGATCGCGGCTTCGATGGCCCCGACCTGGAGACGATCTTCCTCGGTTGAGACGAGAGAAGAGAGATCGAATCCTCCGAAGACCGCGATCTTCGCGTTGGTGATCAGACCAACCAGCCGCTCGTCGGCGTCACGCGTGTCGCCGAGCGTTCGGTAGTAGAGGGTCGGGTCTGATGGTTTCCACATCGCGCCCGTGGTCAGCACGATGTTCTTCTTGTCGCGTGTGAGGAGCTCGGTCTGCGGCGTGACCAGCGACCGATACCGCATGTCGACGTCGGCGACCTGTTCGATAGGCCAGGGGCTCTTGGGGTAGAGCCCCGATGAACGCAGCGTACGAACTGGATTTCCGAAACGGATCACGACCGCCGCGTGACCTTCTTGGACCGTGAACGTAAAGGCGCCGGACAGTGTGGCCGCTACCACCAAGATCCCGATGAAGTACCGAAGCATCAGATGCGCCCTGTGATTCGGTGGGTTACTCGGAGAACCACAATGATCCTCCGTCCTGTTCGATGCGCGTATCGATGAGGTTGAGGTTGCGTCCGGAGAGACCGCGTTCGAGAGACTCGAGTCGGCGACGGAAGCGGAACAGGGATGGTTCCGCCCGGTGTGCGTCGGACAGGGCCGTAAACCCGGCAGCCTCCCCGCGGGCCATCGCTAGCCGGAGTGTGCCTCCTTGCTTTGCTTCGCTTTCGATTTCGAGGGCGGTCGATTGCGCGACCTGCTCCGCTTTTGTTCGATAGGCGGCAGCGCTGAGTACCCTGGCTTCCTGCTCATGCTGCGCGCTAACGACCGCTTGGTAGTCCGTTGCAACCTGAAGTGGCGGGTGCAGGCTCTGCAGCGACAGACCCACGATGGAAACACCAAGGCCAAGTTCGTCGGCGGCGTTCGCGATGTCGCGTTCCACTCGACGGGAGAAGTCGGTGGTTCGTTCCGAGAGCACATCATCGAGGGCGTGACCCACCGTGTTCTGGAGAAGCGACTGTTCCGCGATGCCTCGGAGTGCGTGACGAGGATTTTGCGTTCCGTAGTGCCACGCTTCGGGGTCGTTGATTTGGTACTGCAGGAGAGCGTTGACGGCGATCAGTTCGCGGCCATCCCCGAGGAGCAGATTGTGTTCCTCTTGCGCATGTTGTTTCGCCCAGAGCTGACTGCTTCCTTCGATTTGACCGGCGTAGCCGAGCGGCATGATTTCGATTCGTCCGGCAGGTACCCGTTGGACCCGATCGATCGGCCAAGGCGCCTTGAGGTGAAGGCCCGGCGCGAGCGACCCGATGGGGGAGCCCATGCGCTCGAGAATTCCGGTCTCGTGGGCGCGGACGGAAACGAAGGCGGAGCTGCCCCAGGCGATGCAACACAGCACGATCAGCAGCGGGTGCGTCGCGCGCCGAGCGGACTTCAGCGCCCACGTGCTCCGAAGGTCCACCCCGAAGGTTCGCTCGAGCTGGTCGAACAGACTTCCCAAGGGGTTGGTCTTCTGAAAATGCAATGAGATGAGCCCGACGCCGCCGACAAGACCCGTGGGTTGCCCCCGATGAAGACTGCGCAGGATCCACTCCAGACCGGGTACCAAGCACGCGATCACCAGGACTCGCACTGCGACGCGGTCGCCATCCATCCAGCCGACCCCTTCGATGAGAAGGGCTGCGCCACTCGCGCTGAATACCCAAAGGGTGGAGCGGAACCATGCGGCGAGGAAGGGGGCCTCCGGAAGGACGGTCGTGTCCGTTCCGGCGTAGTAACGAACGAGGAGCGTTGCGAACCCAAGACCGACTCCTGCGGCGATAGCTGCGGAGCCAACCCCAACCTCTGGGTCGCTTGGCGTGTCGTATCCGATAAATAGGGCGAACGCGAGAATGCACCATCCGGCGACCAGCGACGGCAGGATCCGCTGCTGATATCTTCCGGCTTCGCCCGAACCATACGCGCGCTGATGCTGGCGAGCCCGCACGTCCGAGAGGACGAGAGCAACGAGAACGAGCCACAGTCCAGCTACCGTGAGTGAGTGGCGGCCCGTGAGCTGGGCCACCACGAGCTGAAGCGTTGCCATGGCCACCGTGGCCACCGGGAAAATCAGCCCAGTGAGACGAAGGTGTCCGTCAATCCTGCGTTTGATCCGAGGGTCCATCGGATGATTCCGGATCGATTTGTGCCTATGGAATTAGGCTTCTGCCTTCTCGGCTGTGGATGCGGCAGGTGCGTCAGATTGTTGCGGGAAAATCGAGAAAAGGTTGATGTGAGGTGCGAACGTCCAAACAATGATGGGAGGCAGCATCGACAGAAATAGATGCGTCACGAAGATATGTCCTACATGCCAGACAACGGTCGAGTGCGGGGTGTTGGGCTCTCCCACCAAACCCCATAGGCCTGCAACCAGAGCCCACACTGCGATGAATACCTTTGTGGGAAAGGATACGTCTTTTTGATAGCGTAGGAACACATAAACAGTGCCCCAAATGCCGACGACAGAGGTCACGCCGAACGCAACAAAGGGGAACCAAGACACCGACATGCCGGCCAAGGTCGTGTAGTTCCAGTGCTCTGCGAAGGGCTCGTGGGTGCCGTGGTACCACTGCCACGTCTCGACGATGTGATCGCTTCCACCGCCGGCGAGCCCGATCCAGCACGCGATGAGGATGGCTTTGGGGATGTGGCCGCGGCAGTAGAGGTAGACCGCATTCGCGCAAAGGAGGTTGGAGATCACATACCAGATCGCGCCGAGGGGGACGATGGGGCCTTCTGCCAAGGCGGAGTCATCCCAGTGGCCGATGACGAGTTCGACGGCGGCCGCGAGCGCTGGTGTGCCCAGCGCGAAGATGATGAGAAAGACCGTCTTTCGCGAGAACACCAGATTGGACGAGGCTTCCGAGCGTGCTGACATGAGGGGCTCCTTCGGCTAGCTACTGAGGGAGCATTACCTGCGTCGCGGCGCGTTTTGTATGATCCCGTTCGCGCACTATGTGCGCGGCACGGGCCGTATCGGCGGGCTCGAATCGCGAATAGGGTCCGGCGAATGTCGAAGGGGGTTCCTCTCGCGCGTCCGCGATCTCGGCGAAAGCGTCAAGGAGTTCGATGCATGCCGCCGCAGTTGCATCATCTCCCGACCGGCCTTGGAGAAGCGCCGTGCGATGCCACTTTCGCGTGTGTGTGCCACGTTTGTTCGAAGCGCTGTGCGGTTCTTCGAATCGGCGACCTCAAAGACCCGCGAGCGAGTTGACGAGTTTCGTGAAGAGGCTCAACCGATGCATCCTCGAGGCGGCGCTTCTGCTCGGAGCGCTTCTCTTCGGCACTTCTGGAGCGCGCGCCCACAGCTGCGAGGGCACGGAGGAATGCATTGATCTCCTTGAGCTTGAGCTGCTGATCGGCGCGAAGTTTAGCTATGCGTGGGCCCGCGAAACGGTGGGCGAGCACGGGGCAGGGGCGGGGCTCTTCGTCGAGTTGCCGCTAATTCCGGGTCATCTTGACGTGGAGCTCTCGGGACAGGTGCTTCGGTTTCATGGAGACGCTTGGGAGGTCCCAGTCGACCTGCTGGTGAAGGGTTCGACGAGTGTGGGCGAGGCCCTGCGGCTCTACGTTGGAATCGGGCCCGCCATCGCCGTACGCGTGGAGCACGACGAACGAACGACACTGGTGGGCGCGGTGTTCGCGTGCGGGGCCTACCTCTGGGTGACCACACGTTTTGGTTTGGATCTCGAGCTGAACTACGGGCTCTTCGGCAGAGCGCAACATCCCGTTCATGACGTCACCGTCAGCATCGGGCCGGTGGTGCGCTTCTTCGACTCCTGATGAGCTGCGGTTTCTTTGCGGCCGGGTGTAAGCCCCGCGCAGCGGCTTCGTTCTTCGACTGTAACGACGGAGGAAGTCCATGTATCGAATCATTCGCAACGCTTGTGTCCTCGCGCTCCTAGGGGCCTGCGGCGCCAACCAGCACAGTGGTGGCGCTGACTACGGCTATGCAGAAGCTGCCGCGGAGCCTTCCTACGCGGGCGGCGAGCGCTACTCGCACACCGAGGAGAGCCCCGTCGTCGATACCCGGCAGGACCGTCTCGCGACGTTCTCCCTCGATGTCGATACGGCGAGCTACACGATCATGCGGCGCGACATCACGTCCGGTCGGCTCCCGTCGCCGCAGAGCGTGCGCGCCGAGGAGTACATCAACTTCTTCAACTTCGACGACCCCGGTCCCGATCCGCAGTCGGAGGTTCCCTTTGCGGTCCACCTCGAAGCGGCGCCGTCGCCCTTTGGCCAAGGAAAGCACCTGCTTCGGGTCGGGGTTCGCGCGCGCGATGTCGAAGCCCAGGCGCGGCCGCAGACGAACCTCGTGTTTCTGGTCGATGTGTCCGGGTCGATGGCCTCGTCCGAAAAACTGGGACTCGTGCAGTACTCGCTACAGCAGCTCGCCCAAAACCTTCGGGAGAACGACCGAGTTGCGATCGTCACCTACGCCGGCGCGGATCGGGTGGTGCTTCCGCCGACGGAGATCAGTCATCGCGCAGCAGTCTTGGACGGGGTTGCAGGCCTTCGCGCGGGAGGTGGAACGAACGGCGCAGCGGGCATTCGGACCGCGTACGATCTCGCCGCCCAGCACCTTGTCCGCGGCGGAATCAACCGCGTGATTCTCTGCACGGACGGAGATTTCAACGTCGGGCTGACCGGTGAAGGTCTGATTCAGGAGGTGGAGCGTCGCCGTGAACAGGGCATCACCCTGAGCGTTTTTGGTTTCGGGCGCGGCAACCTCAACGACGCGTTCATGGAGCAGCTGGCGGATCGCGGAAACGGAAACTACGGCTTCATCGACAATCGCCGCGAAGCCGATCGCGCCCTTGGAACCGATCTCTCGGCGACGCTTCAGGTGGTCGCGAAGGACGCCAAGGTGCAGGTTGAGCTCAACGACCAAATCGTTCGCTCGCACCGGATCATCGGCTACGACAATCGCATCCTTGCCCACGAAGACTTCGCGAACGACCAGGTCGATGCTGCAGAAGTCGGTGCCGGCGACTACGTGACCGCCTTTCTCGAGATCGAGCTTCAGGAGGGCGTCGACCTTCGTGAGACGACGGAGTCCTTGGTGGAGGTTCGGGTTCGCTACAAAGACGCGGACGGTGATCAAAGCCAGCTGCAGCGCTATTCGTTTTCAGCCAACGATGCGACCGACCGCTTCGAGAACGCTTCGCGCGCGTTTCGCTTCGGTGCGGCCGTGGTGGAGTTCGCCGAGATCCTGGCGCAGAGCGGTCACAGTGAGGGCGCCGAGTTCGGTCGCGTCGCCGAGATCGCGGGGAATGCGCTCGGACAGGACGAAACCCAAGCGGAGTTTGTCGAGCTTGTTCGGCGTGCCGCGGGGCTGGCGGGACCTTCGCGTTAGAAGAAGAGATCGATGAGCGGTCCCGTCTGCGTTTCGAGGGAGGTGGGGCCATACCACCCTTGCCGAAGTGCAGCGTGTCAATAAATCAGGTTGGCTGTTCTTGGGTTGGGATCTTCTTGGGTTGGGATCGCTGGGCCGTCTCTGAGCTCGTCTGGGCTGGGGGCGGCTAGGGTCCGAGGAGGGCTTGGGTGGTCGCGGCGACCTGCTCTCGAAGCCACCGGTGCCGCGGGTCGTGCTGGTCGCGTTCGTGCCAGACAAGCGGAAGCTGCAATGGTTCGGCGTCAACCGG